>NZ_JBEORG010000044.1:0-50263 GCF_040302145.1 Spirillospora sp. NPDC127506 | reverse complement strand
GAAGCGGTGGTCGAAGAAGGGGGTGCGGGTCAAGCGGCTCCAGGTCAGCCACGCGTTCCACTCCCCGCTGATGGACCCGATGCTGGAAGAGTTCGCCGCCGCCATCGACGGCGTCGACTTCCGGGCGCCCAAGCTGGGCGGGCTGCCCGCCGATGTGGCCACGGCGGAGTTCTGGGTCGAGCACGTACGCCGCCCCGTCCGCTTCCACGACGCGGTCGTCGCCGCGCACGCGGCCGGGACGGGCCTCTTCCTGGAGATCGGCCCGGACGCGGTACTGACCGGCATGGTCGCCGCCCTGCCGCAGAACCCCACCGCCGTGCCGGTCATGCGCCGGGGCAGGGACGAGGTCCGCGGCCTCGTCGAGGCTCTCGCGCGGCTGCACGCCGCGGGCGCGGCCGTCGACTGGCGTCCGCTCGTGGGACGCGCCGCCCGGCCGATGGACGTGCCGACCTACGCGTTCCAGGGCGAGCGGTACTGGCTGGAGCCCGACGCCGCCGCGACCGGGGACGTCAGCTCGGTCGGTTTGGCGGTGGCGGGTCATCCGTTGCTTGGTGCGGTTGTGGGTGTTGCGGGGTCTGGTGAGTGGGTGTTGTCGGGGCGGTTGTCGCTGGTTGGTCAGTCGTGGTTGGCCGATCATGCGGTGTTGGGGACGGTGTTGGTGCCGGGTGCGGGTTTGGTGGAGTTGGTGTTGCGGGCGGGTGCTGAGGTTGGCCTGCCTGTGGTGGAGGAGTTGTTGCTGCGGGCTCCGCTGGTGGTGCCGGAGGCCGGTGCCGTGGTGGTGCAGGTGGTGGTGGGCGCCGAGGTGGAGGGCCGGCGGCCGGTTCGGGTGTTCTCCCGCCCCGAAACCGAGGCCGATGCGTCCGCCTCGTGGACGCTGCACGCCGAGGGAATGCTGGCGGACGACACCGCTCCGCTGGTCGACGCCGGTCTCACCGCCTGGCCGCCCGAGGGAGCCGTCCCGCTGGAGTGCGAGGACGCCTACGAGCGGCTGCTGGATCGCGGCTACGCCTACGGCCCGGTGTTCCAGGGGCTGCGGAACGCGTGGCGTCGCGGCGACGAGGTCTTCGCCGAGGTCGCCCTCCCGGATGTCGCGCAGCCGGACGCGGCGAGGTTCCGCCTGCACCCGGCACTGCTGGACGCCGCTCTGCATGCTCTGCTGCTCGCCGGTCTGGAGAGTGAGGAGCAGCGCGACCAGACGCTGCTCCCGTTCTCCTGGTCCGGCGTACGCCTCGACGTCTCCGGCCTGACGGCGCTGCGGGTGCGGATCGCACGCCGCGACACCGCCGGCGAGGGCAACGCCGTGTCGTTGCAGCTCGCCGATGCCGCGGGTGTTGCGGTGGCGTCGGTGGAGGCGATGGCGGGTCGTCCGGTGTCCGCTGAGCAGTTGGGCGCCGGCGCTGTCCGGGGTGGCCTGTACGGGGTGGAGTGGGTTGCGGCCGAGTCCGCTCTTGCGGAGCCGGACGGGCCTGTCGCGGTCGTGGGTGCCGCGGGTCTGGCGGACGCGGTCGATGGTGTCGCGGCCGCCGATCTGGAGGAAGCCGCCGAGCTGGTCGCCGACGGCGGGTCCGTGGTGGTCGCCGCCGGCTGGGATGATGCCGCCGGTGCGGCAGAACCAGCGGCCCTGTCGGTCGCGGTTCTGAGCGTGGTGCGGGCCTGGCTGGGTGATGAGCGGTTCGCGGGGTCGCGGCTGGTGGTGGTGACTCGGGGCGGGGTCTCGGCGGGTGGTGTCGAGGTGGTTCCGGGTGTTGCGGCGGTGTGGGGTCTGGTGCGGGCCGCGCAGGCTGAGCATCCGGGGCGGATCGTCCTGGTCGATGTGGACGAGGCGGCGGAGTCCTGGCACCGGATCGTCGATGTGACCGAACCCGAAGCCGCGATCCGTGCCGGTGAAGTTTCGGTGCCCCGGCTGGCGCGTGTGGACGCGGCCGGCGCGGAGGACGCCGCTGCCCCCGTGTTCGGTTCGGGGACCGTGCTGGTGACCGGTGGCACCGGTGGGATCGGTGCGGTGTTGGCGCGGCGGCTGGTGCGGGCGCATGGGGTGCGGTCGTTGCTGCTGGTGAGCCGGCGGGGGTCTGATGCGCCCGGGGCGGGCGAGCTGGTGGCCGAGCTGGAGGAGTTGGGCGCCCGGGTCGCGGTGGCGGCCTGTGATGTGGCGGATCGGCGGCAGCTTGAGGGCGTGCTGTCCGGAGTGGAGCTGTCCGGCGTAGTGCACGTGGCCGGGACGGCAGGCCCAGGGATGGTCGAGGCCCTAACGGGCTCGGAGCTGACCGGGGTTTTCGCCCCCAAGGCCGATGCGGCGTGGCATCTGCATGAGCTCACGGCTGGTCTTGGGCTTGAGGCGTTTGTGTTGATGTCGTCGGCGGGTGGTCTGGTGCTGCCGGCGGGGCAGGGCGCGTATGCGGCCGCGAATGTGTTCTTGGACGGGCTGGCGGAGTATCGGCGTTCGCTGGGTCTTCCTGCGGTGTCGTTGGCGTTCGGGTTGTGGGACTTGGACACCGAGATGGCGCGGGGTCTGGGCGAGGTCGATCGGGGGCGGATGCGCCGTCAGGGGTTGCCGCCGTTGTCGGAGCGGGACGCGCTGGCCTTGTTCGACGCGGGTGTGCGCGGTGACCGTGCGGTGGTGGCGCCGCTGCGCATCGACACGGTGGCGCTGCGCCGGTCGCAGGGACAGGTCCCGGCGCTGCTGCGCACCCTGGCCGGCCGGTCGGGTAACCGCTCGGCCCAGTCGGCGAGTTCAGGGCTGGCGGCCCGGTTGGCCGGTCTCGACCCGGCAGGCCGACAGGAACTGGTGCTGGAGGCCGTCCGGGAGCGGGTGGCCGCGGTGCTGGGGCATTCCTCGGTGGCGGAGATATCGGCTGATCGGCCGTTCCAGGAGTTGGGGTTCGACTCGCTGATGGCGGTCGAGCTGCGTAACGCCTTGGGGTCGGTGACGGGGTTGCGGCTTCCGGCGACGCTGGTGTTCGACTACCCGAACTCGCAAGCTGTCGCCGACCACATCCTCGGCGAGCTGGATGGGCAGGCGCGGTCGGTTCGGCCGGTGCTTTCGGCCCGGCCGGCGGCGATCGACGACGACCCGATCGTCATCGTGGGGATGGCCTGCCGCTACCCCGGCGACGTCAAATCACCCCAGGACCTCTGGCGCCTGGTCATGGACGGGGTCGACACGGTGGCGGACTTCCCGTCCGACCGCGGCTGGGACCCCGACCGCATCTTCGACCCGGAGCCGGGCGTCGAGGGCAAGACCTACACCCTGAACGGCTCCTTCCTCTACGACGCCGCCGACTTCGATGCGGAGTTCTTCGGGATCTCGCCGCGTGAGGCGGTGTCGATGGACCCGCAGCAGCGTCTGCTGCTGGAGACCTCGTGGGAGGCGATCGAGCGGGCCGGGATCGACCCGACCGGGCTGCGCGGCAGCCGCACCGGCGTGTTCACCGGTGTGATGTATCACGACTACGCGCTCGGCAGTGCGCCGGCGGCCAGCAGCGGCGGCAGCCTGGTGACGGGCCGCACCTCCTACACCCTGGGCCTGGAAGGCCCCTCGGTCACCGTCGACACGGCGTGTTCGTCCTCCCTGGTGGCGCTGCATCTGGCGGCTCAATCCCTGCGTTCGGGGGAGTGCGATCTGGCGCTGGCCGGCGGTGTCACCGTGATGGCCACCCCAGGCATGTTCATCGAGTTCAGCCGCCAGCGCGGCCTGGCACCGGACGGCCGCTGCAAGGCGTTCGCCGCGGCGGCCGACGGCACCGGCTGGGGCGAGGGCGTCGGCCTGGTGGTGCTGGAGCGCCTGTCGGATGCCCGCCGCCAAGGGCATCGGGTGCTCGCGGTCGTGGCTGGTTCGGCAGTGAATCAGGACGGGGCCAGCAACGGCTTGACCGCGCCGAATGGTCCGTCGCAGCAGCGGGTGATCCGGCAGGCTCTCGCCCAGGCCGGGCTGACCGAGCGGGACATCGACGTGGTCGAGGCCCACGGAACGGGCACGCCATTGGGCGACCCGATCGAGGCGCAGGCCCTCATCGCCACCTACGGGCGAGAGCGCGACCCCGACCTACCGGTCTATGTCGGCTCCCTGAAATCGAACATCGGTCACACCCAAGCGGCCTCGGGCATTGCGGGTGTGATCAAGATGGTCGAGGCGATCCGGCACGGCACGATTCCGGCCACGCTGCACGTGGACGAGCCTTCCCCGCATGTGGACTGGTCGGCCGGCTCGGTCGAGCTGGTGACCGAGCCGGTTCCCTGGCCGCAGACCGACCGGCCGCGCCGGGCGGGTGTGTCGTCCTTCGGGATCAGCGGCACCAACGCGCACGTACTCCTGGAAGCCGCGCCGGACACCCCCGACACCGCTGAGGCTGCTCCGGGCATCGCGCCGCTGATCGTGTCCGGGAAGAGTGCCGAGGCCGCGGCGGCGATGCTGGCCCAGGTACGGGAGTTCGCCGCGAGTGGGGAGCACCTCGTAGACGCGGCCGCGGGTCTGGCGGGACGGGCGGTCTTCGATCACCGCGCAGTCCTGCTCGGGGACCAGGTTGTGGAAGGCACCGCAGGGTCGGGTGAGCTGGCGGTGCTGTTCACCGGCCAGGGCAGCCAATGGGCGGGCATGGGCCGGGACCTGTACGAGACCTTCCCGGTGTTCGCCGAAGCCTTCGACAAGGTGGAGGAGCTGACCGGTCTGCCGCTGCGGGACACGGTGTTCACCGACAACCCCGACGGCTCCCTGGACCAGACCGGCGTCGCCCAGGTCGCGATCTTCGCCATCGAGGTGGCGCTGTGGCGGCTGGTGACCTGGCTGGGCGTGCGCCCGGACGCGGTGAACGGGCACTCGGTCGGGCAGATCGCCGCAGCCCACGCCGCCGGAGTCCTGTCCCTGGAGGACGCCTGCATGCTGGTGGCCGCGCGGGCGCGGTTGATGCAGGCGCTCCCGCCCGGTGGGGCGATGCTGGCGGTCGAGCTTGCCGAAGACGATGTGGCCGGGGTGCTGCCTGAGGGGGTGGCGGTCGCGGCGGTGAACGGCCCGACCTCGGTGGTGGTCTCCGGTGACGCCGAGGCCGTGGAGCAACTGGCCGAGCAGTGGCGCGGCGACGGCGTGCGTGTGAAGGCTCTGACCGTCAGTCACGCGTTCCATTCGCCGCTGATGGAGCCGATGCTCGCTGACTTCGCCGCGGCCATCGACGGCCTGACCTTCCGGGAGCCGCAGATCGACGGGCTGCCCGCGCAGGTCACCGATCCCGCCTATTGGGTGGCGCACGTCCGCGAACCGGTCCGGTTCGCCGACATGGTCGCCGACCTGCACGCTCAAGGCGCCACCCGCTGGCTGGAACTCGGCCCCGACGCCGTCCTGACCGCCCTCGCCCAGCAGATCACCGACGAGGACGGCCAGGTCTTCGCCCCCGCAATGCGCCGAAGCCGCCCCCAGACCGAAACCCTCCTCACCGCGCTCGCCACGCTCTGGGCCAACGGCACCGACGTCCACTGGCCCACCTTGTTCACCGCTTGGAACGCCCAGCCCGACCCCGACCTCCCCACCTACCCCTTCCAGCACCAGCGGTTCTGGTCGGCTACGACCACCGCCGTCCAGGGAGACGTCAGCTCGGTCGGTCTGGCCGTGGCGGGTCATCCGTTGCTTGGTGCGGTTGTGGGTGTTGCGGGGTCTGGTGAGTGGGTGTTGTCGGGGCGGTTGTCGCTGGTTGGTCAGTCGTGGTTGGCCGATCATGCGGTGTTGGGGACGGTGTTGGTGCCGGGTGCGGGTTTGGTGGAGTTGGTGTTGCGGGCGGGTGCTGAGGTTGGCCTGCCTGTGGTGGAGGAGTTGTTGCTGCGGGCTCCGCTGGTGGTGCCGGAGGCCGGTGCCGTGGTGGTGCAGGTGGTGGTGGGCGCCGAGGTGGAGGGCCGGCGGCCGGTCCGGGTGTTCTCCCGCCCCGAAACCGAGGCCGACGGCGATCCGTGGACCTTGCACGCCGAAGGAACCCTCACGGATAAGGCCGTTCCGGCGACCGGCGCAGACCTCACGATGTGGCCGCCGGCCGAGGCCGAACCGCTGGACTGCGGCGACGCGTACGAACTGTTCCTGGATCGCGGCTACGCCTACGGCCCTGTGTTCCAGGGGTTGCGGAACGTGTGGCGTCGCGGCGACGAGGTCTTCGCCGAAGTGGCACTCCCCGAGGAGGCTTCAGAGGACGCCGCCCATTACGGAATCCACCCGGCGCTTCTGGACGCGGCCATGCACGCGCTGCTGCTCGCGGGGTGGGAGAGCGAGCAGGAGCGCGACCAGACGCTCCTTCCGTTCTCCTGGTCCGGCGTCCACCTGATCGCCTCGGGTGCGACCGCGCTGCGCGTGCGGATCACCCGTGCCGCGGGTGGAGGCGATGCGAGCAACGCGGTGTCGTTGCAGCTTGCCGATGCCGCGGGTGTTGCGGTGGCGTCGGTGGAGGCGATGGCGGGTCGTCCGGTGTCCGCTGAGCAGTTGGGCGCCGGCGCTGTCCGGGGTGGGCTGTACGGGGTGGAGTGGGTTGCGGCCGAGTCCGCTCTTGCGGAGTCGGACGGGCCTGTCGCGGTCGTGGGTGCCGCGGGTCTGGCGGACGCGGTCGATGGTGTCGTGGCCGCCGATCTGGAGGAGGCCGCCGAGCTGGTCGCCGACGGCGGGTCCGTAGTGGTGACTGCCGGCTGGGACGGTATCGCGGCAGCCGAGCCCGTGGCGGCGACGACCGGCGCTCTGAGCGTGGTGCGCGCTTGGCTGGGTGATGAGCGGTTCGCGGGGTCGCGGCTGGTGGTGGTGACTCGGGGCGGGGTCTCGGCCGGTGGTGTCGAGGTGGTTCCGGGTGTTGCGGCGGTGTGGGGTCTGGTGCGGGCCGCGCAGGCTGAGCATCCGGGGCGGATCGTCCTGGTCGATGTGGACGAGGCGGCGGAGTCCTGGCGCCAGGTGACCCAGGTGGCCGAGCCGGAGGCCGCGATCCGCGACGGCCAGGTGTCGTTCCCGCGGCTGGCGCGCACGCAAACCCCAGACGGCGAAATCCCGGTGTTCGGTTCGGGGACCGTGCTGGTTACCGGTGGCACCGGTGGGATCGGTGCGGTGTTGGCGCGGCGGCTGGTGCGGGCGCATGGGGTGCGGTCGTTGCTGCTGGTGAGCCGGCGGGGGTCTGATGCGCCCGGGGCGGGCGAGTTGGTGGCCGAGCTGGAGGAGTTGGGCGCCCGGGTCGCGGTGGCGGCCTGTGATGTGGCGGATCGGCGGCAGCTTGAGGGCGTGCTGTCCGGAGTGGAGCTGTCCGGCGTAGTGCACGTGGCCGGAACGGGAGGCCCCGGACTGGTCGAGGCACTGACCGATGAGGAACTAGCAGAAGTCTTCGCCCCCAAAGCCGATGCGGCGTGGCATCTGCATGAACTCACGGCCGATCTCGGGCTTGAGGCGTTTGTGTTGATGTCGTCGGCGGGTGGTCTGGTGCTGCCGGCGGGGCAGGGCGCGTATGCGGCCGCGAATGTGTTCTTGGACGGGCTGGCGGAGTATCGGCGTTCGCTGGGTCTGCCCGCGGTGTCGTTGGCGTTCGGGTTGTGGGATCTGGACACCGAGATGGCGCGGGGGCTGGGCGAGGTCGATCGGGAGCGGATGCGCCGTCAGGGGTTGCCGCCGTTGTCGGAGCGGGACGCGCTGGCCTTGTTCGACGCGGGTGTGCGCGGTGACCGTGCGGTGGTGGCGCCGCTGCGCATCGACACGGTGGCGCTGCGCCGGTCGCAGGGACAGGTCCCGGCGCTATTGCGCACCCTGGCCGGCCGGGTGAGCACACGCTCCGCAGCCTCGGGACTCGCGGCCCGATTGACCGATCTGGACGAGACGCAGCGGCGGGAGCTGGTGCTGGGGGCCGTCCGGGAGCGGGTGGCCGCGGTGCTGGGGCACTCGTCGGTGGCGGAGATATCGGCTGATCGGCCGTTCCAGGAGTTGGGGTTCGACTCGCTGATGGCGGTCGAGCTGCGTAACGCCTTGGGGTCGGTGACGGGGTTGCGGCTTCCGGCGACGCTGGTGTTCGACTATCCGAACTCGCAGGCCGTCGCCGACCACATCCTCGGCGAGCTTGACGGGCAGGCGCGATCGGCTCGGCCGGTGGTCTCGGCCCGGCCGGTGGCGATCGACGACGACCCGATCGTCATCGTCGGGATGGCCTGCCGCTACCCCGGCGACGTCAAATCACCCCAGGATCTGTGGGATCTCGTCGTAACCAGTCGTGACGCCGTCGGTGAGCTGCCGGCGGACCGGGGCTGGGACCTCGACAGTCTGTACGACCCCGATCCCGAGCGGTACGGGCACAGCTACGTCCGCGAGGGCGGGTTCCTCTACGACGCCGCCGACTTCGATGCGGAGTTCTTCGGGATCTCGCCGCGTGAGGCGGTGTCGATGGACCCGCAGCAGCGTCTGCTGCTGGAGACCTCGTGGGAGGCGATCGAGCGAGCCGGGATCGACCCGACCGGGCTGCGCGGCAGCCGCACCGGCGTGTTCACCGGTGTGATGTATCACGACTACGCGCTCGGCAGTGCGCCGGCGGCCAGCAGCGGCGGCAGCCTGGTGACGGGCCGCACCTCCTACACCCTGGGCCTGGAAGGCCCCTCGGTCACCGTCGACACGGCGTGTTCGTCCTCCCTGGTGGCGCTGCATCTGGCGGCCCAGTCCCTGCGTTCGGGGGAGTGCGATCTGGCGCTGGCCGGCGGTGTCACCGTGATGGCCACGCCGGGCATGTTCATCGAGTTCAGCCGCCAGCGCGGACTGGCACCGGACGGCCGCTGCAAGGCGTTCGCGGCCTCCGCTGATGGGACTGGATGGTCCGAAGGTGTCGGCCTTGTCGTCCTGGAGCGCCTGTCGGACGCCCGCCGCCAAGGGCATCGGGTGCTGGCCGTGGTCGCCGGTTCGGCCGTCAACCAGGACGGCGCCAGCAACGGGATGACGGCCCCGAATGGTCCGTCGCAGCAGCGGGTGATCCGGCAGGCGCTGGCCCAGGCCGGGTTGACCGAGCGGGACGTGGACGTGGTCGAGGCCCACGGGACCGGGACGCAGCTCGGTGACCCGATCGAGGCGCAGGCCCTCATCGCCACCTACGGGCAGGGCCGTGACCAGGACAGGCCGCTGCTGCTGGGTTCCCTCAAGTCGAACATCGGTCATGCCCAGGCGGCCTCGGGCGTCGCGGGTGTGATCAAGATGGTCGAGGCGATCCGGCGCGGCACGGTCCCGGCCACGCTGCACGTGGACGAGCCTTCCCCGCACGTCGACTGGTCGGCCGGTGCGGTCGAGCTGGTGACCGAGCCGGTCCCGTGGCCGCAGACCGACCGGCCGCGCCGCGCCGGAGTCTCGTCCTTCGGACTCAGCGGCACCAACGCGCACGTACTCCTGGAAGCCGCACCGGAGCCCGACACCGACTCCAGCGACGACGCTCCCGTCCCGACGCCGGAAGTGGTTCCGCTCGTCCTGTCCGGCAGGACCGCCCCGGCCGTGGAGCAGATGATCGAGCGGTTCCGCGAGTACGCGGGCGCCTCGGCGGTGGACGCCGGTGCCTCGCTGCTGTCCCGCGCGACGTTCGACCAGCGGGCCGTGCTGCTGGGGACGGCGGTCGTCCGCGGAACGGCGTCGCCCGGCAGCCTCGGCATCCTCTTCACCGGCCAGGGCAGTCAGCGCCCCGGGATGGGCCGGGAGCTGTACGAGGCCTTCCCGGTGTTCGCCGAAGCCTTCAACGAAGTCGAGGAACTGACCGGCCTGCCGCTGCGGGAGACGGTGTTCACCGACAACCCAGATGGGTCACTGGATCAGACCGGCGTCGCCCAGGTGGCCATCTTCGCCATCGAGGTGGCGCTGTGGCGGCTGGTGACCTGGCTGGGCGTGCGCCCCGCCTACGTCAACGGCCACTCGGTCGGCCAGATCGCCGCCGCCCACGCCGCCGGAGTCCTCTCCCTGGAAGACGCCTGCACGCTGATCACCGCGCGAGCGCGCCTCATGCAGGCGCTCCCGCCTGGCGGGGCGATGGCGGCCGTGGAACTTCCGGAAGACAAGGTCGCCGAACAGCTCCCCGGAGACGTGGCGATCGCGGCGGTGAACGGTCCCTCGTCCGTCGTGGTGTCCGGTGCCGAACCGGCCGTCCGCGAACTGGTCGGACGGTGGCGCCAGCAGGACGTGCGGACGACCCTGCTGAACGTCAGCCACGCGTTCCACTCGCCGCTGATGGACCCGATGCTGGAGGAGTTCGGCCGGGTCGTGGCCGGCCTGTCCTTCCGCGCACCCACGATCGAGGGCCTGCCCGCCGAGGTGGCGGACCCGGCGTACTGGGCGGCGCACGTCCGCGAGCCGGTCCGGTTCGCCGACATGGTCGCCGACCTGCACGCCCAGGGCGTCACCCGGTGGCTGGAACTCGGCCCGGACGGCGTCCTCACCGCCCTCGTCCAGCGGAACCTCGACCCCGACGGCCACGTGTTCGCCACCGCCATGCGCGCGCGCCGCCCTGAGCCGCTCACCTTCCTGACCGCCCTCGCCGAACTGTGGACCCACGGCACGGACATCCACTGGTCCGCCCTCTTCACCGCCTGGAACGCCAAGCCCGACCCCGACCTCCCCACCTACCCGTTCCAGCACCGGCGCTACTGGCTGGACGAACACCAGTTCTCCTGGAACGACGAGACCCCGGCCGGGCTCGTGGACGCCGACACCTCCGGGCTGGCGAGCCGGCTGGCCGGTCTCGATCCGGCGGGCCGGCGGGGGCTGGTGCTGGAGACCGTCCGGGAGCGGGTGGCCGCGGTGCTGGGGCACTCCTCGGTCGCGGAGATATCGGCCGACCGGCCGTTCCAGGAGCTGGGGTTCACCTCGCTGATGGCGGTCGAGCTCCGCAACGGGCTCGCGGCGGTCACCGGGCTGCGGCTGCCCGCCACGCTGATCTTCGACTACCCGAACGCGCAGGCCGTCGCCGACCACATCCTCGGCCGGTTGACCGGGGACGTCGAGACGGCCGGGGCAGCGCCGGTGCTCCGCGCGGCGGCCGACGACCCGATCGTGATCGTCGGGATGGCCTGCCGCTACCCGGGCGGCGTCCGGTCCCCGCAGGACCTGTGGCGGCTCGTCGCCGACGGCCGGGACGGCATCTCCCCCTTCCCGGACAACCGGGGCTGGGACGTCGACGGCATCTACCATCCGGACGCCGACCACGCCGGAACGACCTACGCGAGCAGCGGCGGCTTCCTCCACGACGCCGGCGAGTTCGACGCGGAGTTCTTCGGCATCTCGCCGCGCGAGGCGGTGTCGATGGACCCGCAGCAGCGCCTGCTGCTGGAGGCGTCCTGGGAGGCGATCGAGCGGACGGGCATCGACCCGACCGCGCTGCGCGGCAGCCGCACCGGCGTGTTCGCCGGGGTGGCGTACCACGACTACACGGCGGGATTCACCGAGTTCCCCGACGACCTTGAGGGCTACATCGGCGTCGGCACCGCCGGGAGCGTCGCGTCGGGCCGCGTGTCGTACGCGCTGGGCCTGGAGGGCCCGGCGGTGACCGTGGACACGGCGTGCTCCTCGTCGCTGGTCGCGATGCATCTGGCGGCCCAATCCCTGCGTTCGGGTGAGTGCGATCTGGCGCTGGCCGGCGGCGCGACGGTCATGGCGACGCCGGGCATGTTCATCGAGTTCAGCCGCCAGCGCGGCCTGGCACCCGACGGCCGCTGCAAGGCGTTCGCCGCGGCGGCCGACGGCACCGGCTGGGGCGAGGGCGTCGGCCTGGTGGTGCTGGAACGGCTGTCGGACGCCCGGCGGCTCGGCCATCGGGTGCTGGCGGTCGTGCGCGGCTCGGCGGTGAACCAGGACGGGGCCAGCAACGGCTTGACCGCCCCGAATGGTCCGTCGCAGCAGCGGGTGATCCGGCAGGCGCTGGCCCAGGCTGGGCTGACCGAGCGGGACGTGGACGTGGTCGAGGCCCATGGGACAGGGACGCAGCTCGGTGACCCGATCGAGGCGCAGGCCCTTATCGCCACCTACGGGCAAGACCGTGACGAGGACAGGCCGCTGCTGCTGGGTTCCCTCAAGTCGAACATCGGCCATGCCCAGGCGGCCTCGGGCGTCGCGGGTGTGATCAAGATGGTCGAGGCGATCCGGCACGGCGTGGTCCCCGCCACGCTGCACGTCGACGAGCCCTCCCCGCACGTCGACTGGTCGGCCGGCTCGATCGAGCTGGTGACCGAGCCGGTCCCGTGGCCGCAGACCGACCGGCCGCGCCGCGCCGGAGTCTCGTCCTTCGGACTCAGCGGCACCAACGCACACGTACTCCTGGAAGCCGCACCGGAGCCCGACACCGACTCCACCGGCGACACCCCCGTTCCAGCACCGGAGACGATCCCGCTGCTGGTGTCGGGGAAGACGGCCGGTGCCGCGACGGACATGCGCACCACCGTGCGAGGGCTCACCGCGGGCGCGGCGCCGGAGGCGATCGCCGCCGTCGGCGCCGGCCTGGCCCGGCGGGCGCAGTTCGACCACCGGACCGTGCTGCTCGGCGACACCGTGGTCGGCGGCGTCGCCGCCGCGGGGGAACTGGCGGTGCTGTTCACCGGGCAGGGCAGCCAGCGCGCCGGAATGGGCCGGGAGCTGTACGAGACCTTCCCGGTGTTCGCCGAAGCCTTCGACAAGGTCGAGGAGCTGACCGGCCTGCCGCTGCGGGAGACGGTGTTCACCGACACCCCCGACGGCTCTCTGGACCAGACCGGCGTCGCCCAGGTGGCCATCTTTGCCATCGAGGTGGCGTTGTGGCGGCTGGTGACCTGGCTGGGCGTGCGCCCCGCCTACGTCAACGGGCACTCGGTCGGCCAGATCGCCGCCGCCCACGCCGCCGGAGTCCTCTCCTTGCAGGACGCCTGCACGCTGATCACCGCGCGAGCGCGCCTCATGCAGGCGCTCCCACCCGGCGGGGCCATGGCCGCGGTGCAACTGCCGGAAGACCAGGTCGCCGAGCAGCTCTCCGAAGACGTGGCGATCGCGGCGGTGAACGGTCCCTCGTCCGTCGTGGTCTCGGGCGACGCCGACGCCGTGGGCGAGCTGGTGGAACGCTGGCGGGAGAAGGGCGTCCGGGCGACCCCGCTGAACGTCAGCCATGCGTTCCATTCGCCGCTGATGGACCCGATGCTGGAGGAGTTCGGGCAGGTCGTGGCCGGCCTGACCTTCCACGAGCCGGCCATCGCGGGGCTGCCCGCGCAGGTCACCGATCCCGCCTATTGGGTGGCGCACGTCCGCGAGCCGGTCCGG
The DNA here is from genome assembly GCF_040302145.1 of Spirillospora sp. NPDC127506. Taxonomy (NCBI): domain Bacteria; kingdom Bacillati; phylum Actinomycetota; class Actinomycetes; order Streptosporangiales; family Thermomonosporaceae; genus Spirillospora; species Spirillospora sp. NPDC127506. The sequence continues at coordinate 37,032 of NZ_JBEORG010000044.1, read as the reverse complement.
TTCGCCGACATGGTCACCGACCTGCACGCCCAGGGCGCCACCCGCTGGCTGGAATTGGGCCCCGACGCCGTCCTGACCGCCCTCGCCCAGCAGATCACCGATGAGGACGGCCAGGTCTTCGTCCCCGCGATGCGCCGAGGCCGCGCCGAGACCGAGACCTTCCTGACCGCGCTCGCCACGCTCTGGACCAACGGCACCGATGTCCACTGGCCCACCCTGTTCACCGCCTGGAACGCCCAGCCCGACCCCGACCTCCCCACCTACCCCTTCCAGCACGAGTGGTACTGGCTGGAAGGCCGCCCCGGAGGCCGGACCGGGACGCCCGCCGACGAACTCCGGTACCGCATCGAATGGCAGACCGTCCCTGAGCCGAAACTGCCTGAACACCCCGGCACATGGCTCATCGTCGCGGACGAGACCACACCCGAGGCCGACCTCCGGGCCCTGGCCGACTCCGCCAAGGCGCTGGCCATCGACGTGCACCTCCTCCGCGCGCCCGCGTCCGGACCGCCGAAGAGCATCCCCGCCGACGCCGCCCGCGCGGACGGCGTGATCTCCACCCTCACCGAGCCGGCCCACGTGTCCGCCCTGCTCGACACGCTCATCGGCTCCGGCGTCACCGCGCCGCTGTGGACGCTCACCCGGTCGGCCGTCGCCGCCGTCCCCGGCGACCGGATCGAAGACATCCGCGAGGCCCGCGTCTGGGGCCTCGGCCGGAGCGAGACGCTCGACCGTCCCGGCAGATGGGGCGGGGTCGTCGACCTCCCGGCCGGGCCGCTGGACGGCGACCGGATCTGGGCGGTCGTCGCGGCGCAGCGGCCGGCCGGGGACGCGGCCGAGAGCGAGCTCGCCGTCCGCGGCGACGCCCTCTACGCGCGGCGCATGGTGCGCGCCGGCCGCGGCGGGCCGCCCGGCGAACTCGCGATCGACACGGACGGCACGGTGCTGGTCACCGTCGACGACGGCCCGCTGGCGCGGGACGTGATCCGCGCGCTGGCCGAGGCGGGCGTCCGGCACCTGCTGCTGGTCCCCGCCGGGGACCCCGCCGGCCTCGAACTGCCGGAGACCGGCGAGACGGACGTGACCGTCGCGGCGTGCGACACGGCGGACCGGGCCGCGCTCGCCGCGCTGCTGGCGGAACCGCCCGCCGGGCGGCCGCTGACCGCCGTCGTGCACATGGCGGGCGGCTCCCCCGAGGACAGGCTGGCCGGCGCGGTCAACCTGCACGAGCTCACCCTGGACGCCGGGCTGTCGGCGTTCGTGCTGTTCTCCTCCGCCGACAGCGTGTGGGGCGGCATCGGCCGGGGCGCGGTCGCGGCGGCCGACGCGGCGCTGGAGGCGCTCGCCGCGCAGCGGCACGCCGCCGGGCTCCCCGCCACCTGCCTCGCGTGGGGGCCGTGCGCCGGGGCCGAGCCGGACGGCACCCCGGCGGACTCGCTGCGCAGCGCGGGCCTGCCGCCGATGCCGGAGGGCTTCGCCGCGGCCGCGCTGCGGCGCTCGCTCGGCGACCTCGTCCCGTTCGCCGTCATCGCCGACATCGACTGGTCCCGGCTCGCCCCGCTGTACGCCGAGACCGCCGCCGCGCGGCTGTTCAGCGGGGTCGGCGACGCCGAGACCTTCCTGTCCGGCGCGGACGCGGCCGGCGCGGGCGACCCGGCGGCGGCGGAGTCGCTGCGGCGGCGGCTCGGCGACGCCGATCCCGAGGCGCGCGAGGCGATGCTGCTGGACCTCGTGCGCGCCGAGACGGCCGAGGTCCTCGGCCGGCGCGGCGCCGAGTCGGTGCCGCCCGCCGAGCCGTTCCAGCGGCTCGGGATGGACTCCCTCATGGGCGTCGAGCTGCGGAACCGGCTGACGAGCAGCACCGGCCTGAAGGTCCCGGCGACGCTGGTCTACGACCATCCCGCCCCGGCCGCGGTCGCCCGGTACCTGCTCGACGAGCTGCTCAGCGACCTGCGCGTGGCCGGCGCCGACCCGGTCGCCGACCTCGACCGGCTGGAGGCCGCCGTGCTGTCGCTGCCGCCCGGCGGCGACGAGCTGCGGCAGATCGCCGGGCGGCTCCGCGCGCTGCTCGGGCAGGTCGACTCGGCCGCCCGCGCGCAACCCGCGGCGGACCCCGGCGACGGCTTCGAGTCGGCCTCGGCCGACGAGATGCTCGCGCTCATCCAGAAGGAATTCCGCAACTCCTGACAGGCCCGCTCGGCCGGACAGAGGTGAAAGAGAATGGCGAGCCAGGAAGAGCTTCTCGAGACTCTCAAATGGGTCAGCGGCGAGCTCCGCACCGCGCGCCGCCGCGCGGAGGAGCTGGAGGAGCGGCAGGCCGAGCCGATCGCGATCGTCGGCATGGCGTGCCGGTTCCCGGGCGGCGCCGACTCGCCGGCGGGCCTGTGGCGGCTGGTGGCCGACGGGGTGGACGCCATCGGCGACTTCCCCGACGACCGCGGCTGGGACCTCGACCGCGTCTACCACCCCGACCCCGGGCACCCCGGCACCTCGTACACGCGCCGCGGCGGGTTCCTCTACGACGCGGGCGACTTCGACCCCGGGTTCTTCGACATCTCGCCGCGCGAGGCCATCGCGATGGACCCGCAGCAGCGGCTGCTGCTGGAGACGTCCTGGGAGGCGATCGAGGCGGCCGGGATCGACCCGGTCGCGCTGCGCGGCAGCCGCACCGGGGTGTTCGCCGGCACGTGCGGCCAGGACTACTCGCTCATCCAGGCCACGATCCCCGAGGAGATCCAGGGTTACGCGATCACCGGCTCGGCGGCCAGCGTGATCGCCGGGCGGGTCTCCTACTTCTTCGGCCTGGAGGGCCCGGCCGCGACGGTCGACACGGCCTGCTCGTCCTCGCTCGTCACCCTGCACCTCGCCTGCCAGGCGCTCCGCAACGACGAGTGCTCGCTGGCGCTGGCCGGCGGCGTGACGGTCATGACCACGCCGTCCTCCTTCGTGGAGTTCGCGGCGCAGCGCGGGCTGTCGCCCGACGGGCGCTGCAAGGCGTACTCGGCCGCCGCGGACGGCACCGGATGGGCGGAGGGCGCCGGGATGCTGCTGGTGGAGCGGCTGTCGGACGCCCGGCGGCTCGGCCACCGGGTGCTGGCCGTCGTGCGCGGCTCGGCGGTGAACCAGGACGGCGCCAGCAACGGGCTGACCGCCCCGAACGGCCCGTCGCAGCAGCGGGTGATCCGGGCGGCGCTGGCGGCGGCGGGGCTGACCGTCCGGGACGTCGACGTCGTGGAGGGCCACGGCACCGGCACGTCCCTCGGCGACCCGATCGAGGCGCAGGCGCTGCTCGCCACCTACGGGCAGGGCCGTGACGAGGACAGGCCGCTGCTGCTGGGTTCCCTGAAGTCGAACATCGGGCACACCCAGGCCGCCGCCGGGGTCGGCGGCGTCATCAAGATGGTGGAGGCGATGCGGCACGGCACGGTGCCCCGCAGCCTGCACCTCGACCGGCCGTCGCCCTACGTGGACTGGTCGGCGGGCGCGATCGAGCTGGCGGCCGAGGCGAAGCCGTGGCCGGAGACGGACCGGCCCCGCCGTGCGGGCGTCTCGTCGTTCGGCGTGAGCGGCACGAACGCGCACGTGATCCTGGAGGAGGTCCGGGAGGAGGAGCGCCGCGACGCGCCCGCCAGGACGGTCGTGCCGTGGCCGGTGTCGGGGCGGACCGCGCAGGCGGCGCACGACCTCATCGACCGGCTCCGCGCCTGCGACGCGGGCACCCCGCTCGACATCGGCGCCGCGCTGCCGTCGCGCGCCGTGTTCGACCACCGCGCCGTCGCCGTCGGGGACACGGTGGTCACCGGCCGCGCGGCGCCCGGCCGGCTCGCGATGCTGTTCACCGGCCAGGGCAGCCAGTGGGCGGGCATGGGACGCGACCTGCACGCCGAGTTCGAGGTGTTCGCGGAGACCTTCGACGAGGTCGAGCGGCTCACCGGGCGTCCCCTCCGCGACGTGGTGTTCGCCGACGACCCGGACGGCTCGCTGGACCAGACCGGCGTCGCGCAGGTCGCGATCTTCGCGGTCGAGGTCGCCCTCTACCGGCTGGTCGAGTGGCTCGGCGTGCGGCCCGACATGGTGGCGGGCCACTCCATCGGCCAGATCGCGGCGGCGCACGTCGCGGGCGTGCTGTCGCTGCCGGACGCGTGCGCACTGGTGGACGCCAGGGCGCGGCTGATGCAGGCGCTCCCGGAGGGCGGCGCGATGCTGGCGGTCGAGCTTCCCGAAGACGATGTGGCCGCGGTGCTGCCTGAGGGTGTGGCGGTCGCGGCGGTGAACGGCCCGACCTCGGTGGTGGTCTCCGGTGACGCGGGGGCTGTGGAGAAGCTGGCGGAGCAGTGGCGCGGCGACGGCGTGCGGGTCAAGCAGCTGGCCGTCAGCCATGCGTTCCATTCGCCGCTGATGGAGCCGATGCTGGAGGAGTTCGGGCAGGTCGTGGCCGGCCTGACCTTCCGGGAGCCGGAGATCGACGGGCTGCCCGCCCAGGTCACCGACCCCGCCTATTGGGTGGCGCACGTCCGCGAACCGGTCCGGTTCGCCGACATGGTCACCGACTTGGCCGTCCAGGGCGCCACCCGGTGGCTGGAGGTGGGACCGGACGGCGTGCTGACCGCGCTGGCGCAGCGGATCACCGACAAGGGCGTGTTCGTCCCGTGCCTGCGGTCGGGGCGCCCGCAGGTGGAGACGCTGCTGAGCGCGGTCGGCGCGCTCTGGGCGCACGGCGCCGAGGTGGACTGGCCGAAGCTGTTCGAGGCGTGGGGCGGGACACCGGCCGGCGGCCTTCCCGGCTACCCGTTCCAGCACCAGCGGCTCTGGCTCAGCACGGCCGGCAAGGTCGCCGACGTCGCCTCCGCCGGGCTCGCGTCCGCCGGCCACCCCCTCGTGGGCGCCGCCGTGGAGCTCGCCGGATCCGACGGGTACCTGCTGACCGGCCGCCTCTCCCTGAGCAGCCACCCCTGGCTCGCCGACCACACCGTCCAGGGCCGCACGCTGCTGCCCGGCACGGCGTTCGTCGAACTCGCCGTCCGCGCGGGCGACGCCGTCGGCTGCCCCCGGGTGGACGAGCTGACCGTCCAGGCCCCGCTCGTCGTCCCGGACACCGGCGGCGTGCGGCTCCAGGTGGCGGTGACCGCCGCCGACGAGACCGGGCGGCGCACCATCACCGTCCACTCCAGCGCCGAAGGCGCCGCGGGACCGGCGTCCTGGACCCTGCACGCGACCGGCGTCCTCGCCCCCGGCACGGCCGCGCCTGGCGCGGCGCGGGAGCGGTTCGACTTCCAGTCCTGGCCGCCGACCGGCGCCGAGCCGCTCGACGCGGCCGCGCTCTACCCCGACCTCGCCGAGGCGGGCCTGCCGTACGGGCCGGTGTTCCGCGGCCTCACCCGGGCGTGGCGCTACGGCGAGACGACGCTGGCGGAGGTCGTCCTGCCCGAGGACGCGGCCAGGGAGGCCGGCCGGTTCGGCATCCACCCCGCGATCCTCGACGCCGCCCAGCACGCCATCGGCCTGCGCGGGACCGGCGCCGAACCGGGCCGGACGCTGCTGCCGTTCTCCTGGTCCGGGGTGGAGCTGCACGCGTCCGGGGCGACGGCGATCCGGGTCAGGATCGCCCCCACCGCCACCGGGGCCGTCGCCATGGACCTCGCCGACGACGGCGGGGCGCCCGTCGCGACGATCGAGTCGCTGACGCTGCGGCCCGCCCAGCCGGGCGCGCCCGCCGCCGCGCCCGCCGGGCACGACGAGGCGCTGCACCGGCTCGACTGGGTCCCGGCCGCGGCGCCGGACGCCGCGGACCCCGACCCCGCGGACGTGATCGCCTGGTGCCCCCGCCCCGGCGGCGACCCGGTCGAGGCGACCCACCGGGCGACCAGGTGGGCGCTGGAGGAGGTCCAGTCGTGGCTGGCCGGCGACCCGGACGGCCGACTGGTCGTCGTCACCAGAGGCGGCGTGCAGGCCGGCGGCCCGGACGGCGACGGGGAGCCCGGCCAGGAGCCCGACCTCGCGGCGCACGCCGTGTGGGGCCTGGTGCGCGCGGCCCAGTCCGAGAACCCGGGCCGGATCGTCCTCGTGGACGTGGACGGGACCGTCGCGGACGGGGACGACGCCGCGATCGCGGCCGTCCTGCCCCTCGCCGACGCGGCGGAGGAGTCCCAGTTCGCGCTCCGCGGCGGCGAAGTGCTGGTCCCGCGGCTGGTACGCGCCTCCTCCGGCGGCGTCCTCGTCCCGCCGCCCGGCGGGCCGTGGCGGCTGGACTCGGTGCGGCCCGGCTCGCTGGACGGCCTCGCCCTCGTGCCCGCCCCGGAGGCGGAGCGGGCGCTCGGGCCCGGCCAGGTGCGGCTCGGCGTCCGCGCGACCGGCGTGAACTTCCGCGACGTGGTCTTCTCGCTCGGCATGTACCCGGGGCGGGTCCTGATGGGCGGCGAGGCCGCCGGCGTCGTCCTGGAGGTCGGGCCGGGCGTCGACGACCTCGCGGTCGGCGACCGGGTGATGGGCATCGTCGACGGCGGCTACGCGCCGGTGACCGTCGCGGACCGGCAGCTGCTCGCCGCGATCCCCGACGACTGGTCGTTCGAGCAGGCGGCCTCGGTGCCGATGGTCTTCCTGACCGCCTACTACGCGCTCGTCGACCTCGCCGGGCTGCGGCCCGGGGAGCGGCTGCTCGTGCACAGCGCGGCGGGCGGCGTCGGCATGGCCGCCGTGCAGATCGCCCGCCACCTCGGCGCCGAGGTCTTCGCGACCGCCTCGCCCGGCAAATGGGACGCGGTCCGGGCGAACGGGATCGCCGCCGACCACCTCGCGAACTCCCGGACCCTGGATTTCGAGACCGAGTTCCGCGAGGCCACCGGCGGGGAGGGCGTGGACGTCGTCCTCGACGCGCTCGCCCACGAGTTCGTGGACGCCTCGCTGCGGCTGCTGCCGCGCGGCGGCCGGTTCATCGAGATGGGCAAGACCGACGTCCGCGACCCGGACCAGGTCGCCGCCGACCATCCGGGCGTCCGCTACCGCGCCTTCGACCTGGCCGAGGCGGGCGCGGAACGCGTCGCCGGGATGCTCGGCGAACTGCTCGCCCTGTTCCGCGAAGGGGTGCTCACGCCGCTGCCGAGGAAGGTCTGGGACGTGCGGGAGGCGCCGCGCGCCCTGCGGTACGTGTCCGCCGCCAAGCACATCGGCAAGGTCGTCGTGACCGTCCCCGAGCCCGCCGGGTTCGGGGACGGCCAGACGCTCGTGACCGGGGCGAGCGGCGCCCTCGGCGGGCTCGTCGCCCGGCACCTCGCCGCGCGGGGCGTCACGGACCTGCTGCTGGTCTCCCGGCGCGGCGCGGACGCCCCCGGCGCCGCGGACCTCGCCGCGGACCTGGCCGAACTCGGCGCCCGCGCCGAGTTCGCCGCCTGCGACGTCGCCGACAGGCCGGCCCTCGCGGAGCTGCTCGCGGACCGGCCGGTCACGGCCGTCGTGCACGCGGCCGGCGTCTCCGACGACGGCGTGGTCGGCTCGATGACGCCCGAGCGGCTCGGCGCGGTGCTCCGCGCGAAGGCCGACGGCGCCTGGAACCTGCACGAGCTGACCGAGGACCGGGACCTCGCCGCGTTCATCCTGTTCTCGTCCACGGCGGGCATCATCGGCGCGCCCGGCCAGACCAACTACTCCGCCGCCAACGCCTTCCTCGACGGCCTGGCCGCGCACCGGCGGCGGCGGGGCAAGGCCGCCCTCGCGGTCGCCTGGGGCCTGTGGGCGGTGAACTCGGCGATCACCGGGAACCTGTCCGACACCGACCTGGCCCGGATGGCGCGGACCGGCATGGTGCCGCTCCAGGCCGGCGAGGCGCTGGACCTGCTCGACGCGGCGCTGCGGGCGCCGTTCCCGCTCGCGGTCCCGGTGCGCGTCGACCCGGGCGCCCTGGACCCCGAGCGGACGCCGCCGGTGCTGCGGTCGCTCGGCCGCCCCGGGGTGCGCCGCGCCGCGGCCGGCGCCGCCGGCGGGAACCTGGCCGCCAGGCTCGCGTCGCTGCCCGCCGCCGAACGCGCCGCCGCGCTCGCCGAGGCCGTCGTCGGGCAGGTGGCGTCCGTGCTCGGCTACGCCGCCGCCGTGGACCCGGAGCGGTCGTTCACCGAGCTCGGCTTCGACTCGCTGACCGCGGTCGAGCTGCGCAACCGGCTGCAGGCGGAGACCGGCGTGCGGCTGCCCGCGACGCTGGTGTTCGACTACCCCTCGCCCGAGGCCCTCATCGAGTACCTGTCCGGCCAGATGTTCCCGGACGAGCCGGACGGGGTCCCGTCCGTGCTGGCCGAGATCGACCGGCTCGACGCCGCCATCGCCGACGCCGGGGCCGACCCCGCCGAGCTGGCCGCGATCGCGCGGCGCCTGCAGGACCTGGCGGCCCGCTGGCAGCCGGCCCCGGACGGCGCCGCCCCCGACGTCGAAGACCTCGAGACGGCCACGGACGACCAGCTCTTCGACCTGATCGACAAAGAGTTCGGCGTGAGCTGACCGCACGCCCCGCCAGACACGCCCCCCGAGAGCTGCGAGGAACCATGCCGACGAACGAGGAAAAGCTCCGCGAATACCTCAAGCGGGCCGTCGCCGACGCCCGGGACGCCCGGCTGCGGCTGAAGGAGCTCGACGACCGGAACCGGGAGCCGATCGCCATCGTCGGCATGGCCTGCCGGTTCCCCGGCGGCGTCCGCTCCGCCGCCGACCTGTGGCGGCTGGCCGCCGAGGGCCGCGACGCGATCTCCCCGTTCCCGGCCGACCGCGGCTGGGACCTCGACGCCCTCTTCGACGCCGATCCCGAGTCGGCCGGCACCACGGGCCAGCGGGAGGGCGGCTTCCTGCTCGACGCCGACCGCTTCGACCCCGCGTTCTTCGGGATCTCGCCGCGCGAGGCGCTCGCGATGGACCCGCAGCAGCGGCTGCTGCTGGAGACGTCCTGGGAGGCGATCGAGGCGGCCCGCATCGACCCGACGACGCTCCGCGGCTCCCGCACCGGCGTGTTCGCCGGGCTCATCCACCACGACTACGTCTCCCGGGTCAGGGACATCCCCGCCGATCTGACCGGCCTGATGGGCACCGGCGCCGCGGGAAGCGTCGCCTCCGGCCGGGTCGCGTACGTGTTCGGCCTGGAGGGCCCGGCCGTGACGATCGACACGGCCTGCTCGTCCTCGCTCGTCACCCTGCACCTCGCCTGCCAGGCGCTCCGCGCCGGCGAATGCGACATGGCGCTCGCGGGCGGCGCGACGGTGATGGCCACGCCCGCCCCCTTCATCGAGTTCACCCGCCAGCGCGGCCTGGCGGCCGACGGGCGCTGCAAGGCGTTCGCCGCGGCCGCCGACGGCACCAACTGGGCCGAGGGCGCCGGGATGCTGCTGGTGGAGCGGCTGTCGGACGCCCAGCGGCTCGGCCACCGGGTGCTGGCCGTCGTGCGCGGCTCGGCGGTCAACCAGGACGGCGCCAGCAACGGGCTGACCGCGCCGAACGGCCCGGCGCAGCAGCGGGTGATCCGGGCCGCGCTGGAATTCGCGGGGCTGTCCGGCCGCGACGTGGACGTCGTCGAAGCACACGGCACGGGCACCCGGCTGGGCGACCCGATCGAGGCGCAGGCGCTGCTCGCCACCTACGGGCAGGGCCGGGACGAGGGCAGGCCGCTGCTGCTGGGGTCGCTCAAGTCGAACATCGGGCACACCCAGGCCGCCGCCGGAGTCGGCGGCGTCATCAAGATGGTGGAGGCGATGCGGCACGGCACGGTGCCCCGCAGCCTCCACATCGACGAGCCGTCGCCCTACGTGGACTGGACGGCGGGCGCGATCGAGCTGGCGGCCGAGGCCAAGCCGTGGCCGGAGACGGACCGGCCCCGCCGTGCCGGCGTCTCGTCGTTCGGGATGAGCGGCACGAACGCGCACGTGGTGCTGGAGCAGGCCCCGGCCCCCGAGCCCGTCGAAGCGGAGGAGCAGGCCGAACCGCCCGTCGTGCCGTGGATCGTCTCGGCCGCGACCGGACCGGCGGTGGAGGAGCAGGTCGGACGCCTCCTCGACGGGGCCGAAGGCTCGCGGCTGGGCGTCGGGCTGACGCTGCTCTCCCGGGCCGTGTTCGACCACCGGGCGGTCGTGCTGGGCGAGCAGATCGTCCGAGGCCGCACGGCATCGGGCCGGCTGGCAGTGCTGTTCACCGGTCAGGGCAGTCAGTGGGCGGGCATGGGCCGCGAGCTGTATGACAGCTTCCCGGTGTTCGCCGAAGCCTTCGATGAGGTGGAGGAGCTGACCGGTCTGCCGCTGCGGGACACGGTGTTCACCGACAACCCCGACGGCTCCCTGGACCAGACCGGCGTCGTCCAGGTCGCGATCTTCGCCATCGAGGTGGCGCTGTGGCGGCTGGTGGAGTGGCTGGGCGTGCGTCCCGCCTACGTCAACGGCCACTCGGTCGGGCAGATCGCCGCCGCCCACGCCGCCGGAGTCCTGTCCCTGGAAGACGCCTGCACGCTGGTGGCCGCGCGGGCGCGGCTGATGCAGGCGCTCCCGCCCGGTGGGGCGATGCTGGCGGTCGAGCTTCCCGAAGACGAAGTGGCCGGGGTGCTGCCTGAGGGGGTGGCGGTCGCGGCAGTGAACGGCCCGACCTCGGTCGTGGTCTCCGGTGACGCCGAGGCCGTGGAGCAACTGGCCGAGCAGTGGCGCGGCGACGGCGTGCGGGTCAAGCAGCTGACCGTCAGTCATGCGTTCCATTCGCCGCTGATGGAGCCGATGCTCGCTGACTTCGCCGCGGCCATCGACGGCCTGACCTTCCGGGAGCCGCAGATCGCCGGGCTGCCCGCGCAGGTCACCGATCCCGTCTATTGGGTGGCGCACGTCCGCGAACCGGTCCGGTTCGCCGACATGGTCACCGGCCTGCACGCCCAGGGCGCCACCCGCTGGCTGGAGCTTGGACCCGACGCCGTCCTGACCGCGCTCGCCCAGCAGATCACCGACGAGGACGGCCAGGTCTTCGTCCCCGCGATGCGCCGAGGCCGCCCCCAGACCGAGACCTTCCTGACCGCGCTCGCCACGCTGTGGACGAACGGCGTGCCGGTCGCGTGGCCGACGCTGTTCGCCCCTTGGGGCGGCCGTCCCGCCGAAGATGTGCCCGGCTACCCGTTCCAGCGGCAGCGCTTCTGGCTGGACGCGGGCACCGACCGCGCGGAGGTCGGATCTGCGGGGCTCCTCGCCCTCGACCATCCGCTGCTGCTGGCCGAAGTGGATCCCGCCGACACCGAAGCACGGATCCTCACCGGAACGCTGTCCCTGGCCGCCCACCCGTGGCTCGCCGACCACCGGATCGGGGGTGCCGTGCTGTTGCCCGGCACCGCCTTCCTGGAACTGGCGCTCCAGGCCGGTGAAGCGGTCGGCTGCGGCGTCCTGAGCGATCTGACCTTGGAGCTCCCCCTGGTCGTCCCGGAGCAGGGCCGAGTTCAGCTCCAAGTCGTCGTGTCGGCCCCGGACGCGGAGCGCCGCCGGACCGTCGAGATCCACTCCCGTCCGGCGGAGCCCGCCGACCTCGCCGAGTGGACCCGCCACGCCTCGGGCGCGTTGCGCACCTCCGCGGCGCGGGCACCGCAGACGCACTGGGCGCAATGGCCCCCCGCCGAGGCCGTGCCGGTCAGCCTGGACGGCCTCTACGAGCGGATGGCGGAACTCGGCCTGGAATACGGCCCCGCGTTCCGCGCCCTCCGGTCCGCCTGGAGCCACGACGGCGCGATCCTCGCCGAGATCCGGCTGGACGAGCCGCTGCGGCGCGACGCCACAGGCTACGGCCTGCACCCCGCCGCGCTGGACGCGGCGCTGCACGCGATCGGCGCCGGCGGCCTCGCGAGCGCCGGAGTGCCGTTCTCCTGGTCGGACGTCGAACTGCACACCGCCGGGGCCTCCGGAACCCTCCGGGTCCGGGTCGCCCCCGCCGGCCCCGACACCGTCAGCCTCCATCTGGCCGACGAGTTCGACACCCCCGTCATCTCAGTGGGCTCCCTGGTGACCCGGCCGTTCAGCGGCGACCGGATCCGCTCGCCCCGGACGGGTGCCCGCGTGTTCCGGCTGGGCCGGGCACCGGTCGAAGTCCCGGACGGCGTGGACGCCCCGGCGTTCGCGCGGTACGCCGGGGCCGCCGAGCTGACCGCCGCGACCGGCGACGGCCTGGTGCCGGCGGACGCCACCGTCGTGCTCACCGTGACTCCCGCCCCGGCGGCTGAGCTCGGCACCGAGCTGACGGCCATGCTCGACGTGTTCCAGGCAGTGCTGGAGTCCGGGCACCAGCAGCCGCTGGTGCTGCTGGGGGACACCGACGACCTCGTGACCGCGAGCGTGTGGGGGCTGGCCCGATCCGCGCAGGCCGAGAACCCCGGACGGATCGTCCTCATCGACACCGACACCGAACTGCCCGATCAGACCCTCGCGGGCCTGCTCGCCACCGGCGAACCACAGCTGATCGTGCGCGGCGACCAGGTGACGGCCCCGCGGCTGGAGCGGACGCCCGCCGGTACGCCGCCCGCCGACCCCGCCGAGGCCGCCGATGCCGGGCCGGGCACGACCCTGATCACCGGCGGCACGGGGCTGCTCGGGTCCGCGCTCGCCCGGCACCTCGCCGAGCACCACGGCGCGCGCCATCTCCTGCTCACGAGCCGGCGGGGCATGGAGGCGCCCGGCGCCCGGGAGCTCGCGGCGGAACTGCGGGAACTCGGCGCGGACGTGCGGATCGAGGCGTGCGACGTGGCGGACCGGGCCGCCCTCGCCGCGCTGCTCGCCACGGTCCCGGCCGACCGTCCGCTCCGCTCCGTCGTGCACACCGCCGGAGTGCTCGACGACGCGCCCATCGGCGGACTGAGCGGCGAACGGCTCGCCACGGTGCTGCGGCCGAAGGCGGAGGCGGCCTGGCACCTGCACGAACTGACCCGCGACGCCGGCCTGGACGAGTTCGTCGTGTACTCCTCCACGGCCGGGCTGCTCGGCAGCCCGGGCCAGGGCAACTACGCGGCGGCCAACGCCTTCCTCGACGCCCTCGCCCGGCACCGCAGGTCGGCCGGGCTGCCCGCGCTCTCGCTCGCGTGGGGACTGTGGGCGGACGGCGGCATCACCGGCGGCCTCGGCGCGGAGGCCACCGCCCGCCTGGCGCGCGGCGGCCTGGTGCCGATGGCCGTGGACGAGGCCCTGGCCCTCTTCGACGCCGCCGTGAACCTGACGCGGGAGGAACGGGACGAGGCGCTGCTGGTGCCGGCGAGGTTCGAGCCGGCCGCGCTCGCGGACCTGGCGGACCAGGGCGCGCTCGCGCCGGTGCTGCGCGACCTCGCGCCGCGGCGCCGCGGCTCCGCCGGGCGCGTGGAGCCCGGATCGTTCGCCGCCCGCCTGGCCGCCCTCCCACCGGACCGGCGCGACCGCGAGATGCTCGATCTGGTCCGCGCGCAGGCGGCCCGCGCGCTGGGCCTCGCCGACCTCGGCCAGGTCGGCCCCGACCAGTCGTTCAAGGAACTCGGGCTCGACTCGCTCATGGCGGTCGAGCTGCGGAACGGCCTGGCCGCGATGACCGGCCTGCGGCTCCCGGCGACGCTGGTGTTCGACCACCCGACCGCGGCCGAACTGGCCCGCTTCCTGCTCACCGAACTGCCCGGCGCGTCCCCCCGCCCGGCCGCCGCACCGGCCGCCGCACCCGCGACGGCCGCCGACGACCCCATCGTGATCGTCGGCATGGCGTGCCGGTACCCGGGCGGCGTCCGGACACCGGAGGACCTGTGGAGCCTCGTCGCCGAGGGCCGCGACGGCATCACGCAGTTCCCGGACAACCGCGGATGGGACGTCGAAGGGCTCTACCACCCCGACCCCGACCACCACGGCACCTCGTATTCGCGAGAGGGCGGCTTCCTCCACGAAGCAGGGGAGTTCGACGCCGACTTCTTCGGGATCTCACCGCGCGAGGCGCTGGCGATGGACCCGCAGCAACGCCTGCTCCTGGAGGTGTCGTGGGAGGCGATCGAGCGGGCCGGCGTCGACCCGACCGCGCTGCGCGGCAGCCGCACCGGCGTGTTCGCCGGAGTGATGTACCACGACTACGCCTCAGGACTCACCGATCTCCCCGAAGACCTGGAGGGTTACATCGGGATCGGCGGAGCCGGCAGCGTGATCTCCGGGCGGGTGGCGTACTCCCTGGGCCTGGTGGGCCCCGCCGTCACGGTGGACACGGCGTGCTCCTCATCGCTGGTGGCGCTGCATCTGGCCGGTCAGGCGCTGCGTTCGGGCGAGTGCGATCTGGCGCTGGTGGGCGGCGTCACGGTGATGGCCACGCCGGTGACCTTCATCGAGTTCAGCCGTCAGCGTGGTCTGGCGCCGGATGGCCGGTGCAAGGCGTTTGCGGCGTCGGCGGATGGGACGGGCTGGTCCGAGGGTGTCGGGATGCTGCTGGTGGAGCGGCTGTCGGACGCCCGCCGGCACGGCCACCGGGTGCTGGCGGTCGTGCGCGGCTCGGCGGTCAACCAGGACGGTGCCAGCAACGGGCTGACGGCGCCGAACGGTCCGTCGCAGCAGCGGGTGATCCGGGCGGCGCTGGCGTCGGCGGGGCTGACCGAGCAGGACATCGACGTGGTCGAGGCGCACGGGACGGGAACACCGCTGGGCGACCCGATCGAGGCGCAGGCCCTCATCGCCACCTACGGGCGAGAGCGCGACCCCGACCTGCCGGTCTATGTCGGCTCCCTGAAGTCGAACATCGGTCATGCTCAGGCGGCGTCGGGTGTCGCGGGTGTGATCAAGATGGTGCAGGCCATGCGGCATGGCGTGGTTCCGGCGACGCTGCACGTGGACGAGCCGTCCCCGCATGTGGACTGGTCGGCGGGTGCGGTGGAGCTGGTGACCGAGCCGGTCGCCTGGCCGGATGCGGATCGGCCGCGGCGGGCGGGTGTGTCGTCGTTCGGGATCAGCGGCACCAACGCCCACGTCGTCCTGGAACAGCCGCACGAGGAACCAGCGCCCGCCCCGGCGGCGGCACCGGACGTGGTCTCCGAGGTGGTGCCGCTGGTGGTGTCGGGCAAGACCCCCGGCGCGGTCACCGAGGCGATCGCGGGTGTGCGGGCCTTCCTGTCTGCGGCGAAGGACGTGGCGGTGGCCGACGTCGGGGCGACGCTTGCCCGCCGG
This sequence comes from Spirillospora sp. NPDC127506, assembly GCF_040302145.1. NCBI lineage: Bacteria > Bacillati > Actinomycetota > Actinomycetes > Streptosporangiales > Thermomonosporaceae > Spirillospora > Spirillospora sp. NPDC127506. Next base: position 21,898 of record NZ_JBEORG010000044.1, on the reverse strand, counting down.
GCGGTGTTCACCCACCGCGCGGTCCTGCTCGGCGACCACGTTGTGGAAGGCACCGCAGGGTCGGGTGAGCTGGCGGTGCTGTTCACCGGCCAGGGCAGCCAATGGGCGGGCATGGGCCGGGAACTGCATGAGACCTTCCCGGTGTTCGCCGAAGCCTTCGATGAGGTGGAGGAGCTGACCGGCCTGCCGCTGCGGGACACGGTGTTCACCGACACCCCCGACGGCTCCCTGGACCAGACCGGCGTCGCGCAGGTCGCGATCTTCGCCATCGAGGTCGCCCTCTACCGGCTGGTCGAGTGGCTCGGCGTGCGTCCCGCCTACGTCAACGGCCACTCGGTCGGGCAGATCACCGCAGCCCACGCCGCCGGGGTTCTCTCTCTGGAGGACGCCTGCACGCTGGTGGCCGCGCGGGCGCGGCTGATGCAGGCGCTCCCGGAGGGTGGGGCGATGCTGGCGGTCGAGCTTGCCGAAGACGACGTGGCCGGGGTGCTGCCTGAGGGGGTGGCGGTCGCGGCGGTGAACGGCCCGACCTCGGTGGTGGTCTCCGGTGACGCCGAGGCCGTGGAGAAGCTGGCCGAGGGCTGGGCCGCCGAGGGTGTTCGAGTCAAGCGGCTGACTGTGAGTCACGCGTTCCATTCGCCGCTGATGGAGCCGATGCTCGCCGACTTCGCCGCGGCCATCGACGGCCTGACCTTCCGGGAGCCGCAGATCGACGGGCTGCCCGCGCAGGTCACCGATCCCGCCTATTGGGTGGCGCACGTCCGCGAACCGGTCCGGTTCGCCGACATGGTCACCGGCCTGCACGCCCAGGGCGCCACCCACTGGCTGGAGCTTGGCCCCGACGCCGTCCTGACCGCCCTCGCCCAGCAGATCACCGACGAGGACGGCCAGGTCTTCGCCCCCGCGATGCGCCGAGGCCGCGCCCAGACCGAGACCTTCCTGACCGCGCTCGCCACGCTGTGGACCGGTGGCGTCGCCGTCGACTGGGCCGGGCTCCTGCGGGCGCTCGGCGGACGGTGCGTGGAGGAGGTCCCGACCTACCCGTTCCAGCGCGAGTGGTTCTGGCTCGCGGCGGGCCCCGGCACCGCGGGCCTCGCCGCGGCCGGTCTGGAGCCCGCCGGGCACCCGCTGCTCAGCGCCGCATCGCCGCTGCCCGACACGGGCGGGCACCTCTTCACCGGCCGGCTCGCGCGCGCCGCCCATCCGTGGCTCGCGGACCACGCGGTCCAGGACACGGTCGTGCTGCCCCCTTCCGCCTTCCTGGAGCTCGCGCTCCACGCGGGCGACGCGCTGGGCTGCGCGGCGGTCGCCGAGCTGACCGTCGACACCCCTCTGGTGGTCCCCGGCAGCGGAGCGGTGCAGCTGCACGTGTGGGCCGGTCCCGCCGGCGCGGACGGCACCCGCCCCCTCTCCATCAGCTCCCGGCCCGAAGGCGGTGCGTCCGACCCGGAGCCCGCCCCGTGGACCCGGCACGCGACCGCCGTCCTCGCCACCGGCCCGGCGCGGGAAGCGGACGGCGGCGCCGACCCGGCCTGGCCCGCCCCGGGCGCCGAACCCGTGGACGTCGCGGACTGCTACGGCCGGGCGCTGGACCGGGGATTCGACTACGGCCCGGTGTTCCAGGGGCTCACCCGGCTGTGGCGCTCGGGCGGCGACCTGCTCGCCGAGATCGAGCTGCCGGACGACGGCAGCGCCGGCGACGCCGAACGGTTCGGCGTCCACCCCGCGCTCCTCGACGCGGCCGTGCACGCGGCCTGCCTGGACGACGAGCGGCCGCGCCTCCCCGTCTCGTGGAAGGGCGCGGTGCTCCACGCCTCCGGCGCCACCCGGCTCCGGGCCAGGCTGACCCCGCTCGGCCCGGACGCGTTCCGGCTCGCGCTGGCCGACCCCGGAGGCGAACCCGTCGCGGAGATCGACACGGTGACCCTCGCCCCGGTGACCGGGCTGCGCGCCACCGCGCCGGCGCCGGAGTCCCTCTACGAGATCGGCTGGCAGCCCTGGGAGCCCACCGGACCAGGCGACCCGACGGAGCACTGGACGGTCGTCGGCACCGACCGCACCGGGGTGGCGGAGGCCCTGCGCGCCTCGGGACGGCAGGTCGCCGAGGCCGGCTCCGTGGCCGAGGCCGGGCCCGGCGGCATCCTGCTCCCCTGGCCCCCGGACGACGGCGCCGCGGACGCCACCGGGCGCGCGGCGGCGGCCAGGGTCGGCGGGATCGTCGCCGACCTCCAGCAGTACGTCGGCGGCGCGGCCGGCGGCCGGACCAGGCTGGTGGTCCTCACGCGCGGCGCGACCGCGCCGGCCCGCCCGGGGGACATCGCGGCGAGCGCTGTCTGGGGCCTGGTCAAGGCGGCGCAGGCCGAACTCCCCGGCGGCATCACCCTCGTCGACCTGGACGGCGACGAACGGTCCGCGGCGGCGGTGCCCGCCCTGCTGGACGACGCGGCCGGCGCGGCGGAACCGCAGTTCGCGGTCCGGGAGGGCAGGCCGCACGTGCCGCGGCTGACCCGGGCCGCCCCCGGAACCGGCGCCGACGCCGCCGACGCCGCCGACCCGCCGTTCGGCGACGGGACCGTCCTGGTGACGGGCGGCACCGGAACGTTCGGCTCGCTGATCGCCCGGCATCTGGCGGCCCGGCACGGCGTGCGGGACCTGCTGCTCGTCTCGCGGCGCGGGGACGCGGCGCCCGGCGCGGCCGGCCTGGCCGCCGACCTGGCCCGCGCGGGCGCCGCCGCCGAGTTCGCCGCCTGCGACCTCACGGACCGGGAGGCCGCCGCCGCCCTGCTCGCCGGGCGCCGCGTGACCGCCGTCGTGCACGCCGCCGACGCCGTCGACGACGGGGTGATCACCTCGCTCACCGGGGAGCGCGTCGAGGGCGTCCTCGGCGCCAAGGCCGTCGCCGCCTGGCACCTGCACGAGCTCACGGCGGACCGGGACCTGGCCGCGTTCGTGCTGTTCTCCTCGATCGCCGGGGTGCTCGGCAGCCCCGGGCAGGGCGGCAGCGCCGCCGCGAACGCCTGGGTGAACGCCCTCGCCGAGTTCCGCCGCGGCGCCGGGCTGCCCGCGCAGGCCCTCGCCTGGGGCACCTGGGCCGCCGATGCCGCGGACGGCCGGCGGCGCCGGGGCGTCCTGGAGGAACTGGCCCGCGACGAGGGTCTCGCCCTGTTCGACGAGGCGGTGCTCGGCCGGCGCGACGGCCCGGCCGTCCTGCTGCCGGTGCGGCTGTCGGCCGCGGACCTGCGGGCCGACGCCGCCGCCGGGATCCTGCACCCCGCGCTCCGCGGCCTGGTGCGGGCGCCGGGGCGGCGCCGGGCCGGACGGTCCGGGACGGGCGACCAGGCCGGCGCGGAACTGCGCGCCCGCCTCCAGGCGGTCCCGCGGCCCGAACAGGACCGGATCCTGCTCGACCTGGTCCGCACCGAAGTGGCCGCGGCGGGCGGGTTCGCGGGCCCCCACGCGGTGGACCCGCTGCGCGGCATCACCGAGCTGGGCCTCGACTCGCTGGCCGCCGTGTCGCTGCGCAACCGGCTCGGTGCGCTGACCGGCCTGCGGCTGCCCGCGACCCTCGTGTTCGACTATCCGACCTCCACGGTGATGGCCGGATACCTGCGGACGGAGCTCCTGGGAGACGACGACGACGCGGCCCGGCCGCTCATGGACGAGCTCGCGCGGCTGGAGGCGGTCATCGACCTCGGCGTCACCGGCCCGGCCGCCGGGCGGGCCGCCGACCGGCTCCGGGCGCTGGCCGCCAAGCTCGCCGGCGCGGGCGCGGACGAGCCGGCCGGGGAGCTGATCGCCGAGAAGCTCGAATCGGCGACCAGCCAGGAGCTCTTCGACTTCATCGACAGCGAGTTTGGAGATTCCTGACAATGGACAACCAGGAGAAGCTGCTCAGCTACCTCAAGAAGGTCACCGGGGATCTCCACGAGACCCGGCAGCGGCTGCGGCAGGCGGAGGCCGCCGGCCGGGAGCCGATCGCCATCGTCGCGATGAGCTGCCGGTACCCGGGCGGCGTCCGCACGCCGGAGGACCTGTGGCGCCTCGTCCGGTCGGGCGAGGACGCCATCTCGGGATTCCCCGTCAACCGGGGCTGGGACATCGAGGGCATCTACGACCCCGACCCCGACAGCCCCGGCAAGACCTACTCCGTCGAAGGCGGCTTCCTGCACGACGCCGACGAGTTCGATCCGGACTTCTTCGGGATCTCGCCGCGCGAGGCGCTGGCGATGGACCCGCAGCAGCGGCTGCTCCTGGAGACCTCCTGGGAGGCCGTGGAGCGGGCCGGGATCGACCCGGTCGCGCTGCGCGGCAGCCGCACCGGCGTGTTCGCCGGGGTCGTCTACCACGACTACGGGGTCGGCGCCGACGTGCCGGACGGCCTGGAGGCGTACCTCGGCACCGGCAGCGCCGGCAGCGTCGCGTCCGGCCGGGTCGCCTACTCGTTCGGGTTCGAAGGGCCCGCCGTCACCGTCGACACCGCCTGCTCGTCCTCGCTGGTCGCCCTGCACCTGGCCGTGCAGGCGCTGCGGAACGGCGAATGCGACCTGGCGCTGGCGGGCGGCGCCACCGTGATGTCCACGCCCCGCGCGTTCTTCTTCTTCAGCCGCCAGCGCGGCCTCGCCTCCGACGGCCGCTGCAAGGCGTTCTCGGCGGCGGCCGACGGGACCGGCTGGGCGGAGGGCGCCGGGATGCTGCTGGTGGAGCGGCTGTCGGACGCCCAGCGGCTCGGGCACCGGGTGCTCGCCCTGGTGCGCGGCTCGGCCGTCAACCAGGACGGCGCCAGCAGCGGCCTGACCACCCCCAACGGCCCGTCCCAGCAGCGGGTGATCCGGCAGGCGCTGGCGGCGGCCGGGCTGACCCCCGCCGACATCGACGTCATCGAGGCCCACGGGACCGGCACCTCGCTCGGCGACCCGATCGAGGCGCAGGCGCTGCTCGCCACCTACGGGCGGGAACGGGACGACAGCCGCCCCGTCCTGCTCGGCTCGATCAAGTCGAACATCGGCCACGCGCAGGCCGCGGCGGGCGTCGCCGGCATCATCAAGATGGTCGAGGCGATGCGGCACGGCGAGGTGCCGCGCAGCCTCCACATCGACGAGCCCTCGACCTTCGTGGACTGGTCCGCCGGCGCCGTGCGGCTGCTCACCGAGGAGCAGCGGTGGCCCGACACCGGCGAACCGCGCCGCGCCGCCGTGTCGTCCTTCGGCGTCAGCGGCACCAACGCCCACGTGATCGTCGAGGGCTGGCAGGAGGAGGCGCGGGAGGCGGCCCCCGACCCGGCGTTCCCCGTCCCGTGGCCGGTCTCCGGCAAGGCGCCCGAAGCCGTGGAGGAGATGGTCGCGAAACTGCGCGGCCTCGACGGCGCCTCCGCCCTCGACGTGGGCGCCGCGCTCGCGAACCGCACCGTCTTCGACGAGCGGGCCGTCATGCTGGGCACGTCGGTGGTGCGCGGCACCGCCTCGCACGGCGGCCTCGCCGTCCTCTTCACCGGCCAGGGCAGCCAGTGGGCGGGCATGGGCCGCGAACTGTACGAGACGTTCCCCCTGTTCGCGGAGGTCTTCGACGACGTCGAGCGGCTGACCGGACTGCCGCTGCGCGAGACGGCCTTCGCCGCCGACCCCGACGGCGCGCTCGACCGGACCGGGCTCGCGCAGGTGGCGATCTTCGCGGTCGAGGTCGCGCTGTTCCGCCTCGTCGAGTCGCTGGGCGTCCGCCCGGACGCGGTGAGCGGCCACTCGGTCGGCCAGCTCGCCGCCGCGCACGCCGCCGGCGTCCTGTCGCTGGAGGACGCCTGCACCCTGGTCGCCGCCCGCGCCCGGCTGATGCAGGCGCTCCCCGCCGGCGGCGCCATGCTGGCCGTCGAGCTCCCCGAGGACGACGTCGCGGGCGCGCTGCCCGAAGGCGTCGCGATCGCGGCGGTCAACGGCCCGGCGTCGGTGGTCGTGTCGGGGGACGAGGCGGCGGTCGCCGCGCTCGCCGGCGGGTGGCGCGCCGACGGCGTCCGCGTCAAGGAGCTGAACGTCAGCCACGCGTTCCACTCGCCGCTGATGGACCCGATGCTGGACGAGTTCGGCAAGGTCGCCGCCGGGCTGTCCTACGCGCCGCCGCGGATCGCCGGGCTGCCCGACGCGGTCACCGACCCGGCCTACTGGACGGCGCACGTGCGGGAACCGGTCCGGTTCGCCGACATGGTCGGCGACCTGGCCGGCCAGGGCGTCACCCGCTGGCTGGAGCTCGGCCCGGACGGCGTGCTGACGGCCCTGGCGCAGCGGATCGTGGACGACGGGGTGTTCGTCCCGGCGATGCGGCCGGGCCGCCCGCAGGCCGAGACGCTGCTCGCCGCGCTGGCCGCGCTGTGGACCAGCGGCGTCCCGGTCGAATGGCGGGACCTGTTCGCCGCCTTCGGCGGCCGCCCCGCCGAAGGCGTGCCGACCTACCCGTTCCAGCGGGACCACTTCTGGCTGGAGGAGAACCTGCGGTCCGGCGCCGACATCGCCTCCGCCGGGCTCGGCGCGGCCGACCACCCGCTGCTCGGCGCCGCCGTGGAACTGGCCGGCACGGACGGCTACCTGCTGTCCGGGCGGCTGTCGCTCGCGACCCACCCGTGGCTGGCGGAGCACCGCGTCATGGACATGGCGCTGCTGCCCGGCTCGGCGTTCGTCGAGCTCGCCGTCCGCGCCGGCGACGCGGTGGGATGCGGGCGGCTGGACGACCTCACCCTCCAGGCGCCGCTGATCGTCCCCGACACCGGCGCCGTCCAGATCCAGATCGCCGTGGGCGCCCCCGACGACGACGGGCGGCGCGCCCTGACCCTCCACTCGCGGCCCGAGGAGGCGGGCGCGTCGTGGACGCACCACGCGTCCGGGCAGCTCGCGCACGCCGCCGGCGGCGACCGGGCCGGCGGGGTCCCCGCCGCGTGGCCGCCGCCCGGCGCCGAGCCGATCGACGTGGAGTCGCTGTACGAGGAGATGGCCGACACCGGGCTGGACTGCGGCCCCGCCTTCCAGGGGCTGGCGGCCGCCTGGCGGCACGGGGAGGACGTGCTCGCCGAGATCCGGCTGCCGGAGGAGACCGCCGCCGAGGCGGACCGCTTCGGCCTGCACCCCGCGCTGCTCGCCGCCGCCCTGCACGCCATCGGCCTCGTGGACGGCCAGACGAGCCTGCTGCCGTTCGCCTGGTCGGGCGTCGAGCTGCTCGCCTCCGGCGCCGCGGCGCTGCGGGTGCGGCTCAGCCGCACCGGCCCGCTGACGTTCGCGCTGGCCGTCGCCGACGACACCGGCGCCCCGGTCGCCGCGGTCGAGTCGCTCGTCATGCGGCAGGCCGCGGCCGGCGGCACCGGCTCCGCGGCCGGGCTGCGCGACGCGCTGTTCGGCGTGGAGTGGGTCGAGACCGACGCGGACCGGCCGGTCACCGGGCGGGTCGAGCGGTGCCCGGAGGGCCTCGGGCTGCGCGAGTCGGCCGGCTGGGCGCTGCGGACCGTCCAGGACCACCTGGCCGACCCGGACGCCGAACCGATGATCGTCGCGACGAGCGGCGCGGTCGCCGGGCACGGCCCGGTCGTCCCGGAGATGGCCGCCGTCTGGGGCCTGGTGGCCGCCGCGCAGTCGGAGCATCCCGGGCGGATCGTCCTGGTGGACGGGGAGGTGCCCGCCGCGCTGCCGCCCGACGAGCCGCAGGTCGCCGTGCGCGGCGGCCGGACCCTCGTGCCCCGGCTGGCGCGCCTCGTCGGCACCCAGGAGGCCGTCGACCTCGGCTCGGGCGCGGTCCTGGTGACCGGCGCCACCGGGGCCGTGGGGCGGCGGCTGGCCCGCCGCCTCGCGGAGCACGGCGCCGGGCGGCTGCTGCTGGTGTCGCGGTGCGGCGCGCAGGCCCCCGGCGCCGAGGAGCTGCGGGCGGAGCTGGCGGAGCTCGGCGCCGACGCGGAGTTCGCCGCCTGCGACATCGCCGACCGGGACGCGCTGGCCGCCGTCCTCGACGGCCGCGACATCTCCGCCGTCGTGCACGCCGCGGGCGTCCTCGACGACGGCGTGGTGACCTCGCTGACCCCCGAGCGGGTCGCGGCCGTGCTGGCCGCCAAGGCCGAGGGCGCCCGGCACCTGCACGAGCTGACGGCCGGCCGGGACCTGTCGGCCTTCGTGCTGTTCTCCTCCGCCGCCGGGGTGCTCGGCCGGCCCGGCCAGGCCGCCTACGCGGCGGCCAACCGCTACCTCGACGCGCTGGCGCAGCACCGCGCCGACCAGGGGCTGCCCGCGGTGTCGCTCGCCTGGGGCCCCTGGGACCTCGACAGCGACATGACGCAGGGGCTCACCGGCGCGGACCGGGCGCGCATCGCCCGCTCCTCCGGCATGCTGCCGCTCGACCCGTCCGACGCCCTCGCGCTGCTCCCCGCCGCGGCCGCGCTCGGCCGGCCCCTGGTCGTCCCGGCCCGGCTCGACCTGCAGGCGCTCCGCAAGGCCGATCCCGCGGTCGTCGAGCCGCTGCTGCGCGGCCTCGTCCGCCCGGCCCGACGCCGCGCGCAGGCCGGCGGGACGCTGGCCGAGCGGCTCGCGCGGCTCACCGAGGAGGAGCGGACCGCCGAACTCCTCGACCTCGTCCGCACCCAGGTCGCCGAGGTGCTCGACCACCCCTCGCCGAAGAAGATCCCCCTCGAGCGGGCCTTCCAGGAGCTGGGCTTCGACTCCCTCACCGCCGTGGAGCTGCGCAACCGGCTCAACACCGCGACCGGCCTGCGGCTGCCCGCGACGCTCATCTTCGACTACCCGACCCCCACCGGGGTCGCCGGCTGCCTGGCGGACGAGCTCGGCTTCGGCGAGGCGGCCGACGACGGCCCGGCCGGCGTCCGGCTGGTCTCCACCGACGACGACCCGATCGTCATCGTCGGCATGGCCTGCCGCTACCCCGGCGGCGTGAACTCCCCGGCGGAGCTGTGGGACCTGGTGGCCTCCGGCGGCGACGCGATCACCACCTTCCCGGTGAACCGCGGCTGGGACACCGAGAACCTCTACGACCCCGACCCCGACCAGTCCGGCAAGACGTACTCGATCGAGGGCGGCTTCCTGCACGACGCCGACCTGTTCGACCCGGGCTTCTTCGGCATCTCGGCCCGCGAGGCGCTGGCGATGGACCCGCAGCAGCGGCTCATGCTGGAGGTCACCTGGGAGGCGTTCGAGCGGGCCGGGATCGACCCGGTCGCGCTGAAGGGCAGCCGCACCGGCGTGTTCGCCGGCCTCGTCTACCACGACTACGCCTCCGGCTTCGTGGAGCACACCGAGGGCATCGAGGGGTACCGCCTCTCCGGCACCGCCGGGAGCATCGCGTCCGGCCGCGTCAGCTACGTGCTCGGCTTCGAGGGCCCCGCCGTCACCGTCGACACCGCGTGCTCGTCCTCGCTGGTCACCCTGCACCTGGCGGCGCAGGCGCTGCGGTCCGGGGAGTGCGACCTCGCGGTGGCCGGCGGCGTCACCGTCATGTGCACCCCGGCGGCGTTCGTGGAGTTCAGCCGGCAGCGGGGCCTCGCCTCCGACGGCCGCTGCAAGGCGTTCGGCGCGGACGCCGACGGCACCGGCTGGGGCGAGGGCATCGGCATGGTGCTGGTGGAGCGCCGCTCGGACGCCGAGCGGCACGGCCACCAGATCCTCGCGGTGCTGCGCGGCTCCGCGGTCAACCAGGACGGCGCGAGCAACGGCCTCACCGCCCCCAACGGCCCCTCCCAGCAGCGCGTCATCCGGCAGGCGCTCGCCCAGGCCGGGCTGCGGACCGCCGACGTCGACGTCATCGAGGCGCACGGGACCGGCACCCAGCTCGGCGACCCGATCGAGGCGCAGGCGCTGCTCGCCACGTACGGGCAGGGCCGGGACGAGGGCCGGCCGGTGCTGCTCGGCTCGATCAAGTCGAACATCGGGCACACCCAGGCCGCCGCTGGCGTCGGCGGCGTGATCAAGATGGTGGAGGCGATGCGGCGGGGCGTGGCCCCCGCCACCCTGCACGCCGACGAGCCGTCCCCGTACGTCGACTGGGACGCCGGCGACGTGGAGCTCCTCACCGAGGCGCGGCCCTGGCCGGAGACCGGGCGGCCGCGGCGGTCCGCGGTCTCGTCGTTCGGCGTCAGCGGCACCAACGCCCACGTGATCCTCGAAGGGGTCGAGCCGGAGGCCGCACCCGCGCAGGACCCGGCCCCCGACACCGTGCCCTGGGTCGTCTCGGGCAAGAACCGCGCCGCCGTGGAGCAGCTGGTCGAGCGCCTCCGCGCGTTCGACGGCGCCTCCGCGCTGGACGTCGGCGCGTCCCTCGCCCGGCGCGCCGCGTTCGACCACCGCGCCGTGGTCGTCGGCGACGCCGTCGTCCACGGCACGGCCTCCGCCGGCTCGCTCGGCGTCCTGTTCACCGGCCAGGGCAGCCAGTGGGCCGGGATGGGCCGGGAGCTGCACGCGGCGTTCCCGGTGTTCGCCGAGGCGTTCGACGAGGTCGAGAAGCTCACCGGCCTGCCGCTCGCCGACACCGTCTTCGCGGCGGGCGGCGACGGCGCGCTGGACCGGACCGGCACCGCCCAGGTCGCGATCTTCGCGGTCGAGGTGGCGCTGTGGCGGCTGGTCGAGTGGCTCGGCCTCCGCCCGGACGCGGTGTGCGGGCACTCAGTCGGCCAGTTCGCCGCCGCGCACGCGGCCGGCGTGCTCTCCCTGGCCGACGCCTGCACCCTGATCGCGGCCCGCGCGCGCCTCATGGAGGCGCTCCCGGAGGGCGGGGCCATGGCCGCCGTCGAACTGCCCGAGGCGGACGTCGCCGCGGAGCTGCCCGACGGGGTCGCGATCGCCGCGGTCAACGGGCCGTCGTCGGTCGTGGTCTCCGGCGACGAGGCGGCGGTGCTCGGCCTCCTCGAACGGTGGCGGGAGGCCGGCGTGCGCGTCAAGCGGCTGCAGGTGAGCCACGCCTTCCACTCGCCCCTCATGGACCCGATGCTCGACGAGTTCGAGGCGGTCGCGCGCACGGTGACGCTGCGGGAGCCGAAGCTCGGCGGGCTGCCCGACGAGGTGTCCGACCCCGGGTACTGGGTGCGGCACGTCCGCGAACCCGTCCGGTTCGCCGACATGGTCGGCGAGCTGCGGGAGCAGGGCGTGGACCGGTGGCTGGAGCTGGGCCCGGACGGGATCCTGACCGCGCTCGCGCAGCGGATCGCCGACGGCGGCGACCACGCGTTCGCCGCCGCCATGCGGCCCGGGCGGCCGCAGGTGCCCGCCCTCCTCACCGCCCTCGGCTCGCTGTGGGCCGCGGGCGTCCCCGTCGACTGGCCCGCCCTGTTCCGGCTCTGGGGCGGCCGGCAGGTCGGCGACCTGCCCACCTACCCGTTCCAGCACCAGCGCTTCTGGATCGCCTCCAGCCCCACGGGACCCGGCGACGTCGCCGCGGCCGGCCTGCGCGCCCCCGGGCACCCGCTCCTCGGCGCCTCGGTCGAGCTGGCCGACTCCGACGGCCGCCTGCTCACCGGCAGCCTCTCCCTGCGGAACCAGCCCTGGCTCGCCGACCACTCCGTGATCGGCGCGGTGATCCTGCCCGGCACCGCCTACGTGGAGATGTTCGTCGCCGCCGGCGACGCCGCCGGGCGCCCCCGGCTGGAGGAGATGACCATCGAGGCCCCGCTGGTGCTGCCCGAGCGGGGCGCCGTGCGCATCCAGCTCGCGGTCGGCGCCCCCGAGGACGACGGCCGCTGCACCGCCGGCCTCTTCTCCAGCGTCGACGACGCGCCGTGGGTGCGCCACGCCACCGGCGTCCTCGCCGAGGCCGCCGGGCCCGCCGACGCCGGCCTCGCCCAGTGGCCGCCGCCCGGCGCCGAACCGGTCGAGGTGGAGGGCCTCTACGAGGGCCTGGCCATGGCGGGGCTGGAGTACGGGCCGGTGTTCCAGGGACTGCGGGCCGCCTGGCGGCTCGGCGACGAGGTGCTGGCCGAGGTCCGGCTGCCCGCCGACGCGGCCGACGACGCCGGCGCGTTCGGCGTCCACCCCGCCCTCCTGGACTCCGCGCTGCACTCCATCGGGTTCAGCGGCGCGGTGGGGGAGGACCACCGGGCGGTGATCCCGTTCGCCTGGTCCGGGGTCGAGCTGCACGCCTCCGGCGCCTCCGCGCTGCGCGTCCGGCTGACGCCCACCGGGGACAACGAGTTCCGGCTCGCGGCGGCCGACGGCACGGGCGCCCCCGTGGTCTCGGTGGACTCCCTGGTGCTGCGCCCGGTCTCCCGGGAGCAGATGACCGCCGCGGCGGCTCCGGCCGTCGCGCCCGACTCGATGTTCACCCTCGACTGGGTCGCCGCCGAACCGGCGGCGGCCGCCGGCGCGGACGCCTGGAAGACCGCGGAGTGCCCCGCCGGGACCGGGCCGCACGAGGCGGCGGCGTGGGCGCTGCGGCTCATCCGCGAGCACCTGGACGACCCGGACGGGGGGCTCCTGGTCGTGGTGGCGCGCGGCGCGACGTCCGCGGCGGGCCCGATCGACCCGGTGATGGCGGCGGTGTGGGGCCTGGTCTCCTCGGCCCAGGTGGAGCACCCCGGCCGCCTCGTCCTGGTGGACGCCGAGCCCGGAGCGGACATCGAGCGCGCCGTCACCGCGAGCCTCGCCGTCGGCGAACCGCAGGCGGCCGTCCGCGGCGGGCAGGTGCTCGTGCCGCGGCTGGCCCGCTTCACCGCCCCGGCCGCGGCGGAACCGCCGCGCCTCGGCGGCGGCACCGTCCTGGTGACCGGCGCGACCGGCGCGATCGGCTCCCTGCTCGCCGAGCACCTCGTGCGCGCCCACGGCGTCACCGACCTGCTGCTCGTCTCCCGGCGCGGCCCGGACGCGCCCGGCGCCGCGGAGCTCGCCGCGCGGCTGGAGGAGGCCGCGGAGGGCGTCCGCGTCGAGGTCGCGGCCTGCGACGTCGCGGACCGCGCGGCGCTCGCCGCCCTGCTCGACGGCCGCCGCCTCTCCGCCGTCGTCCACGCGGCCGGGGTGCTCGACGACGGCGTGGTGAGCGGCCTGACGGAGGAGCGGCTGGCGGCGGTGATGCGCCCCAAGGTGGACGCCGCCCGGCACCTGCACGAGCTGACCCGGGACATGGACCTGTCCGCCTTCGTCGTGTTCTCCTCCGCGGCCAGCGTCTTCGGCCCGCCGGGACAGGCCGCCTACACGGCCGCCAACCGCTACCTGAACGCGCTCGCCGAGCTCCGCGCGTCCGAGGGGCTGGCCGGCCTCTCGCTCGCCTGGGGGCCGTGGGACCTGGACACGTCCATGACGGGCGGGCTCGGCGAGGCGGACAAGGCCCGGCTCGCCCGCGCCGGCATGCCGCCGCTGAGCGGCCCGGACGGCATCGCGCTGTTCGACGCCGCCCTCGGCTGCGACCGTCCCGTCCTGGTCACCGCGCGGCTGGACCTGCGGGCCCTCAACGGCGTGGACATCACGATGGTCCCGCCCCTCATGCGGGGCATGGTGACGGCCGCGCGGCGGCGCAGCGCCTCCGGGGACGCCGCCGGCGGCTCGCTGAAGGACCGGCTCGCCGGGATGTCCGCCGACGAGCGGGCCGAGCTGGTGCGCGACGTCGTGCGCGCCCAGATCGGCGAGGTGCTCGGCCACCCGTCGCCCGAGACGATCGCGCCGGAGCAGGCGTTCGACGAGCTGGGCTTCGACTCGCTCACCGCGATCGAGCTGCGCAACCGGCTCAACATGATCACCGGCCTGCGGCTGCCCGCCACGCTCGTCTTCGACCACCCGAGCCTCGGGTCCCTGGCCGGCTACGTCGACGGCGAGATCGGCGACGTCGCCGCCGGCGGGGCCGGCGGAGGCGCCGGGCAGCAGGGGCCGGGGCTGCTGACCGAGCTGTTCCGGGCTGCGTTCCGGACCGGGCGGCTCGCCGAGGCCGCCGAGATGATCAGCGCGGCGGCGCGGCTGCGCCCGAGGTTCGCCGCGCCCGCCGAGCTGGAGCGGCGCCCCGAGCCGGTGTGGTTCGCCTCCGGGGCGGACGGGCCGGTCGTCGTGTGCGTGCCCGCCTTCAGCGCGATCTCCGGCGTCCACGAGTACGCCCGGTTCGGGATGGCGCTGCGCGGCGCCCGGAACGTCGTCACGCTCGCGCATCCCGGCTTCGTGCCGGGGGAGCCGGTGCCCGAGTCGGTCGAGGCGCTCGCCGCGCTGCACGCCGAGGCGGTGCTGGAGCTGTCCGGGGACGCGCCGGTCGTCATCGTCGGCCGTTCGGCGGGCGGCTGGGTCGCGCACGCGATCGCCGAGATCATCGACGGGACGCCCGGGAAGCTGGCCGGGGAGGTGCTGATCGACACCCCGCCGGACAACGGCGACCTGAACTCCTACGAGGCGATGGCCGCCGGGATGATGGAGCGGGACGGGCTGTTCGTCTCCGTCGACGACCACGGCCTGACCTGCATGGGCGCCTACTCGCGGCTGTTCGCCGACTGGAAGGCCCGGCCGATCTCCGCGCCCACGCTGATGGTGGAGGCGGCGGACGTGTACTCCGGCGGCACGGGCGCGCTCTCCTCCTGGGCGCTGCCGCACGAGACCGTCGAGGTGCCGGGCGACCACTTCACCATGCTCGAAGAGCACTCCGACACCACGGCCGCCGCGGTCGAGACCTGGGTGTCCGCCCTGGGCTCGCGGGTGCCGACGGACGCGCTGGAGGGGTGACGCCGCCGCGGTCCGGTCCCGCCGCGGCACGGTTCGCCGTGCCGCGGCGGGACCCGGATCCCGGGGAAGGGAGGCTCAGGAGAAGGGGTGGATGTCGATGTCGCCGCTCGCCGTGTCGACGTCGACGTCCAGCCAGTGACCCGCGGGGGCCGGGTCGGCCCCGTTGATGAGGGAGCCGCTCTTGGCGCCACCGGAGGACTTGAGCCGTGGCCGCACCCCGATCCCGTCCGGCACCCCGATGGACACGCCGCCCGAGGACGTCCGGGCCTCGATCCGCGTGCCGCTCGCCGCGGCGACCGTCAGGCCGCCGGAGCCGGAGGAGAACCGCACGGGGCCCGCGGCCGAGCCGATGGCCAGGCTGCCGGAGGAGCCGTTCATCGTCACCGGGCCGCTCGCGACCTCGATGTCCACCGATCCGCTCCCGTTGTCGATGGACGCGTCGCCGTCGACCTGCCCGATGCGCACGCGCGAGTCGGAGGAGTCGATGCGCAGGGACCGCGTGACGTGCTCGGCCGACACCGGCCCGGAGCCGGTGTCGACGTCGAGGTCGGCGAGCGCGCCGCCGGCGACCTCGACCGCGCCCGAGTCGGTGCGCACGGTGACGCCGGACTCGGGCGGCACCGTCACCAGCAGCTTCACGCGGCCGACGCCGATGCCGGCGACCTTGCCGAGCAGCCTCTTCTTCGCGGTGACCTCCAGGCGCCCGCCGGTGAAGGCGACGGCGAGGCCCTCGGCGGCCCGGACGTCCTCCCGGCGCGCGGGGTCGGCGGGCTCGGCCCGGACCGCCACGCCGTCGCCGGTCGCGTCCACCAGGCAGGTTCCGGCCGGGAAGCGGATGACGGCCTCGATCGGCCGGTCGGCGGGGAAGGTGTGCATGGTCTCCGTCTCTCCGCGGAGGCGGGGAAGGCTCCGCTGTCTCGTCGCCGGGGCTGTCTCGTCGCCTGGCTGTGCCGCCAATATAGCGAATCTTGATTCACTGAGTCTAGCTTCATTGAAGCGCGATATGCCGACCGCTGGTAGTGTGGGACGGGGACACAGCGACCGGGGCCAGGTGAAAGAAGGAGTATCGATGGCCGAAGTCTCATCTGGCCGGTCCGAGACGGGCCAGCCGGCCGCGCGTCCGCCCGCGCCGGGCACCAGGAAGGCGAAGGCCGCGGCCACGGAGGCCGCGCTGAAGGCGGCCGCGCTGCGCGTGTTCGAGCGCACCGGCTACATCAACGCCAAGGTCACCGACATCACGACCGAGGCGAACCGCTCCGCCGGCTCGTTCTACAGCCACTTCCTGCACAAGGAGGCGCTGCTGGAGGCGCTGCTGGCCGACTGGATCGTGGAGATGGGCAACGAGCTCACCAGCCACACCCCGGTGCACGACCTGACGAACCGCGACCATCTCAGATGGCACGTCGACGCGGTGTGGAGCACCTACCGCAAGCACCGGGCGCTGCTCATCGCGCTGCAGGAGGCGGCCATGACGAGCGCCGCGTTCGCCAAGCGGGTGCAGTCGATCCGCTACGAGGAGACCGTCGTCCTGCGCGACCACCTCGACCAGATGCAGGCCAACGGCGTCGTCCTCGCCGGCCGCCCGGCCGTGCTGGCCTCCGCGATCATCGCGCTGCTCGACCAGTTCTGCCGGGTCTGGCTGCTGGAGGGCGGCGAGCCGATCGTGCCGGAGCTCACCGACGACGAGGCCGTCGACACGATCACCGACCTGCTGCTGTACGGGCTGGTCGGCCCCGGGCGGGCGACGGACGCCGGCGGCGGCTGACCCCTTGCCGCAACCCCTATTCGGTGCGGCACCTGTTTCTCCCCCTATCTCTCCGCGCGGAACTGTTCGCCGGGAAATGCGCTGTCTAGCATCCCGGATATGAATATCTCCGCGGGCTTTCCCGCGCACCAGGCTCCGCCGGAGAATTCCGGTTCCCGGCGGCAGGCGGTGCGGTCATGAAATTCGACCTCTCCCTTCCCGAGATCAGCCCGGACGGGGCGCGGGCGGCCGCCGAGGCGGAGGCCGCCGGGTGGACCGGCGGCTGGCTCTCGGAGACCGCCCACGACCCGTTCACCTCGCTCGCGCTGGCCACGCAGACCACCGAGCGCCTCGAACTCAGCACCGCGGTGGCCATCGCCTTCGCCCGCAACCCGCTGTCGCTGGCGACCGCCGCGAACGACGTCCAGCGGCTTTCCAAAGGGCGGCTGACCCTCGGCCTCGGCAGCAGCGTCCAGGTTCAGGTGGAACTCCGCTACTCCATGCCCTGGGCGTCGCCGGCCGACCGGATGGGCGAATTCGTCGACGCGATGCGCGCCATATGGGCGTGCTGGAACAACGGCGTGCCGCTCAACTTCAATGGCCGGTGGTACCAGCACACGCTGATGATGCCGCAGTTCGCGCCGCCGCCGAACCCGTACGGGGCGCCCCGCGTCTACGTCGGCGGATTCGGGCCCCGCATGACCGCCACGGCCGGGCGGGTCGGCGACGGATTCATCGGCCTGCCGTTCATGACGACCCGGTACGTGCGGGAGGTGACCCTGCCCGCGCTGCGCAAGGGCCGCGATGAAGCCCCGGACCGCGAGTTCGAGACCTGCCTGATGCCCGTGGTGGCGACCGGGAGCACCGCCGAGGAGATCGAGACGTCCATCCAGCGGGCCCGCCGGCGCATCGCCAACTACGCGTGCGCCCCGGCCTACGTCCCGGTGCTCGAACTCCACGGCTGGCGCGAGCTGCACGAGGCGGCGTTCGAGCTGATGATGTCCGGCCGCTGGGACGACATGGCCGGCCTGGTCGACGACGAGGTCCTCGACGCCTTCGCGGTGACCGGCGACATCCCCGAGGTGGCGGCCGAGCTCCGCCGCCGCTACGACGGCCTGGCCGACCGCCTGTACGTCCTGCGCATGGAGGGCGACGGCGACGCGGCCAAGACCAACACCCTCCTGGCGGAAGCCCTGCAGGAGACCGCCTGACCGCTCCCCCCCAGAGCACGGGCCCGCCGTCGAGCGTCCCTCAGCGAGACGGCGGGCCCGTCCGAACGCGGCACGGTTCACCCGGTCGCGGGCCGGTTTTGGCCAGGTGGGGACGCGGATGCCTCCTCCGGTTGGTCCGAGGCCGGGTGGTAGCATCCACGCGTGGACGGGGCTTCGTACCGTTTTGACGGATTCGAGCTCGATACCTCCCTCTGCGAACTCCGGCTCGCGGGAGAACGCATCCCGGTTGAGCCCCGGGCCCTCGACGTCCTCCACTACCTGATCTCGCACCGCGACCGGGTCGTGTCCAAGGAGGAGCTCCTCGACGCGGTGTGGGGCGACCGCTTCGTCAGCGAGGCGGCGATCACCACCGCGCTCCGGACCGCCCGCATGGCGATCGGCGACACCGGCAGGGAGCAGCGGCTGATCCGCACCGTGTTCCGGCGCGGCTACCAGTTCGTCGGATCGGTCGAGCGGACCGCGGCCGCGGAAGGACCGGGAGCGCGGCATGACGTCCCCCTGCCCGCCCGGCTGGCGGCGTCGACGGGCCTGGGATTCGCCGGCCGGGACCACGAGCGCACCGTCCTCGCGGACGCCTGGAAGGACGTCCTCGCCTCGGGTCGTCGCCGTGTGGTCCTGGTGAGCGGAGAGGCCGGGATCGGCAAGACGACGCTGTGCTCGGTCTTCGCGGCGGCGAAGCACCGCGAGGCGACGGTGCTGTACGGGCGCTGCGACGAGGAGCTGTCGATCCCGTACCAGCCCTGGCGGGAAGTGCTGACGAGCCTCGACCACCACGTCCCCGACGTCTTCGCCGGCCGCCACGAGGCGCTCGCGCCGCTCCTCGGCGGTACGGGCGCGGTGGACCTGGAATCGGAGTCGGCGCGGTTCGCGGTCTACAGCTCGGTCGTCGACGTGCTCGACGCGGTCTCGGCGCGCGGCGGGCCGGCGCTCGTCGTGCTCGACGACCTGCATTGGGCGGACGTGCAGACGCTCGCTCTCACCCGCCATCTCGTCGGGCGGGCCCTGACGACGCCGGTGCTGCTGATCGGGACGTTCCGCGACTCCGACGTCGACGCCTCGCACCCGCTGACCGCGCTGCTGGCCGCGACCCACCGCGAACCGGGCATCACCCGGCTGGCGTTACGCGGTCTCGACGACGGCGAAGTGCTCGACCTCCTGGAGTCCGTCGCGGGCCATGAGATGGACCGCGACGGACTCGCCTTACGGGACGTGCTGCGAGCCGAGACGGAAGGCAACCCGTTCTTCGTCACCGAGATACTGCGGCATCTCGCCGAAACCGGGGCCGTCGCCCAACAGGACGACGGCCGCTGGACGGCCCCGGCCCACCTGCAGACCCGGGGGCTGCCGGTCAGCGTGCGCGAGGTCGTGGGCCGCCGCGTCGAGCGCCTCGGACCCGAGACCCGCCGGGCACTCGACACCGCGTCGATCATCGGCCGGGACTTCGAGCTCGACCTGCTCTCCGAACTGCTCGGCGAAGACCCAGCCCGGACGTTCCAGCGCCTCGCGCCCGCCGTGGACAACGCGCTCGTCACCGACACCGCCGGACGGTTCGCGTTCACCCACGCCATCGTCGCCCGCACCCTGTACGCGGAGCTGAACCCGACCGCGCGAGCGATCACCCACCAGGCGGTCGCCGAGGCGCTGGAACGGCGAAGCGACCTCTCGGGCGAGCGGGCGGGCGAGATCGCCCGCCACTGGATCCACGCCCTCGCCCCCCAGAACCGCGTCAAGGCCGCCGAACACGCGCAACGGGCGGGCGACTACGCGCTGGCCCACCTCGCGCCCGACGAGGCGGTCACCTGGTACGGCCGGGCCCTCGAACTCATACCCGCCGGCGACTCGGCGCGGCGCTGCGAGATCATGGTCGGCCTCGGGACGGCCCAGCGCCAGGCCGGCGACCCCGCGCACCGCGAATCGCTCCTTGAGGCCGGCCGCCTCGCCATCGACCTCGGGAACGACGACCTCCTCGTCCGCGCGGCGCTCGCCAACAACCGCGGCGACGTCAGCCAGTTCGGGACGATCGACGAGGAGCGCGTCCAGATCCTGCGGAGCGCGATCGCCGCGAAACCCGGCGAGCCGGACGGCGCGCTCCTCCACGCGATCCTCGCCATCGAACTCCACGGCGCGCCGGACGAACAGGTCGAAGAGGCCGCCTCGCGCGCGCTGGACCTCGCCCGCGAGGCCGGCGACGACCGCGTCGTCGCCCGCGCCGCGCGCCTCGCCGAGAGCGCGCTGCGCATCCCCGACGCCCTAGGCCGCCGCGTGCCCCTGCTGCACGAGGGCGTCGCCGCCGCGGAACGCACCGGCGACGTCCAGCTGCGCGGCATGCTCTCGATGTCCTACCAGGAGATCGCGCTCGAACTCGGCGACCGCGACGCGATGGACCGGGAGGCGCGCATCCGGGACTCGTTCGCCAGGCGCAGCCCCGAACCGTACGTCCGCTGGACCAACGAGCAGATGCGGTCGATCCACTTCTTCCTGGACGGCGACCTGGACGCGGCCGAAACCGCCGCCCACGACGCCCTCGAGATCGGCGTCGCCACCGGGCAGCCCGAGGCGTTCTTCGGCTACGCCGGCCAGATCTTCCAGATCCGCCGCGCTCAGGACCGCCTCGCCGAAGTGGCCGACGCCATCGAGCAGGTCCTCGAAGAGAACCCCGGGCTGCAGGTCTTCCGGGCCGGCCTCGCCTACGTGTGGTCCGAGCTCGGCCGCGAAGCGGACGCCCGGGCGCTCGCCGACCACCTCGACGTCTCGCCGGGCGGCGCGCCCCAGTTCTGGTCGACGACCCTGATGCTGTGGGCGAAGGTCTGCCGCACCCTCGCCCTCCCCGCCCAGGCGTCCCGGCTCGTCCCGGTCCTCAACCGCTGGCGGGGCCAGGTGGCCAGCACCGGAGCGACCACCGAGGGGGCGATCGCATACGGCCTCGGCCTGGCCCTCGCGACCCTCGGCCGCACCGATGAAGCGGCCGCCGCCTACGATCTCGCCCTGACCGTCAACCGCCGCCTCCGCGCACCCCTGTTCGTGGCCCGCACCCAACTCGCCTACGCCGAACTGCTGGCCGAGGCAGAACCCGACCGCGCCCGCACCCTCGCCACCGACGCGAAGGCGGTCACGGCTCGCAGATTCGCGCACATCGACCGCCGCATCGAGGAACTCCTCGAACGCCTTCGCTGACTCGATGGAGGCCGGCGGGCCGCCCCCAGGCGGCCCGCCGGCGGTCAAGCGGTCCGCGGGCTCACTTGCCGAAGTGGATGTCGCAGTCGACCCTGGTGAAGCTGGGGTTGGTGATCGCGGTGTAGTTGTTGGCGAGGTTCGTGTTGGTGCCGGACACGTCGAACGTGTGGCTCTTCTTGCTCTTGATCTTGACGGTGGGGGTGGTGAGGCTGGTCGCGTTGCTGGACGAGCCGACGTTCACGGTGACGACGCACGTCCAGTGGACCCACCGGAACGCGGGACGCCCGTTGCGGGTCTTCGAGTAGATGTTCCAGGTCCCGTCGGGGAAGATGGAGAGCTTCACCGGGCCGGACACGTCCGCGTTGTTCTCGTTGCCGAGGAACTCGACGTGATCGGGGAACACGGCCGCCTGCAGGGTGACGGCGTGGGCGGGAACCGCTCCGAGGAGAAGGCCGGCAGCCGCCACCCCCGTCGCCCCGAGGACGGTGAGGCCGCGCTTGCGGTTAACGGTGCTCTGCTGCATGGTGACGCCCTTCGTCGGTCTCGGTGATCAGAGGCGCTGGATCGGCGCGCCCCGTGCGACCCGAGTCTGGGCTCCCCGGACACCTCGACACTTGAGGAAGCCCTGCGGATCCTCTGAGGACCATCCCCAGCGCGCGCTCACGTGAGCGAAAGGGGAGATCGAGACGCCGGGTCTGCCGCCTCGCCGATGCTCAAGCCCGGCGTCGTACCGGCGCCGGCCATGCCGGTTGACCTAGACCTTGGTCTAGCACTCAGCGTCTGCGGCATGGCTGGGTGAGGCGGCCGGGGAGGAGGCCGAGCAAATCGACCCGGACTCCGTCCGGACTTCGCTCCGGCGGATCGGGCAGTCGGTAACTCGACTATCGAGGCTTTCCAGACTGGAAAGCGCGGTTATTGATGGGGATGTGCGGTGAAGACACTCGCCGAATGGCAGCTGGTCGGGGGCCGGACCTGCCGGGCGCCCGACAGAATCTAGTCCTGCTAAGCCTCGATCCACCGGGTGATTGCTGTTCAGGTTGCGGAAACGACAAAAGGGATGCCCCGTGGCCTGCGATGATGGGCTTGTCTAAGGTCCA
>NZ_JBEORG010000043.1:0-51169 GCF_040302145.1 Spirillospora sp. NPDC127506 | reverse complement strand
ATCACCCCTGCCCACAGGCGGCCGATAACTCGACCGTCCTCCCGAAAAGACCGAGAGATCGACCTCGATTCACCATCGGTGGATCGAGGCTTAGCGCCGCATGCCCATAAGCGAGACGCGCCGACGTCCCACAGGCCCGAGTCCTCACTCGGCGTTGTCTGCCGCGCGGGCTCGGTGCCGCCGTCTGGCCGCTCCTCAACGATGGCTGCCGCCCCAGCCATGACGTCCTGGCCTCGGATCCTGGCTGCCGAGCCATTTGGTACGGGCGCACAATGGCTGCCGGATGCCGTTGTGAGGCCAATCCGGCCGGGCGCATCCGAACTGGATGAGGCTGCAGCATGGGGTCGACCTAAGGAACGTTTGGTGGTTGCCGGTCGTGCCGCCAACCTGACTCACTCCCTGCTCCGCAGGCTCTCAGTAGGACCCCTTTGATCATCTTCGCCATGATGGATTCCCGAATATGATTCGAGAATGGCGTTCGGTTGACGTCGGGTTTGTGAGCTATCCATAGCGGGATTGTGGCGAATTTCCGGGTCCAGCTATGTGAATCGAAAGTGCCGCCGCGGAGTAGTACGCTAGTTCGAACGCGAAAACCCCGGCGCACGCGGGTTCCGCGAGCACCGGGGTTCCGTCTTGATTCGCACCTAGACCATATCCCGAGGTCAGCAGGTGAGCCACACCCGGCTACCGACCTGTTACACCTATGTGTCCTCACCCTCGTGCGCCGGACCACCCTTCATGGAGGTTCGGATGCAGCTCGTCGCAGCGCACATCACCCACTACCGGTCAATCGAGGACTCGGGCCGGCTGGACGTCGAACCCGACGTCACCTGCTTGGTCGGCAAGAACGAGTCCGGGAAGACGACCGCCCTTCAGGGGCTCTACCGGCTCAACCCCGTCGAAGCCGCCGCGACGTTCGACGAAGTGATCGACTTTCCGGCCCGGCTCACCCGCAAGCGCAAGGAGTACCCCGACGGACGCCGGATCCCCGTGGTGGTGGCCACCTTCCGCTACGAGCCCGAGGAGATCCTCGAGATCGAGGAGGATCTCGGTGCCGGTGCCCTGCGCAGCCCGGAGTTCACGGTGACGATCGGGTACCGCAACAGCCGCCGGAGCATCGTCCACGACTATGACGAGGAGGTGATCGTCAAGCACCTGCGCGCCGGAGTGGACCTTCCGCGCACGGCGGCCCAGGACGTCAACGCCGCGACCACGATCGCGGAACTCCTGCAAGCGCTCGACAACCTGGCGGAGCCGCCGTCCACCGCACAGGAGCTGGTGGAACGGATCCGCGACTGGCGGGGCGAGGACGTCAACCTCTACCTGATCGATCAGTACGCGGTCCCCAACATGCCGAAGTTCGTGTACTTCGACGACTACGACTCGATGCCCGGCAAGATCTCCATCCCGGATCTGATCCGCCGGCGCGACGCCGAGGACATCGACCGGGGCGAGCGCGCTTTGCTCAGCCTTCTGGCCATGGCCGACGTCACGCTGGAGGACTTCCACGAGACTGACCAGCACGAACGACTGATCAGGGAGCTGGAGAACTCCGGGAACGTGATCTCCGACGAAGTCTTCGAGTACTGGTCGCAGAACGACGAGCTCGAGGTCGAACTCCAGGTCCTGCCGGCCGAGACCGGGGCCGCCCCGCCCTACAACGAGGGGCCGATCCTGCAGATCCGGGTCTTCAACCGGCGCCACCGCGCCTCGGTCCCGTTCGACGAACGCTCCCGCGGCTTCGTCTGGTTCTTCTCCTTCCTGGCCTACTTCACCGACCTGGAGGAGGCGGCCACCAGCAACCTCATCCTGCTGCTGGACGAGCCGGGCCTGTCCCTGCACGGCCGCGCCCAGCACGACCTGCTGCGTCTGATCGACAAGCGGCTGGCGCCCAAGCACCAGGTCCTCTACACCACGCACTCGCCCTTCATGGTTTCGCCGGACCGTCTGCACCGCGTCCGCACTGTCATCGACCGCGAGAAGGTCGGCACGAAGATCTCCTCGGAGATCTTCAAGGCTGACAGCGATACCGTCTTCCCGCTGCTGACGTCCATGGGCATCGAGATGAGCCAGACGCTGTTCGTCGGCGAGCACACACTGCTCCTCGAGGGCCCCAGCGACCTCATCTACCTCGACGTCCTGTCCGACCTGGCCCAGGCCAAGGGGCTTGAGGGACTCGACCCCCGCTGGGTCAAGACGCCGATCGGCGGGTCGGGCAAGCTGTCCACCTTCGTCACCCTCCTGGGTGCTAACAAACTCCACGTCGCGGTCTTGGTCGACTCCAGCACCAAGGACGTCGGGGCTGTCAAGCACCTGCGCGACAACGACCGGCTCGCCGCCAACGGGCTCGTCCAGATCAGCGAGTTCACCGGCACCGCGGACGCCGACATCGAGGACCTCTTCGAGCGCGATCTCTACGTCGAACTGGTGAACCGCGCCTACGAACAGCACCTGACGAGCCCGATCACCACCGGTGACCTCAACGCCAACGACCCCCGGATCGTCCGGCAGGTCGAAGATCACTTCCGCAAGCACAACATCGCAGGCGGCAAGCTGGATCATTTCAAGCCTGCCGCCGTTCTTCTCCGGAAGCAGCACGAGGTCCTGGCCGAGCAGCCGATCGACGACGCCACCATCAACCGCGCTGCACAGCTGTTCGCCAGATTGAACGCCCTGCTTCCCTCCTAGAAGGACGCTGGTCCCGGGGGCGGCCCGTGGCCGCCCCGGGGATCACCCTGGCTCAACCAGCGCAAGAACCCGATGAGGGGAATGATCTTCGTCATCTCGACGGGTCATGGCCCCCCTCTGCGCACGCTGGTCCGCTCGTCTAGGGGTGGCTCGTTGGTGTGGGCTCGCGGCGAGAGGACACCATGTTCGCCCGGATGATGCCCGCATCACCAGCGGAGGATCAAGATGGCCAACCTCGCCGCGGCTCCGATTTGCCAAGGACCCGTGTGAGGGCGGCGTCGTCCACGGGCGAGATGATCAGTGGGCGCAGCGGCCCTCCCATTCCTGGTGCGTCGGCCACAAGCGGAGACTTACAGGGCACCACCTCCCATAGGTGCCAGCAATCCCGCAGGCGGTGGGGCTCGCACTCACCACTGTGTCTGCCGGCCGGGCAACATCGATGTGAATCGGGGGGTGACCAGGCCCGATCCGTGCCCGCGAGCAAACATCGAGCAGACAGGGGGACGGAACGGGGCGAATCGGGCGGCGGGCAAACCGGGACAATCTCCCGTTTGCCCTGGTCAGGGGTGGTGGGTCGCGTGGGACTCGAACCCACAACCTACGGATTAAAAGTCCGAAATTGTCGTGTCGGAACGGGTTTCACAGTGGCATTGTATGCCAAACCGTCCACATCTCGCCCGGTTTCCTTGCTGTCTAATGTCGCTGCATGCCGATTCGTTTCAGAACTGCCGAGCCGACAACGAGCCGCCATGGACCGTCGGTGATCTCGTGGCTTGCTCGGCGGCGACCTCGGCTTACCTGCACGGATGAAGTTTTCGGCAGTGCAGGGCTGGTGCCCACCTCGCCGGTATCGATGAACAGCTCCACTAGTTCCGAAGGTTGGAGGCGGCCAGGCGGGACTGGACGGCTAGGAGGGGAATCAGGGCGGCGAGTGTCCAGGTGAGTCCGATTCCTTGGGCCAGCCAGCCGATGAGCGCGGGGCCGAGCAGGATGCCGGAGTAGGTCATGGTCGTGAAACGGGCGAGGAGGCCGGCGGCTCCGGGACCGTCCGCGCCGAGGTGCCCGACCACGCTGAAGAGCACTGGAAGCGGCGTGGCCAGCCCAAGGCCCATGACGGTGAAACCTGCGATGGTCAGGGACGCCCAGGGGCTGAGGACGACGACGGTCAGGCCTCCTGCCGCGACGAGGGTGCCCGCACCGATCAGGACACGGGCGGGGAGGCGCGTGAAAAGTCGGTCGCCCACCAGCCGTCCCGCGGTCTCACAGGCGATGAAGGCGATGTAGCCGAGAGAGGCCACGCCCAGCGACGCGCCCAGGTCGTCGTGCAGGTAGACGCCGCTCCAGTTGGCGACGGCGGCCTCGACGGTCAGCACGGTGGCGCCCATGGCCCCGAGCGCCAGCAGGCGAGGCGTCCAGCCGGTACGCCACCCGGGACGGTCCGCACCGGCCGTGGGACGCGGTCGCCGGTCCGAGCGCGCGGGCAGCAGGCGAGGTGCGGCAAGGAGCGCGAGGGCGACCAGCCCCACCCCCACCACCAGGTAGTGGGAGGCCAGGGACAGGCCCGCCTGCGCGGCGGCGCCACCGGCCACCGACCCGGTTACGGCACCGATGCTCCAGGCCGCATGACACCCGTTCATGATCGGACGGCCCAGTTCACGTTCGACCGCGACCGCGTGCGCGTTCATGGTCACGTCGACCAGCCCGTGCACGGCGCCGAAGAACAGCATCGCGGCGGCCAGCGCAGCCAGTCCGTCCGCCAGGCCGACGCCGAGCAGGGCGAACGGGAGCACGAGCGTCGCCGGCCGCAGGATCCACGCGCTGCCGAGTCGCGCGGCCGGCCCGCCGGTGAGCTGCATCGACAGCACCGCCGCCACCCCGAACAAGGCGGACACCACGCCCAGTTGCCCCGCCGTCAGCTCGTGCTCGATCTTCAACGAGGGCGTGCGCACGGCCAGGGCGGCGATCGTGAGACCGTTGGCGGCGAACAAGGCGGTGACGGCCCAGCGGGCGAGCACCGCTCGCGGTGCGGCGCGCCTGTCGTTCACCGGGGTCATCGGCCGGACCGCGGTGGCAGGGTTCTGATCTGACATCTGCCTCTCCTCCTCATCGCTCGTCCAGACGACGAAGGGAGAAGGGTCAGATGGACACCTCGGCGAGGCGGCGGGAGAGATAGCGGCGCTCGGCCTCGGTGGACGGCAGTTCGAGTGCCTCCCGGTACGCGACGGTCGCTTCGGCGCGGCGGCCGAGACGGCGCAGCAGGTCGGCACGAGTGGCCGCGAGCAGGTGATACCGGGACAGCCCGCCCGACGCGGCCAGATCGTCCACCAGTGCCAGCCCGGCCGCGGGGCCCTCGGCCATGGCCACCGCCACCGCTCGGTTCAGCTTCACCACATCGGACGGGATCATCTCCACGAGCCGTCCGTAGAGCGCGGCGATCTCGGACCAGTCGGTGTCGTCGGCGTCCCGGGCCGTGGCGTGGCAGGCGGCGATCGCGGCCTGCACCTGGTAGGGCCCGGGACGCCCGCGCCGCACGGCCGCGTCGAGCAGGGCGGTGCCCTCGGTGATCTCGTCGAGGTCCCAGCGGGTGCGGTCCTGGTCCTCCAGGGTCACCAGGTCACCGGCGGCGTCGACGCGGGCGGTGCGGCGGGCGTGGTGCAGCAGCATGAGCGCGGCGAGTCCCTGCGGCTCCGGCTCGTCCGGCAGCAGCCGCATCAGCAGGCGGGCCAGGCGGATCGCTTCCGCGCACAGGTTCGAACGCAGAGGGCCGTCGCCGGCCGTCGCCGAGTATCCCTCGTTGAACAGCAGGTACAGGACGGCCAGCACGCCGCCGGTTCGCTCCGGGAGCAGGTGGGACGGCGGCACCCGGTACGGGATCGCGGCATGCCGGATCTTGTTCTTGGCCCGCACCAGCCGCTTGGCCATCGTGGGCTCCGGCACCAGGAAGGCGCGGGCGATCTCGGCGGTGGTCAGGCCGGTGAGGGTGCGCAGGGTGAGGGCGACCCGCGCCTCCAGCGGCAGCGCGGGATGGCAGCAGGTGAAGATCAGCCGCAGCCGGTCGTCCGGCACGGTGGCCTTCACGGCCGGGACGGACGTGCCGAGTCGCGCCTGTGTCGCGACCTTGCGAAGCTTGTCGGCCTCCGTGGTGCGGCGGCGCAGCCGGTCCAGGGCGCGGTTGCGTGCCGTCGTGGTCAGCCAGGCCCCGGGACGGGCGGGCACGCCGTCCCGGGGCCAGCGCCGCAATGCCTGCGCGAAGGCGTCCTGTGCGGACTCCTCGGCCAGGTCCCAGTCACCGAAGGACCGGATCAGGGTCGCTACCACGCGTCCCCACTCCTCACGGAAGGCGGAGGCGACCGCGGCCTCGACGTCCTGGTTCAGCCCTCCCAGAGCGGCCTCACCTCGATCGTCCCGAAGCGGGCTGCCGGGTGCTTGGACGCGACCTCGATCGCCTCGTCCAGGTCCCGGCACTCGATCAGATCGAACCCGGCGATCTGCTCCTTGGTCTCGGCGAACGGCCCGTCCGACAGGAGCACCTCGTCGTCGCGGACCCGCACGGTCGTCGCGTCCACGACCGGCCGCAGCCGGGCACCGAACGTCCGCACCCCGCGAGCGTCCATCTCATCCGTCCACGCGATGGGCAGCGCGTCGTCCCCTTCCGGCTCCACGGACTCCTCCACGCAGACCAGCATCATGTACCGCATGTCACCTCTCCATTCCTGTCGACGTACCCCCACGACGAACGGGACGGCTGTAGATGGACACGGCGCGGCGCAATCTACACGTTCAGTCCTCAGCCGTTTGTACTTCTTCCTCATCCAACGCACCAGGTAGACATTGATGCGCCTGAGCAGCGGATAGAGCTCCGACCTGTAGAACCGGCCGCAGTAGTTCACCCACCCCGCCACGATCGGGTTCAGCCACCTCATCGCGCTGCGCGGGCTGCGGCGCGGCGAGGCGGCCGGATTGCGATGGTGCGAGGTCGACATACACGCAGGAACCGCGGTGATCCTCCGGCAGGTGCAGCGCAGGAACGGCCTGCTGACCGCGTGCGCGCCCAAGACGCCGCACAGCAACCGGGTGATCGCGCTGGACCGCACCACCGTGACAGCGTTGCGGGCTCACCGGAGCAGCGGGCCGAGCAGGGGGCGTTCGGCCAGGGGTACCTCGACAGCGGTTATGTGTTCACCAATCTCAACGGTGAGCCGGTGTCGCCAGGATGGTTGACCCATCAGTTCCAGCGGTTGATCACCGAGCAGGACAGGCGCGGCTGCCCCGAACCCCCACCAGGAAAACGAACAGGCCTACGCGTGCGCGCCCCCGGGCGCGACCGGCCGCACAGCCTCCCGCGTTGTAGTGGCTCGCACGCGACTCAGAGCTTCGGCTCCCGACATGAGATCTCGACCGGGAAAGGACAACCGCATACCGTTTCGCACCTGACGACCGGTCGGTGCGCGATCCAGACAGCGAGCCGCCACGGCTGTTTGGCGTCTAGCTGCTTCCGTGTCGGTGGCCTCCACTTTCACCTGCTCGGACGAGGTTTGCGCATGCTGGTGGGTGCGATGTGGTGTTTGGTGCTCGGGTGAGCTGTTTGTCATATGCCGCCGTCCCTTGACAGAGTGCAAGTGCATGGTCTTGGTTGTTGCACATTGATTGCAGTAACTGAGGGGATGCATGGGTTCGTCATCGGTGGTCCGGTCGGCCGTGGTTCCGGAGCCCGACGATGATGATCTTGGGGTGTCCTCCCGCCGGCGACGGTACGTGCTGCTTCTACTCGGGCTGATGGCGGTCTTCTGCGGCACGGTGGTGGCGGCGGTCGGGATGGGCGCGGTGTCGGTGTCGCCGCTGACCGTGCTCGACATCGTCGGTCATCACCTGATCGGCAGCCCGGCCGAGGTGACCTGGAAGTCGTCGCATGACGCGATCGTGTGGCGGGTGCGGTTGCCGCGTGTGCTGCTGGGGGCGGCGGTGGGCGCCGGCCTCGCCGTGACCGGGATGGCGTTGCAGGCGATGGTGCGCAACATGCTCGCCGATCCGTACCTGCTGGGGGTCAACTCCGGTGGCTCGACCGGGGCCGCGGCCGCGATCCTGTTCGGGTTCGGTGTCGGGTGGGGCGAGCACGCGCTGCAGATCGCCGCCTTCCTGGGGGCGCTGGTCGCGTCGCTGCTGGTCTTCGTGATCGCGCGGACGGCCGGGCGGATCACCTCTACGCGGTTGCTGATGACCGGGGTGGCCGTCGGGTACGCGCTCTACGCCCTGACCAGCTTTCTGATCTTCGCCTCCGACTCGGCAGAGGGGTCCCGGTCGGTGCTGTTCTGGCTGCTGGGCACCTTGGCGCTGGCGCACTGGTCGGCGCCGCTGGTCGTGGTGCTGGCCGCCGTCGCCCTGGTCATCGCGCTGCTCACGCTGTGGGGGCGGCGGTTGGACGTGCTGGCGATCGGTGACGAGACCGCGCACACCCTGGGCATTTCGCCGACGCGGTTCCGCCTGGTGCTGCTGGTCCTGGTGTCCCTGGCGGTGGGGGTGCTGGTGGCGGCGTCGGGCAGCATCGGCTTCGTCGGGCTGGTGATCCCGCACCTGGCCCGGCGCATCGTGGGGGCCACGCACCGCCGGGCCGTTCCGGTCGCCGCGCTGATCGGCGCGATCTTCCTGCTGTGGGCCGACCTGGCCGCCCGCATGATCCTGAGCCCGCAGGAGCTGCCGATCGGCATCATCACCGCGATGGTGGGCGCGCCGTTCCTGCTGATCCTGGTCCGCCGCCTGCACGCCGGAAGCGAGTGAGGCATTCATGATCGAAGGACGCGGGCTCACCTATGCCTACGGCGCGACGACCGTGGTGCGCGACGTCGACGTGCGGGCGGAGTCCGGCCGGATCCTCGGGCTGCTCGGGCCCAACGGCAGCGGCAAGACCACGGTGGTGCGGATGCTCACCGGGATCGTGACTCCGCGCAGCGGCAGGGTCCTGCTCGACGGACGCCCGCTGGACTCCCTCACGCACCGCGCGCTCGCCCGGCAGGTCGCCGTCGTCCTCCAGGAGTCGTCCGGCGACCTGCCGATGACGGTGGCCGACATGGTCCTGCTCGGCCGGGCACCGCACCAGACAACGTTCTCGCGCAACAGCGCGGAAGATCACCGGATCGCGGCGGCCGTGCTGCGCCGGGTCGGCGCCCGGCATCTCGCGGACCGGGTGTTCGTCGGGTTGTCCGGTGGCGAGAAGCAGCGCGTGATGATCGCCCGTGCGCTGGCGCAGCAGCCCACGCATCTGGTGCTGGACGAGCCGACCAACCACCTCGACATCCGGTTCCAGCACGAGCTGCTCACCATGATCCGCGGGCTCGGCATCACCACGGTCATCGTGCTCCACGACCTGAATCTGGCCGCCCGCTACTGCGACGACGTGCTGGTCCTCCAGGAAGGCGAGGTCGTCGCACACGGGCCGTGCGCCGACGTGCTGACCTCTGAGCTCCTCCAAGGCGTCTACGGCGTCGGCGTAGAACGCCTCGACACCTCCCGCGGCATCCAGTTCCTCTTCCATCCGCTCGACGACAACGAATGCGCACCGGCGTCCACCA
Source organism: Spirillospora sp. NPDC127506 (assembly GCF_040302145.1). NCBI lineage: Bacteria > Bacillati > Actinomycetota > Actinomycetes > Streptosporangiales > Thermomonosporaceae > Spirillospora > Spirillospora sp. NPDC127506. Next base: position 41,915 of record NZ_JBEORG010000043.1, on the reverse strand, counting down.
CCGCGGCCGACCCGCGACGCCACGCCGATCACCGCAAGGAGAAGACCGCCAGATGAAGAGATGCCTCGCCTGGATCACGGTCGGCCTGCTGGCCGCCACGCTCACCGCCTGCGGCTCGGCCGGCTCCGGGGACGGCGGCCGGGGGAACACGTCGGCGAACTATCCCTTCACCGTCAAGAACTGCGGGGTGGACGTCACGCTGGACAAGGCGCCCTCCCGCGTCATGATCGTCAACAGTGCTCCGCTGCAGTACCTGTCCACGCTCGGTGTGCTGGACCGGCTGTCCTCGCGGGCCGGGAAGTTCCCGCCGGAGTACTACTCCGAGGAGACGCTCGCCGCGGTCAACAAGGTCCCCTCCCTCACCGACCGGCTCGGCTCCGACGGACACTTGAAGATCTCCACCGAGTCGATCATCGCCGAGGAACCCGACGTGGTGCTCGGCCTGCCCGACGGCGTCTCGCGGGAGGCCCTGTCCGCCGTCGACATCCCGGTGCTGAACGAGCCCAGCTTCTGCCCCGAGGGGATCGAGAACCCCGGCTACGAGACGATCTACGAGCAGATGCGGCTGTACGGGAAGGTCTTCGACCGGCGGGACAAGGCCGAGCAGGCCGTCCGGGATCTCCAGAAGCGCATCCAGACCGTCCAGGCCGGACTGCCCGACCAGAAGGGCCGCAAGGTCGCGGTCCTGTGGCCCTACCGGGGCGAGGGGACCGTCGGTGCCTACGGCGGCCAGAGCATGGCCACGCCGCAGCTCAAGACGCTCGGTGCCCAGAACGTGTTCGCCGACACCGACAAGCGCGTCTTCGAAGTCTCGATGGAGGAACTGCTGGGGCGCGACCCCGACGCCATCCTCCTGCTGCACACCGACGGCACCCAGCAGGAGATCAGGCAGGCGCTGCTGGACATCCCCGGCGCCAAGGATCTGCGCGCGGTCAAGGACGACGCGATTCACGTGCAGCTGTTCAACTTCACCGAACCGCCCACGCCCCTGGTCCTGGACGGCCTGGAGCGCCTGGCGACCTACTTCAAGGGAGAGTGACCGCCATGTCTCCGGACTCACCGGTCCAGGACCGCATCACCTGGTACTGGGACCAGCACGCACCCGCCTACCAGCAATTCCAGGAACAGCGGCTCGCACACCCCGACTACGACGCCGCATGGACCCGCGTCTGGCGGGACGCCCTGCCCGGCGACACCGAAACCGTTCTCGACGTGGGCACCGGCACCGGCCACGCCGCGCTGACCATCGCCGCCCTCGGCCGCCGGGTGACGGGCATCGACATCGCGCCCGCCATGATCGCCTTCGCCCGCGACAACGCGCGGCGCCGCGGACACGACATCACCTTCGTCCAGGGCGACGCGGTCGAGCCCGAAGCGCCGGGCGCCCCGTACGACGCGCTCGTCAGCCGCTACCTCCTCTGGACACTGCCCGACGTCGACGTCGCACTGCGCAACTGGCGCCGCCTGCTCCGGCCGGGCGGCCGCCTCGCCGTCGTGGACGCCCCCTGGCACGTCGGCGGAATGCGGCACTCCGACACCGACCCCCGAGCCCGCGCCTACGACGCCGAGGCCCGCCGCGCGCTGGCGCTCGCCGAAGCAGACGACATCACCGCCTGGAAGGAGAGGATCATCGCCACAGGCTTCGCGGACGTCGAGGTCACGCCCCTGACCGAACTGTTCGAACTCGACGGCGTTCATGGCGTCGCGACCGACCACCACCGCACCCTGCAGCACCTGATCACCGCCCGGAACCCCGGCACTCGATGACCGGCCGCCGGGGCACGGGCCAGCCGGGCGGAGCCGATCCGTCACACGCCCCGGCCGCCTCGCCCCGGAGGTGATGAGGCAGGCTTGACCCGATGCCGGAGCTGAGGACATGACGGCGCAGGCGGAGCTGGTGGGCTTCGCCGCCGGTGCGCTGATTGCGGTGGTGACCGCTCCGGTCGGGGTGTCGGGGGCGGTTTTCCTGCTTCCGGTGCAGCTCAGCGTGCTGGGCGTCCCCAGCCCCGCCGTCACCCCGACCAACCTGCTGTTCAACGTTGTCGCCGGCCCGGGCGCCCTGGTCCGCCATCACCGCCAGGGGAACCTCACCGGGCAGCTGACCCGGCTGCTGGTCGCCGGGACGCTCCCCGGCGTCGTGATCGGGGCGGTCATCCGGGTGTTCGCCGTCCCGGGCGCCACCGGCTTCCGTGTCCTGGTCGGCCTGCTCCTGCTCCCGCTCGGGCTGTGGCTGTGCGTCCGCGCCCTGCGTCCGCGTCGGCGCCGCTCCGGGCGGCCTTCGCCGCGGTTCATCACTGCGCTGGCCTTGGCCGTCGGCACCGTCGGAGGGGTCTACGGGATCGGTGGGGGCTCCATCGTCGGTCCCGTCCTGGTCGGACGGGGCATGCCGGTCGCCCAGGTCGCGCCAGCCGCGCTGGCCTCCACTTTCCTCACCTCACTGGTGGGGGCGGCGGCCTACGCGGTGCTCTCGTTCACCGTCGACGGTGATATCGCGCCCGACTGGTCCTTGGGCCTGGCCTGCGGCTTGGGCGGGCTGGTCGGCGGCTACCTGGGCGCCCGGCTGCAGCCCCGGCTCCCCGAGGACGCGTTGCGGTTCGGCCTCGGGCTGCTGGCGAGCGCGCTGGCCGTCCTCTACCTCCTGCAGGCGATCGGCTGACTGCCGTTGCGCGATGGCGGGGACGCTGTGCGGGTTCAGGGTCCCATGCCGGATCCGGCCGTGGACGCGCAGGTGGGGCGGTGCGATGCTCGTTGGCATGGGCGTGTTCGCCGGGCGGGCGGGGCTGCGGGGTCGGGGGCCGGTTTGAGCGGTGGGGTGCGGGCGCCGGTGCTGGTGCTGATGGGGTCGGGCGAGACGAGCCCGACGATGGTGGGCGTGCACCGGGACCTGGTCGCCCGGCTGCGGCCGGCGTCGCCGGTGCTGCTGGACACGCCGTACGGGTTCCAGGACAACGTCGCGGAGATCTCGGCCCGTGCGCAGGCGTACTTCGAGCGCAGTGTGGGGCTGCGGGTGGAGGTGCCGTGCGGGCTGCGCGGGGCGGGGGAGATCGATGCGGACGCGCAGGCGGCCGGGACCGGGGGCGATGCGGGGTTGGCCGCGGTGCGCGGCGCGGACTGGGTGTTCGCCGGACCGGGGAGCCCGACCTACGCGCTGGCCCAGTGGCGGGGCGGGCCCGTCGGGGAGGCGCTGGCCGACCACGTCCGGACGGGGCGGGCGGCGCTGGTGTTCGCGTCGGCGGCGGCGTGCACGCTGGGCGCTTTCGCGCTGCCGGTCTATGAGATCTACAAGTCGGGTGCGTGGCCGCGGTGGGTGGAGGGCCTCGATGTGCTGGGGCATCTGGGGTTGAAGGTCGCGGTGATCCCGCATTACGACAACGCCGAGGGCGGCACGCACGACACCCGTTACTGCTATCTGGGGGAGCGGAGGCTGCGGGTCCTGGAGCGCGAGTTGCCCGACGACGCGGCGGTCCTGGGCTTGGACGAGCACACGGCCGCGGTGGTCGATGAGGGCGGTGACCTGGTTCAGGTGCGCGGCCGGGGAGCCATGACCGTCCGGCGGCGCGGGGAGAGCGTGGTCGTCGCGTCCGGCGAGACGATGCGGCTGACCGATCTGCGTGCGCTGGTGCGGGGCGAGGCGGCCGGGCGTGCCCCCCGCCCGGTACGGGAGGACGGTGCCACGGAGGCGCCGCCGGTGACGTTGCGGGACACCGTCGTCGGCTGCGAGGAGCGCTTCGAAGCGGGGGTTCGCGAGGGCGACGCCGAGGCGCTGGTGCGGGCCGTGCTGGACATCGACGCCGCGGTGGCGCAATGGGCCGGGGACACCGAGGAGGACGAGGGCGGGACCGAGTGGGCCAGGGGCGTGCTGCGCAGCCTGGTCGTCCGGCTCGGCCAGGTGGCGGGCCGTGGCCTGGCCGATCCCCGCGACGCCCTGGGTCCCGCGGTGGAGCCGCTGGTCGAGGTGCGTGCGGAACTGCGTCGCACGGGACGGTTCGAACTCGCCGATGCCGTCCGGGACGCGCTGCGGGCGGCGGGGGTGGAGTTGCGCGACATGCCGGACGGCACCCGCTGGCGGCGGAACCGGTCATGAGGAGGCCGTGGCGCGGCGGCGATATCGCGCATGGGATGCTGTTGCGATGGATTCGCATCGGGGCGTCGCGGGGGGTGCCGCGGTCGTGGTGGAGGTGCTGGCTCTGCGGGTGACCGGCGAGGGCGGCCTGGCCTTCCGCGCGCTGGCGGGCGAACTGGGCGGTGGACGGCATCCGGACGCGGTCGCACGGGAGCTGCTGGGCCTGTCCCGCGACTCCGAGGAGTACCTGCTGCATTCGACGAGCTGGCGGCACGAGCCCGCCGGACGCGTACTGCTGACCTACGCCTGCTGCCCCGACCCGCGGCCGGAAACGGCGGCCATGCCGCTGCACGGTGAGCCGCTGGCCCGGGGTGAGGGGCCGGCGAGCCCGTCTCCGCACAGGCCGCGCATCGAGCAGGTCGCCGCGCACGCCGTCCGGCACCTGGCATTCCTCCGGAACACCGACACCACCGCCCGCCGGATGATCGATTCCGTCCCGGGGCTGGCCACCGTCCTCGCCTCCTGGCCCCCGGCCCCCGCCGGGCAACTGCCCGAGCCCGCCAGGGACGGCCAGGCGGTCTACGCGTCCCGCTGAAGTCAGCGCGGATCGAGCTGCGCCTGCCATTTCTCCGCCGTGGCCGGTGGCTCCGAGCGATCGAGGATATAGACCGATATCGGCAGCTGCGGGTAGAAGTCGGCGGGCAGCGCGACGTCCTGGCGCCAGCCCAGCCGCCGGTAGAGGCGCGCGGCGGGCGCGCCGGGATGGGTGATCAACCAGGCGGATACCCAGTTCGCGACGGCCCCGGTGAGCAGCGTCCCTCCCAGGCCGCGGCTCCGATGGGCGGGGTGGACGAACAACTCGGCGAGCTCGAAGCTGTTCCGCGTGAGCGCGGCCGCGCGCTCGGCACCGGCCGCCCGGGCCGGGTGGTGGGTGGAGAATGCGAAGCGGCGCCCGCCGGACCCGGGGAACGTGTTCTGAGCATGATCCGGGGTCCGGTGGGCGCCGCGGTCCGCGGGGCCTGAGCGGGTGATGCTCTTATGGATGTCAAGCGGCGAGTCTAAGATCGTTTGTGGTGATGATCTGGTAGAGCTCGCGGGCGACGTAGCGTTTGAGGCATCGGATGATTTCCTTCTTGGACATGCCTTCCTTGGTGCGCCGTTCGGCGTAGGCGCGGGTGCGGGGGTCCCAGCGCAGGCGGCAGATCACCACGCGGTAGAGGGCGGCGTTGGCGTTCCGGTCGCCGCCGCGGTTGAGGCGGTGCCGGTGGGTGCGGCCCGAGGAGGCGGGGATCGGGGCGGCGCCGCAGAGCATGGCGAACGCGGCTTCGGAGCGGAGCCGGTCGTGGTTCTGCCCGGCGGTGACCAGGAGTTGCCCGGCGACGTCGGTGCCGACTCCGTTGGCGGCGACCAGTTCGGGGTTGATCGCGGCGACCAGGGGCTGGAGCAGCTCGTCCAGTTCGGTGATCTCGGCGGTCAGGTGCTGGTGGCGGCGGGCGAGGAAGCGCAGGGCGATCTCGGCTGCGGTCTCGGGTGAGGCGGCGTCGGCGGGGTCGGGCCGCAGGGCGGCGCAGGCGGTGATCAGCTCGCGGGCGGGCAGGCCGCGCAGGCGTGTGCGCAGCTCGTCGGGGGCGGTGACGATCAGTGCCCTGATCTGCCGCTGGGCGTCGGCGCGCTGGTCGATGGCCGAGCGTCGGGCCACCCGCAGGTTGCGCAGCGCCTCGACGCGGCCGTCGCGCCGTTTGGGGACACCGGTGCGTTCCCCGGCCAGGGCCGTCCTGGCGGCGGCGACGGCGTCGATCGGGTCGGACTTGCCCTGGAACCGGCGGGTCCTGCGGTCGGGCCGGTCGACCTCGATCACCTGGACGCCGGTGTCGTGCAGCAGGCGGGCCAGTCCGGCGCCGTAGACGCCGGTGCCCTCGACCCCGACCCGGCCCAGGCGCCCGAAGGTGCCCATCCAGTCCAGCAGGGCGGTGTACCCGGCCTGGTCGGCGGGGAACTGCGCGGTGCCCAGGATCCGGCCGACCGGGTCGAGCACGGCGGCGGTGTGGGTGTCGGCGTGGGTGTCGACGCCGCCGGCGACCTCGCCGATCGCCGCGTCATCGGGTGTAATGGGGGTCATCGTCGTCCTGTTCTCCTGGCCGGGGGCGGGGCGGCACGCACCGGCCGGACGGTGGGACAAGACAGTGATGGGGCCTCTGGCCAGGCTCTTATTAGGTCACCCCGCCACAACCGGTGAGTGCACATGAGCGCCTCCCGCGCAGGGTCGGCAGATCCCGTTGAAGGCACCAGGCCAGTCAGGCGTTGGGCCAGACCCCAGCGGGAGGCGCTCACCTACATCATCACTGTCAGGCGTTCTTTGCGGCGGTGAGGCGGACGGCGACGTCGTTCCAGTTCACCAGGTCCCACAGTTTCTGGACGTAGTCGGGGCGCACGTTCTTGTACTGCAGGTAGTAGGCGTGCTCCCAGGCGTCGAACACCAGCAGCGGGGTGGCGCCCATGCCGACGTTGCCGTGGTGGTCGTAGACCTGCTGGATGATCAGCCGCTGTCCGAGGGGCTCCCAGCCGAGCACGCCCCAGCCCGAGCCCTGGACGGTCGCGGTCGCCTGCGTGAGCTGCTTCTTGAACGCCTCGAACGAGCCGAAGTGCTCGTCGATTGCCGAGCCGAGCTCGCCGTCGGGGCGGTCGCCGCCGTCGGGGGACAGGTTGTCCCAGAAGATCGTGTGCAGGACGTGCCCCGACAGGTTGAACGCCAGGGTCTTCTCCAGGCCGACCAGCCCGCCGAGCTGGTCCTTGTCGCGGGCCTCGTCCAGCTTCTCCAGGGTGTCGTTGGCGCCCTTGACGTAGGCGGCGTGGTGCTTGGCGTGGTGCAACTCCAGGATCTCGCCGGTGATGGCGGGCTCCAGGGCGGCGTAGTCGTAAGGAAGCTCCGGAAGTTCGTAGGTCATGGGGCCACTATTGCAAGGATCTTGCAACTGCATCAACAATGCAGCTATGTCGTCTCCGATTTTCTCCCCGGCGATCGGCGGACGTGTCGCCTACGGCTAGGTCGGCGGTCCCCACTCCCGCACCGTCTGCCGTCCACGCCTGACACCGTGCCGGCGAGGCCGCCGCGGTCCGGGGTCGGGGCGGAGACGCGGGAGGCATGTACTACGGTTCGTAGTACATGCGGTGGAGCGCACCCGGCGGCCGAAGAGCGGAGGACGGACGCGGTCCCATGACTGAGCACCCGGCCAGAGGGACGGCGCAGGCGACTCGCGCCGACCGGGGAACGCGGCTGCTCCGCGCGGTGGTGTTCTCCGCGGTTTGCGTGTCCGCCTCGGGGTGCGCGCACGCGTTGGCCTCGCAGGCGGGGCTCCCGTGGCGGTCCCTGCTGGTCGGATGGCTGGCGATGCTGTGCCTCGTGGCGCCGCTGGCCGGACGGGAGCGGTCGAGGCCGGGCATTGTCGCGACGCTGCTGTGCGGTCAGATGGTCTTGCACGTGGTGTTCGCTCTGGGGCAATGCCACGATGCGGCCGCGGGTGCGCCTGACGCCGCACCGCTGCCGGCGGCTCATACGATGCCGGGTCACGACGCCGGGTCGGTCGCGGGCGCTGCGCTGATACCGGGACCGGCGATGTTCGTCCTGCACCTGGCCGCCGCCGCGGTGCTCGGGTGGCTGGTGCATGACGGTGACCGCGCGCTCTGGGGGCTGGTCCGGATGTCGCGGCGCGCGACGGGCACGCTCACCGGTCCGCTGGAGGCACTGTTCGGCGCGATCCTGGCCGGTCTGCCGGCATCGCCGGTGCACATCGTGGCGGCCGTCACCGCCACCCCCGGCGCCGAGGACCCGCCCGGTGGGGTCGTCCTGCTGCACCACACGGTGATCCGCCGCGGTCCGCCGATGGCCTGGTGAACCTCTGAATCGCGGGCGGTGTGACCGCCCGCCCTCACCGCACCGCCTGATCACTCGCGGTCGCCGCGCTCGTGCACGGCCGGATGCGGATGTCCTCGCGACCGAGCCGCGCCGCTGCGCGCGGCCCGGCCGTCACCTTTCGTACGCCATCGCGCGGACCTTCGGGCCGATGGCGAATTCTTCGATGGAGGCTTCGTGCGTACTTTCACGCATGCTTCATCCCGCTCGTCCCGCCGGCGTGCCGGCGTGATCGGCGGGACCGCCGTGCTCGCGGTGATCTGCATGAGCGCCGCGGCCTGCGGCGGCCCGGCGGACGGCCGGGCGAGCGCCCCCCAGTCCGCCTCCCAGCCCGCCCCGCAATCCGCGGACGGGAACGTGCTGCGGCCGAACCGGCCGATGCCCAAACCGGAACTCGAACTGACCGACGACAAGGGGAAGCCTTTCGACCTGGTCGAGCAGACGGCGGGCCGGCCGACCGTGCTGTTCTTCGGTTACACGCACTGCCCGGACGTGTGCCCGACGACCATGGCCGATGTGGCAAATGCGGTCAAGAAGCTGCCCGCGGCCGACCAGGACAAGCTCCGGGTGGTGTTCGTGACGACCGATCCCGGCCGTGACACGCCCGGGCGGCTGCACCAGTGGCTCCGCGCGTTCGACGACCGCTTCATCGGACTGAGCGGGGACTTCTCCGCCGTCGAGAAGGCGGCGCGCAGCGTGGGCGTATCGGTGGACAAGCCGGTCAAGAACGCCGACGGAAGCTGGACCGTGTCGCACGGCGCGCAGGTCCTCACCTTTTCCCCCGTCGACGACGAGGTCCATTCGATCTACAACTCCGGGACGCCCGCTCAGCGGTACGAGGACGACCTGCCCAAGCTCGTCAAGGGGGAGGGGTGAGGCGCCCGGCCGCCGCCGCGGCGGTGCTGGCGTCCGTCACCGTGGTGGCCGCCTGCTCGGGGTCCGGCGCGTCCCAGCCGCCCGGCGACTCCTCACCGGGCGCCGCGGCACAGGGCGGTCCCCGGCTGTCGGTGTCCGGCGCCTACGTGCCCGAGCCCCCGCTGGCCGACATGGCCGCCGGATACCTCACCATTGCCAACGCCGGGGCGACGAGCGACCGGTTGACGTCGGTGACCAGCGACATCGCGGCCGATGTGACCATGCACCGCTCCACGGCGGGCGGAGGCATGAAGCGGGAGACGGCGCTGCCCGTTCCGGCCGGCGGCAGCCTGACGCTGCGCAGCGGCGGACCGCATCTGATGCTGATGGACCTCCGGCGCAAGCCGCGCACCGGGGACACCGTCACCTTCGTGCTGCGCTTCGCCGCATCTGCGCCCATCACCGTGAAGGCGCCGGTCAAGCCGGCGACATACCGCCCCCACCATTGATCGGTCCGGGCGCCGCCCCCGGCGACTTCAGAGGGGCGGCGCCCGGGACGGCCACGGGAGGACAACCATGAAACGACCCGATCCGCCGACCGGCGTCACCCGGCGCCGGTTGCTGAGCGTGGCGGGCGGCGCCGGTGCCGCGGGGCTGGCCGGCGGCGCGGCCGGAGCGCTGGGCCGGCGGGGGGCCGGGCGTGCCGACACCCCGCTCACCGCGACCGGTGCCACCGCGGTCCCGTTCCACGGCCGCCACCAGGCCGGGATCACCACTGCGCCGCAGGCGTGGGGATACCTGGCCGCCTTCGACCTGGAGCCCGCAGCGGGCCGTGCCGCCGCCGCGGCGCTGATGCGCCGCTGGTCGCGGGCCGCCGAGGCGATGACGGCCGGCCGGGCGCCGGCCGGCGACGACCAGGTCGCCCTGGACGCCGGACCGTCCTCGCTCACCGTGACCTTCGGGTTCGGCCGCACGTTCTTCGCCAGGACCGGGCTGGAGGACCGGCTGCCCGCCGCGCTGGTGGAGATGCCGCCCTTCCCGGGCGACGCGCTCGACCGCTCCCGCAGTGACGGTGACCTGTGGGTGCAGGTCGGAGCCGACGATCCGCTGGTCGCCGTGCACGCGCTGCGGGCCCTGCGAAGGACCGCCTCGGGCACCGCGCGCGTCCGCTGGCAGATGAACGGCTTCAACCACGCGCGCGGAGCCACCGGACGGCCGCGAACCGTGCGCAACCTGATGGGCCAGCTCGACGGCACCGGCAACCCCGACCCGTCCGCCCCCGGCTTCGACGAGAAGATCTTCGTCGGACGCACCAGCGGCGCGGAAGCCTGGATGGAAGGAGGGTCGTACGCGGTCGTCCGCCGCATCCGGATGCTGCTGCACGCCTGGGAGCAACTTCCGACCGCCCGCCAGGAACGCGTGATCGGCCGCCGTAAGGACAACGGTGCCCCGCTCTCGGGCGGCACGGGGACCACCCCGGCCGATCTGGCGGCGATCGGCCCGGACGGAACGCTGAGCATTCCGGGTGACGCGCACATCCGGGTCGCCGCGCCGGCGGCCAACGGCGGGGCGACCATGCTGCGCCGCGGCTTCTCCTACCATGACGGCCACCTTCCCGACGGCGCGGACGACGCCGGTCTGCTGTTCGTCGCCTGGCAGGCCGACCCCACCACCGGCTTCATCCAGGTGCAGCGCAAACTCGCCGGTGCCGACGGGCTCAGCCGGTACCTCCGGCACGAGTCCAGCGGCATCTTCGCGGTCCCCGGAGGCGCCACCGCCCCCGGCGACTACGTGGCCCGTGCCCTCCTGGAGTCATGAACCGGCCCAAGACGGCATGCTTTGCGGCACGGTCGTCGCGGCGGTCCGCCTCGACTTCCTGATGCTGCCGAAGCGGCCCTGCGGATCGGTGAGCGGGTGCGGTTCACGTTGGTGTTCGACCGGGGAGGCACGGCCAGGGTAACCGCGCCCGTTCTTGCGGCCGGCGGCCGTGGTTGAGGCGGGGCCGGGATGGAACGTGTGTACTACGCTGCGTAGTACATTTGCGTGGCGTGCACTCGGTGACCCAAGGGCGGAGGACGATCGCGGTCCGATGACAGAGCACCCGGCCGGAGGGACGGCGGAGGCGCCTCGCGCCGACCGGGGCATGCGCATGCTGCGTGCAACGCTGTTCTCGGCCGTTTGCGTGTCGGCGTCGGGGTGCGCACACGCGCTGGCCTCGCAGGCGGCGCTTGCGTGGGAGTCCCTGCTGGTCGGGTGGCTGGTGATGCTGTGCCTGGCGGCGCCGTTGGCGGGGCGGGAGCGGTCGAGGCCGGGCATCGTCGCGATGCTGCTGTGCGGCCAGGTGGCCATGCACGTGGTGTTCGCCTTGGGGCAGTTCCACAGTGCGGCTGCGGGTGCCGCCGGGACCGCGGTGCCGGCGGTGCACCATTCGATGCCGGGGGTGGGGGCGTCACTGATGCCGGGGCCGGTGATGTTCGCGCTGCACTTGGCCGCTGCCGCCCTACTCGGATCGGTGGTGTACCACGGCGATCGTGCGCTGTGGAGACTGATCCGGGTGTCACGGCGTGCGGCGGGCGCGCTCACCGGGGCGCTGGCCGTGCTGCTGAGGGTGTTCCTGGCGTACCCGCCGGATTTGCCGCTGCACGTCATGCCGGTTGCCGGAACCCGGCCCGAGGCGGAGTTCGGGTCCGGCGGGACCGTTCTTCTGCACCATGCGCTGGTCCGCCGCGGCCCGCCGATGATCGTGTGAACCGCTGATCTTTGCGGGCGGCGTGGCCCCGTTTCACCGCACCCTGGTCCTTTCGCGGCGTCGCGTTCGTGGACGGCCCGGCGCGGATCCCCTGTGGCCATGACGCGTGCTGCCGCCGCGCCCGGCCATGACCGATCATCTGCCGTCGTGTGAGTCTTCGGGCCCGATGGCGCGTCTCTCCTGGCAGCCGGGCCGGCTGCGGCCGCCCCGGTGGTCTCCCTCGCGGAGCCCGACCCCACGTCGAAAGGCATTCTCCGAGATGCGATGTTGCCGGGCGCGAGTGGAGAGTGCTCTGTCGCCCGTTCTCACCGGGCTGGGCGGTCGCTCATGAGCGGCTGGAACGAGGAACCGGATACGCTCGACCTCGGGACCGTGGCGTTGCGCGCCGGTGCCGGGGACGGTGAGGCGCTGACGCACCTGGTCAGGCGGACCAGCCCGGCCATATGGCGGGTGTGCGCGGCGCTGGTGGACCAGGGGTCGGCCGAGGACCTGATGCAGGAGACCTACCTGCGGGCCTTGCGGTCGCTGCACACCTATCGCAACGAGGCGGGGCCCTTGCCCTGGCTCGTCACCATCGCCCGTCGCGTGTGCGCCGAGGAGATCGGGCGCCGGGCCCGCATCAGGACGGCGACGCGCCGGCTGGAGGCCGAGAGCCGTCCTCCTGGGCAGGACTCAATGCTGGTCAGCGAGCTGGCCGATGCCGTGGACCGGCTGCCCGCCGAGCGCCGCGCCGCACTGCTGCTGACGGCGGTCGCCGGCCTGTCCTACGCCGACGCCGCCACGGTCTGCGGCTGCCCGGTCGGGACGATCCGCAGCCGTGTCGCCCGGGCCCGTGCCCAGCTGATCGACCTGCTCGGCGCCGGGGACGTCCCCGGACCGCACGATGTCACAGGTTGATCCGGTCGCGCCGGCACCGGATGTGTCCTGGACGCCATCCGGTCATCTCTACGCCGTACGCCATATGTCACGAAAATGCCGGGAACCGGAGCGCCGTTTCGACTGACTTCTTAGGGACCGGCGAACCGATGCGGCCGGTCGCGCGCAGCGCGAGGAGGGGCATCCGCATGGCGACAGACCGATCACCTTCTGCGGACCCGGAGCACAGAACGAGACCGGCGGGCGGCCGGGGATCACCGGAGGCTGCCGTCTCCAGGCGCAGTGCGCCACTTGACGGCGGAAGCCGGGGGGCTGCTGTGGGCGGGGAACGCAGGCGTAAGGCGGTGGCCCGATGATCCAGGCGACGGGCCTGCGCTGGATTCTGACGGTGTTGTTCGTACTGCTCGCGGCCTACTCGGTGTGGCGGGCGGTTTCCGGAAGCGACGGCCGGACCGTCGGTCGCGGCGGGGCGGCAGCCCGGGTCGCGCACGTGCTGCACGCCGTGATGGCGGCCGCGATGGCGGCGATGGTGTGGTCATGGGGAATGGATCTCCCCGCCTGGCCGCAGGTCGTCTTCTTCACTCTCGCGGCGCTGTGGTTCGTCGGGATCGCGCTGGCGTTCCCCGGAGGGGCTCCACGCTCCCGCGCACTGCTCATCGCGTTTCCCCATGCTCTGGTGATGGGGGCGATGGCGTGGATGGTGCACGCCATGGCCGCCGCGATGTCCGGCCACCACGGCATGGGCGACGCCATGGGACACGGATCCGGCGCGCACACGCACCACGTGACGGACACCTCTGCGATCGCGTCGATGACATTGCAGGGCGGTTCACGAGCGGCCGCCGGGGTGCTGGCCGCCATCATGCTGGCACTCACCCTGTGGTGGCTGGCCCGTGCCTTCGGCCCTGCCCGCGCGGACGCGGGGATGCCGTGCGGCGGGACGGCCGATCCGGTAGTGCGGCGCAGGGACTGTGCGGTCCTGGATCTCGGCTGCCACGGCGCCATGGCCCTCGGTATGGCGGTGATGTTCGCCTTGCTCGTCTGGGATGGCGCCGCATGAGGGCGTTCGCGGAAGCTGCGGCGGCCGCGGCGGAGGCGGTTGAACCCACCGGGCCCCGCGCCCGTATCCCGGTGTGCTGCCCGCGTGCCGTGGGCTTTCCCGGAACACCGGTCATGGGTAACGGAGGCTCTTGAACCTCATGGGGTTGGGGTCGGTGGTGCGGTGGGTGCGTGCGGGAAGCTTCTCCGCCGCCTGCTCCGTCCTCGCGTCCCTGGGCCACCTTTCCGGTGGCGGACGGGTCGACCGGCTCGCCCTGGTCGCCGCCTTCCTCCTGATCTTGGTGCCGGCGCTGGCGTTGACGCGCCGGGAGAGGACGTTCGCCACGATCCTGCCCGCGGTCGCGGTCGGACAGGTGGCGCTGCACGTGCTGTTCGCGCAGACGGTTCCGGGCCATGCGATGGTGATGCCCGCCGCTGATCCGGCCGGGCACGCGGGTATGGAGACGCCCGCGGCCCACGGCGGCTCGTCCGGGCTCGCCATGCTTCTCATGCACACCGTCGCGGTGCTGGTCACCTCGTGGTGGCTGGAGCGCGGGGAAGCCGGGCTGTGTGCGCTGGCCCGCCGGGTGGCGCGCTGGACGCTGCGGCCGCTGACCCGGGTGCGGCCCGTTCCGGTTGACGGGCCGGCCCGTCCGATGCGGGCGACGCGCCGTCCCCGTGCGGCGGTCGGTGCGGTCATCATGAGGCACGTCCTGGTCAGGCGCGGACCGCCGCAGGCCCCGTTCGCGCTCGCCTGACGCCCGCCCTCCCGGCCATCGGCGGGATGGGCGCGAGCCGAAACACACCGCACTCGCACAGCTGCGAGCCCCCGAAACTTTCCGGGGCGGCGCGGCCTCCCGCCGCAGGGCATGACGCCGCGCTGCCGATGTCTTGCCCTTGGAGCCTGCATGTCCACGACTTCCGAACCTGTCGTCGGCGATCCCGAACGGGACCGTGCCGCCCCCGCCGAGGCCCCGCCCGCCGATGCCCGCCGTCCCGGCGGGGGCGGAGTGTGGCCGCTGCTGCGGCGGCTGCACTTCTACGCCGGCGTGTTCGTCGCACCCTTCCTGATCCTCGCCGCGATGACCGGCCTGGCCTACGCGTTCACCCCGCAGTTCGACGCCCTCGTCTACGGCGACGAACTGCGGGTCGAACGCGCGACCGGTGCGCCTCTGCCGCTGTCGGAACAGGTGCGCGCCGCCATGGCCGCGCACCCCGGAGGCACGGTCGCCGCCGTCGTCCCACCGGCCGGCGCGGACGCCACCACGAAGGTGGTCTTCTCCGTGCCCGAACTCGGCGAGAAACAGCGCACCGTGTACGTCGATCCCTACACCGGTCAGGTGCAGGGAGCACTGACCACCTGGTTCGGCTCGACACCCCTGAGTACCTGGCTGGACGAACTGCACCGCAGCCTGCACCTGGGCCCGGCCGGCCGGCTCTACTCCGAGACGGCCGCCAGCTGGCTCTGGGTCATCGTGGCAGGCGGGCTGCTGATGTGGCTGGGCCACCGCCGGCGGTACCGTGGCCGCGGCCCGGCCCGCCGCGCGTTCTGGCCGGACCGCTCGGCCAAGGGCGTCCGCCGTACGCGAGGCAGGCACGCAGTTCTGGGAGTGTGGCTCGGTGTCGTCCTGCTGTTCCTGAGCGTGACGGGCCTTACCTGGTCGGACCATGCGGGTGCCCGCTTTGACAGGGTCCAGGCGGGTCTGGACGCGACCGCGCCGGAGCTGGACACCGCGCGTCCGGGCGCGGCGAAGGCCGCGGGCGGCGGCCATGAGCACCACGGCGGCGGCGGTCCCGCGGCCGGGACGGCCGACCCGGCCGCCGCGGTCGACGGGGTGCTGGCGACCGCACGCAAGGCGGGACTGTCGGGCCCGGTCGAGATCAGTCCGCCCGCCGACGCTGAAAGCGTGTGGAGCGTGGCCCAGGTCGACAACCGGTGGCCGGTGCGGCAGGACAAGGTGGCCGTCGACGCCTCCACCGAGCAGGTCACCGCGCGGGTGAACTGGGCCGACACCCCGTGGCTGGCGAAACTGACCACGCTCGGCATCCAGTTCCACATGGGCAAGCTGTTCGGCCTGCCCAACCAGCTCTTGCTCGCCACCACCGCGATCGGCCTGCTGACGATGATCTTCTGGGGCTACCGGATGTGGTGGCAGCGTCGCCCCACCCGCGCCGACCGCCGCGCGCCCTTCGGGCACCCGCCTCCGCGCGGCACCTGGCGTGAGCTGCCGCGCCCCGTGCTCTTCCTCGGCATCCCGGCCGTCCTGCTGGTGGGATGGGCGCTGCCCCTGCTCGGAATCACCCTGCTCGCCTTCCTGCTGATCGACGCCGCCGCGGCGGTCCTGCGCCGCCGCCGAACCGTCACGGGCGGCACATCGTGAACCTGCAACGCGGCGAGTGACCGGTGCCCAGCCCGGAGGTTCCGGGCCGGGCACCCGGGATCATCGGGCCCTAGATCAGGGAGCGATGGTGCCTCCCCCCGCTTCGAACGGCCTGGCAGATCACCGGCGGCCTTTCCGGCGGGGACCGTCTCTTTCGGGAAGGACGGTGATCTGGTGGATGCCGGTGCGGGGGTGTGCGCCCACTTCGGCTTGGACGCGGTAGACCTCGGCCAGCAGGGCCGGTGTCAGCACCTGGGCGGGTGTTCCGGTGGCGACCAGGCGTCCGCCGTCCAGGACGCAGAGGCGGTCGCAGTAGGCGGCGGCGAGGTTGAGGTCGTGCAGCGCGATGACCGCGGTCGCGCCGATGCGGCGCACCAGTTGGAGCGCGTCGAGCTGGTGGCGCAGGTCGAGATGGTTGGTGGGTTCGTCCAGGACGAGGGTTCCGGCCTGCTGGGCGAGGGCGCGGGCGATCAGGACGCGTTGCTTCTCGCCGCCCGAGAGCCGGTCGAAGGGGGCGTCGGCGAGGTGCGCGGCCTCCAGTTCGGCCAGTGCTTCGGTGATGATGGCGCGGTCGGTGGCGGCGTCGCCCTGGAAGGCGCGCTTGTGCGGGGTACGGCCCATCGCCACGACGTCGTAGGCGGTGAGCTCGAAGTCTCCGGTGGTGTCCTGGAGGACGGCGGCCAGCCGTCGCGCGAGGTGTCTGCCGGGCATGCGCCAGATGTCGTCGCCGTCCAGCAGGACGCGTCCGGAGGTGGGGCGCAGCGCGCGGTAGAAGGTGCGCAGCAGCGTGGACTTCCCGGCGCCGTTGGGCCCGACGAGCCCCACGACCTGCCCGGGGGCCGCTTCCAGTGAGACGTCCGCCACCAGAGCGCGGCCGTCGGCGACGACGGTCACTTTCTCGGCTCGCAAGGTGCCGGTGCCGCGGGTCATCGTGGCGCCTTACGCTTCATGAGGTACAGGAAGAAGGGACCGCCGACCAGTGCGGTGAGGATCCCGACGGGGATCTCCTCGGGACTGATCAGAATGCGGGCGGCCAGGTCGGCGGCGATGAGGAACGCCGCGCCGAGCAGTGCGACCGCGGGCAGCGCGCGGCGGTGGTCGGCGCCGACCAGCAACCGGACGACGTGCGGCATGATCAGGCCGACGAACCCGATCGAGCCGCTGACCGCCACGACCGTGCCGATCATCAGGGCGACCAGCACGAACAGTGCGGCGCGGAACCGGTGCACGTCCAGCCCGAGTGACGCGGCGGCCTCCTCCCCGGCCAGCAGCAGGTTGAGCGGGCGCGACAGCCCGAGCAGGACCGCGGTCCCGGCCAGCACGGCGGCCGCCGGGATCCACAGCACCGTCCAGGTGGTGCCGGCCAGGCCGCCCAGCATCCAGCGCATGGCGGACTCGGCGCTGTGCGGGTCCTTGGAGGTGATCACCAGGTAGCCGGCGATCGCCGAGAGCACCTCGGCGGTGGCGACGCCGGCCAGGACCAGCCGGACCGTGGTCATCCGCCCGCCGGAGCGCGCAAGGAAGTAGACCAGGACCAGTGCGAGCAGTGCGCCGCCGAAGGCGGCCAGCGGCAGCGAGAACCTGCCGAACCAGGCCACGTGGAAGACCACCACCAGCACCGCGCCGACGGTCGCGCCGGACGACACCCCCAGCAGCATCGGGTCGGCCAGCGGGTTGCGCACCAGCGCCTGCAGCGCCATCCCGCACACCGACAGGCCCGCTCCCACCACTGCGCACAGCAGCACCCGGGGGAGGCGGACGTCCAGCACGATCGTCTCGCGAACCGGGGGCCAGTCCGGGGCGGCCAGCGCCGGATGGGCGGAGTGCAGCAGGATGCCCCAGACCTGACCGGGCGGCAGGCTCACCGACCCGGCCGCGATCCCGGCCGTCGCCGCCACCAGCACCAGCCCCGCCAGCAGCGCCAGCACGAGCGGATACGGAATCCCGAGTCCGCGGGAACGCGCGCCTCCGGTGACCGGCGCCCGGTCACCGGAGACGCGAGGTTCGGCCAGGCCGGTCACGCGAAGCGGTCGGGATGCAGTTGCCGGGCCAGCGACTCCACCGCGCCCGCGACCCGCACACCGGTCACCGTCGACGACAGCGGCAGCACCGCGAACCGCTGGTTCCTGATCGCCGGGACGTCCTTGAGCGCCGGATGCCCCAGCAGAAACTTCTTCTTGTCGTCGGCGGACTGCGCACCGTAGTCGTAGATCACGATGACCTCGGGGGCGCGTTCGGCGAACTGCTCGAACGAGACGTCCCCGTAGGGCTTGTCGACGTCGGCGAACAGGTTGTCGCCACCGGCCAGCCGGATCATCTCGTTTCCGATTCCCGCGCCGCCTGCGGTGAAGACGGTCTTGTCGCCGCTGTCGTAGACGGCGACCTTGAGCGGCGTGATGCCGGCCAGTTCGCCCTTGACGCCGTCCAGGACGGCGCGCATCGAGCCGATCCGCTTCTCCGCCCGGTCGGGCACCCCGAAGATCTTGGCGACGGTGCGGATCTCCTCCTCGACCGTGGCCATCGTCACCGGCCCCTCCGGGCACTCCTCGATGTTGAGGTGGCTGTCGATCCCGGCCTTCTTCAGCGCCGCCCGGCTGCGGCCGTCCTTCTCCTCGAAGGCGCTCTTCCAGCCGCCGTAGACCAGGTCCGGCTCGGCCGCCAGCAGCGTCTCGAAGGACGGGTACTCCTTGGAGATCACCTTCACCCGGTCGTAGGCGGCCTGGAACTCCGGCAGCACCTCGTCGTCGAGGTAGCCGGTACCGACCATCGACTTCTCCAGGCCGAGAGCCAGCATCACCTCGGTCGCGTGCTGGTTCAGCGACACCGTGCGCTGCGGCGGGCGCTGGTAGGTCGTCGTCACCCCGCAGTTGGACACCGTCACCGGGAACCCGGCAGGCGCCGCACCCGGTCCGCCTGCGGCGGCACGCTCGGAACCGCCACCGCATCCGGACACCAGCAGGACCGCCGCCGCCAGCCAGGCCAGCGCCGCCCCACCGCGCACGCCGATCATGACACCACCTTCTGGGACGGGCCGGCCGCCGGTCGCCGCGGCGGCCGGATGGAGTACAGGTCCAGAACGGCGGGAGGATCGGCCAGGCCCGGGCCGCCGGCGCGGACCCAGGCGGCGATGTCATCAGTGGCCGCGGCGTCGTTCACCAGGCCCAGCCACACCGGGTGGGCGCCCTGCGCCCGCCCAGCGGCCGAAGGCTGCACGACGACGATGTTGGCCTGCTCGCACGCGTCCAGGCACCGCGACACCCGGACCGGCGCGGCTTCCCGGAGGCGTTCGAGTTGGCCGGCGTGATCGATACCGGTCACCTTGGGACTGCCGCAGCAGCAGTCCCGGCACACGGTCACCCGGCACGGTGCCGGGCCCGACGAGCCCATGGGCATACCAGCCCTCCTCTCTGGGGAGATCCGCCCCAGTGCCATCGAGGAGGCGACCGCGTGAGTCTCCTGGCTCTCGGGTCAACGCTCGTCCCGGCCTTCCCACCCGCGTTCGCGGGCAGTGGCATGGTTCGGGATCCGCTCGCCGATCACAGTGGCGGTACCGCGCCGGATTCGCACCGGCTTCCTCGTTCCGCCGTCGCCTACACCGCACATCGTGGCACATGCGGCACTTGCACAAAAGTCCGCCTGAGGGCGCGGGTCAGGAGCCGGGGGATTCGCGGCGGAGGAGGTAGGTGTCCATGATCCAGCCTTTGCGGGCGCGGGCCTCGGCGCGGGCGCCGCGGATCCGGTCGGCGACCTCGTCGACCGGGCCGGAGATTAGGATCTCGTCGGGGGTGCCGAGGTAGGCGCCCCAGTAGATGTGGAAGCCGGCGGCGGTCTCGGTGAAGGAGCAGGCCGCGTCCAGCATGACCAGGACGTCGTCGGCGGTGGTGCCTTCGGCGGCCAGGCGGCGGCCCGTGGTGATGTGGACGGGACGCCCCACCCGGGTGAGGGCGACGCGGTGGCGGGCGGTGAGCGCGGAGATGCTGCTGATACCGGGGACCACCTCGTGAGCGAACTCCGCCTCGACCTCTTCCAAGGCGGCGAGGGTGCTGTCGTAGACCCCTGGGTCGCCCCAAACCAGAAGCGCCCCGGTCTGCCCGTCGGCGAGTTCGTCGGTGATGAAGGATTCGTAGATCCGTGCGCGGTGGGAGCGCCAGTCCTCGACGGCGGCCGTGTACGCCGGGGCGGTGCGGTCGCGTTCCGGGTCGCGGACCTCGACGACCCGGTAGGGGGGACGTCCGTGCGCTTCGATGAGGTCGTGGCGCAGCCGGGCCAGGTCGTGCTTGGCCTCGCCCTTGTCGACGATGAGGAAGACGTCGGCGGCCGCGATGGCCTTGGCCGCCTGGAAGGTCAGATGGTCGGGATCGCCCGCCCCGATCCCGATGATCAAAAGCCGCTTCACCGGGACAAGTGTGCCAGAACGCCTGATATAGGCTTGGCGCCGCATTCATCCGAGGAGGCCAGTGGACGCGCGTGTCATCACCGTCGTGGGGATCGGCGCCGATGGGTGGGACGGGCTTCCGGAGGACTCCCGTGCGGCGCTGCGGGCGGCGGACGTGCTGCTCGGCGGGCGCCGGCAACTCGACCTCGTGCCGGTGGGCGAAGCCGAGCGGGTCGCCTGGCCGTCCCCCCTTCTCGCGGAGCTTCCCGGGCTGATCGAACGGTACGAGGGCCGCGCGGTCGCCGTCCTGGCCAGCGGTGATCCGATGTTCTTCGGAATCGGCTCCACGCTCGCGGGGATGCTGGGCGCGCACCGGCTGCGGGTGCTGCCGCATCCGTCGTCGGTGTCGCTGGCGTGCGCGCGGCTCGGGTGGCCGCTGGAGCGGGTGGACGTCTGCAGCCTCGTCGGCCGCCCGGCGGAGACGCTGAACGCGCTGTTCGCGCCCGGCCGCCGCCTGCTGGTCCTCGGGGCGGGACGCGACGCCCCGCTCGTCGTCGCGGGGCTGCTCGCCGGGCGGGGCTTCGCCCCCAGCCGGATGACCGTCCTGTGCGACCTGGGAGCGGAGACCGAGACCGCGCGGCCCGGTACGGCGGGGGAGTGGGACGAGCCGGCCGGTTCCGCCCTGAACATCGTCGCCGTGGAGTGCGAGCCTGGCCCGGACGCGGCCCCGCTGCCCCGCACGGCGGGGCTGCCCGACGACGCCTTCGAGCACGACGGGCAGCTCACCAAGAGCGAGATCCGCGCGATCACCATGTCGCGGCTCGGGCCGCTGCCCGGCGAGCTGCTGTGGGACGTCGGCGCCGGGGCGGGCAGCGTCGCGATCGAGTGGGCGCGGGCGCACCCGTCGTGCGAGGCCGTCGCGATCGAGCGGGACCCGGAGCGGGCGGCGCGGATCGGCCGCAACGCGCGGTCGCTCGGCGTGCCCGGCGTGCAAGTCGTGGAGGGCCGGGCGCCGGGCGCGCTGGACGGCCTCCCGGCCCCCGACGCCGTCTTCGTCGGTGGCGGGCTCACCGTCCCCGGTCTGCTGGAACGCTGCCTGGACGCGCTGAAGCCGGGCGGGCGGCTCGTCGCCAACGCCGTCACGCTGGAATCAGAGGTCCGGGTCGCGGAGGCCCGCCGCGCTCATGGCGGCGAGCTGGTCCGCGTCGGCGTCGAGCGCGCCGCGCCGCTCGGCGGGTTCACCGGCTGGCGGCCGGCGATGCCCGTCACCCTCTGGACGACATGGAAGGACGACACATGACCGTCTACTTCATCGGAGCCGGCCCGGGTGCCGCAGACCTGATCACCGTGCGCGGGCTGCGGACGCTGGAGTCGGTCCCGGTGTGCCTGTACGCGGGGTCGCTGGTGCCGCGCGAGCTGCTGGAGGCGTGCCCGCCCGGCGCGCGGCTCGTCGACACCGCGAACTTGACCCTGGACGAGATCATCGCCGAGCTGACCGCCGCCCACCGCGAGGGCCACGACGTGGCGCGCCTGCACTCGGGCGACCCGTCGCTGCTCAGCGCGGTCGCCGAGCAGATGCGCCGGCTGGACGCGGAGGGCGTCCCCTACGAGGTTGTCCCGGGAGTGCCGGCGTTCGCCGCGGCGGCGGCGTCGCTGAAGCGGGAACTGACGGTCCCCGGGGTCGGGCAGACGGTGATCCTCACCCGCACGGCGGCGCGCGCCACGGCGATGCCGGACGGCGAGGACCTCGCCACGCTCGGCGCAAGCGGCGCCACGATGGTGCTGCACCTGGCCGTCCAGCGCATCGAGCAGGTGGTGGCGGAGCTGCTGCCGAACTACGGCGCGGACTGCCCGGTCGCGGTCGTCGCCCGTGCGAGCCGTCCCGACGAGGTGATCCTGCGCGGCACGCTCGCCGACATCGCCGGCCTGGTGGCCGAGGCCGGGGTCAAGCGCACGGCGGTGATCGTCGTCGGGCGGGTGCTGACGGCGTCGGCGTTCCCCGGCAGCCACCTGTACTCCGCCGAGCGGGACCGGGGATGCGCCGCGTCCTGATCCTCGGCGGGACCGCGGAGGCGCGGGCGCTCGCGGCGCGGCTCGCCGGCGAACCCGGCTTGTACGTCGTGTCGTCGCTGGCCGGGCGGGTCAGCGATCCGCGGCTGCCCGCGGGGGAGGTGCACGTCGGCGGGTTCGGCGGCCCGGAGGGGCTGGCCGCGTGGCTGCGCGAGCACCGGATCGACCGCCTGGTGGACGCAACGCACCCGTTCGCGGAGCGGATGAGCGCCTCGGCCTCGCGGGCGTCGCGGGCGGCTGGCGTCCCGCTGATCGCGCTGCTGCGCCCCGGCTGGGAGGAGGGGGACGGCGACGACTGGCTTCGCGTCCCGTCCCTGGCCGACGCCGCCGCCCGGATACCGGCGGGCGCCCGGGTGTTCCTGACCACCGGGCGGCGCAGCATCCCGGTTTTCGCCGGCAGGGCGGACGCGTGGTTCCTCGCGCGGTCGGTCGACCCGCCGGACCCGCCCGTCCCGCCGAACGTGCGGGTGCTGCTGGCGCGCGGCCCCTACACGGTGGACGGGGAGCGGACGCTGATCCGCGACCACCGGCTCGGCGTGCTCGTCACCAAGGACAGCGGCGGCGCGATGACCCGGGCGAAGCTCACCGCCGCCCGCGACGCCCGGATTCCGGTGATCATGGTCGACCGTCCCCGCCCGCCGGACGGCGTCCCGGCGGTGCACGACGCCGCGGAGGCCGCGGCCTGGGTTCAGGGGTAGCGGCGCGGCGTGTAGACCGCGCCCCGGCCGGTCACGCGGGTCGTGGACGACCCGACGATCACCAGGCACCGCATGTCGACCTGCTCGGGGTCCAGCTTGCCGAGCGTGGTCACGGTGACGCTCTCGGCCTCGCCGCCGACATCGCGCCCGATCACCACCGGTGTCTCCGGTGAGCGGTGTTCCAGCAGCAGGTCGCGCGCCGCCGGAAGCTGGTGCCTGCGGCGGCTCGACGACGGGTTGTAGAGGGCCACCACCAGATCGGCCTCGGCCGCGGCGGTGAGCCGCCGCGCGATCACGTCCCACGGCTTGAGCAGGTCAGACAGCGACAGGACGCAGAAGTCGTGGCCGAGCGGCGCACCGACCCGGCTCGCCACGGCCTGCGCGGCGGTCAGCCCGGGGACGATCCGCACAGGTACGTCCGCGAACTCGTCCTCGGCCGCGACCTCCAGCACCGCCGCGGCCATGGCGAACACGCCCGGGTCCCCGGAGGAGACGACGGCGACGCGGGCGCCGTCCCGCGCGAGCAGCAGCGCGTGCCGGGCCCGGTCCGCCTCCACCCGGTTGCCCGACGCGTGCCGCCGCTGCCGCGCGTTCGCCGGGACGCGGTCGAGGTAGGGGCCGTAGCCGACGAGGTCGGTGGCCGACGCGAGGACGTCCTGCGCCTCGGGGGTAAGCCATGGGCGGCCGGCCGGGCCGAGCCCGACGACGCTGACGCCGCCCGCGTCCCGGGGGCGGGCCGGGGCGGGCGCCGTGAAGGACCGGTCCGCCGGGCTGGTCAGCAGGGCGAGGGACATGTACGGGACGTCCGCCGGGTCGACGCCGGCGAGCGGCGCGACCCGCTGCCGGTCGGTGGAGGCGCGCTCCACGTAGCTGGCGTCCGCGAGCCGGCCCGCGTCCTCGAACGCCCGCCTGACCTTGGTGAACGTCCGCCCCAGCTTGAGGACCGCTGCCGCGTCCGCGTCGCGCAGCCGCTCGGCCAGTTCGTCGCCGGGCAGCGTGCCGGGCAGCACGGTGAGCGTCTCCTCCCCTTCCACGAGCGGGCGTCCCGCCGCCGCCGAGGCCGCGCTCAGCGACGTGACGCCGGGCACCACCTCGGCCGGGTAGTGCGGCGCGAGCCGCTTGTGCAGGTGCATGTAGGAGCCGTAGAAGAACGGGTCGCCCTCGCTGAGCACGACGACGGTGCGTCCCGCGTCGAGATGCTCGGCGAGCCGGCCGGCGCAGTCGGCGTAGAACTCGTCGAGCGCGCCCCGGTAGCCGCCGGGGTGGTCGGTCGCCTCGGTGGTCACCGGGTACAGCAGCGGCTCCTCGATCTGCCCTTCGCGCAGATGGGGCGCCGCGATCGAGCGGGCGATGCTGCGGCCGTGGCGGGCGGAGTGGTAGGCGACCACGTCCGCCGCGCCGATCAGCCGCGCCGCCTTCACCGTGACCAGTTCGGGGTCGCCGGGCCCGACGCCCACGCCGTACAGCCGTCCGGTTGCGGGTCCGGTGCCGGGTCTGGTCATCACTCCGCCTCACTGGCGACGGCGTTGACCGCCGCCGCCGTCATCGCGCTGCCGCCGCGCCGCCCGCGCACGGTCAGGTGTTCCAGGCCACTGGCGGCGAGCGCGTCCTTGGACTCGGCCGCGCCGATGAAGCCGACCGGGATCCCGATGACGGCCGCGGGGCGTCCCGCGCCCTCCGCCACCAGTTCGAGCAGGCGGAACAGTGCGGTCGGCGCGTTGCCGATCGCCACCACCGCGCCGTCCAGCCGGTCGCGCCACAGCTCCAGCGCCGCCGCGCTGCGCGTAGTGCCGAGCCGCTCCGCCAGGTCCGGGACGCCGGGGTTGCCCAGCGTGCACACGACCTCGTTGCCGGCCGGCAGCCGCGCCATCGTGATCCCGGACGCGACCATCCGCGCGTCGCACAGGATCGGTGCGCCGTCCAGCAGCGCCGCCCGTGCCCGTTCCGCGACCTTCGGCGACCACGCCAGGTCGTCCACGAGGTCGGTCATGCCGCAGGCGTGGATCATCCGGACCGCGGCCCGCGCCACGTCGTCCGGCAGACCCGACAAGTCGGCCTCCGCGCGGATGGTCGCGAAGGACCGCCGGTAGATCTCGGCGCCGTCCCGGACGTAGTCGATCACCGCTGTTCCTCCCTCGGTCCCGCCATCTTCAGGACGACTGGGCCGCGGGGCATCCCGCAGCGTCGCTCGCATCCCGCCCAGTGGACGGGAGTCTCTGGGGCGCGCTCCAGGCCGACGACCCAGCGCCGTGCGTCGCCCTGGACGTCGCCGCGCGACTTCGCGCAGCCGGGGCTCCCGGTGCAGGCCGTGACGCCGACCCAGGGCGAGGCGGCGTCGACCGCGAAGCCGGCCTCCGCGAGTTTCGCGGCGCTCACCCTCGCCTCGCCCGGGTCCAGATCGCGCAGGACGACGCTCCGCCGCGGCGTGATCCGCACCTCGCCGGGGTCGCCCGCCGTCTCGCCGAGCGCTCCGACCTGGGCCCCGGACAGCCGCCCCAGCGGCGGGACGATCTCCAGCGCGACCCTCCCGTCCCGCTGCTCGATGAAACCCGCGTACGCGGGTCCCGGCACCGAAACTTTCGGGTCGTCCAGGGGTGTCCCACCCAGTTTCGCGGCGACCAGCCGCACCCCGTCCGGCACCTCCGCCAGTCGCCAGGCGTCCTTCCGGACGTCGAGGAACGCCCCCGCGGCCGCGAGCATCGCCGCGACCGGATCCCCGCCGAGGTCCAGGTCGAGCGGCGTCCCGGCCAGCCGGAGAGCGGCGGGCCCGAACGCGACGTCGGCGTCCAGGGCCGCGATGTCGCCGCTGCCGTCGTCGAACCCGAACAGGAACCGGCCCGGCAGCCCCGCCAGCCGCGGGACGCCGCAGAGCGCCCGGTCGAGCGCCGTGACCAGCGTGTCCGTCGCCAGGACGCCGCGGGGCCCGCGCCCGCCGAGCGGGGACGCGACGATGTTGCGCACCCGCTCGTGCGACGGCGAGGGCAGCAGCCCGGCGCCCGCCAGCCGGTCCGCGAGCCGCGCCGGGTCGCGCACCCCGCGCAGCTGGAGGTTGCCGCGGGAGGTCAGCTCGATCACGTCGCCGCCCAGCTCGCGGGCGGCTGCGCCGAGCACGGCGAGCTGCGCGGATGACACCGCGCCGCCCGGCGTACGGACCCGCGCCAGCGGGCCGTCGGCCGCGTCATGGGTCTGCAGCGCTCCGGGGCAGGCGTCGGCACGTGGCCGTCCCGCCCGCTTGACATTCGACACGAGGAGGATGAAACCACAGTTTCCAGGCGGCCCCGCGCTGCCGTAGTCTCGTGCGTAGACGATGGCAATGGGAGGAAGCCGGTGCGAATCCGGCGCGGTCCCGCCACTGTGACCGGGGAGCGAACCCCGCTCAAGGCCACTGTCCGCCCCTCTCCGAGGGGCGGATGGGAAGGCCGGGGCGAGCACTGATCCGGGAGCCAGGACACTCCTGCCGTCGCGACACCCGCGACCGGGGCGAGGACCCCAGGGGGAGGATCCGCCGTGTCCACCGACACGTCCGGGCAGGGCCGCACGGTCCTGCTGCTGTCCACGTCCGATACAGACCTGCTGAGCGCGCGCGCCTCCGGCGCCAATTACCGCCTCGGCAACCCCGCGCGGCTGGCCGTCGACGACCTCCCGGCGCTGGTGGACGGCACCCACCTCGTCGTCGTCCGGCTGCTCGGCGGGCGCCGCGCCTGGGAGGACGGCCTCGACGCGCTGCTCGCCGGCCCCCGCCCAGTGGTCGTCCTCGGCGGCGAGCAGGCCCCCGACGCCGAGCTGATGGAGCTGTCGAGCCTCCGCGGCGGGGTGAGCGGCGGCGTGTGCGCCGACGCGCACGCCTACCTCGCGCACGGCGGCCCCGCCAACCTGGCCGAACTGCACGCCTTCCTGTCGGACACGGTGCTGCTGACCGGCCGCGGCTTCGAGCCGCCGCGCCCCACCCCGACCTGGGGCCTGCTGGAGCGCGAATCCCGCGCCACGGAAGGGCCGGTCGTCGGCGTCCTGTACTACCGCGCCCACCACATGGCCGGGAACACCGCGTTCGTCGACGCGCTGTGCGCCGCGATCGAGGACGCGGGCGGACGCCCGCTCCCGGTCTTCTGCTCGTCGCTGCGCACAGCGGAGCCCGAACTGCTCGGCACGCTCCGCCAGGCCGACGCGCTGGTGGTGACGGTCCTCGCGGCGGGCGGGGCGCGGCCCGCGACGGCCGGCGCGGGCGGCGACGATGAAGCGTGGGACGTCGGCGCCCTCGCCGACCTGGACGTCCCGATCCTCCAGGGCCTCTGCCTCACCACCGGCCGGGACGCCTGGGCGGACAGCGACGACGGGCTGTCCCCGCTGGACGCCGCGTCGCAGGTCGCGATCCCCGAGTTCGACGGCCGCATCATCACCGTCCCGTTCTCGTTCAAGGAGACCGACGAGGACGGCCTCACCTTCTACGCCGCCGACCCCGAGCGCGCCGCGCGGGTCGCCGGGATCGCCGTACGGCACGGCCGCCTGCGGCACACCCCGCCGCCCGCCCGCCGCCTCGTGGTGATGCTGTCGGCGTACCCGACCAAGCACTCCCGGGTCGGCAACGCCGTCGGCCTGGACACCCCGGCGAGCACCGTCCGGCTGCTGGCCCGGCTCGCCGAAGCGGGCTACGACCTGGGCGAAGGCTTCCCCGGCGTCGCCGAGCAGGACGGCGACGCGCTCATCCACGCGCTCATCGCGGCGGGCGGCCAGGACGAAGACTGGCTCACCGAAGAGCAACTCGCGGGCAACCCCGTCCGCATCTCCGCCGCGTCCTACGAGCGCTGGTACCGCACCCTCCCCGACGACCTGCGCGCGGAGATGGAGCGCCACTGGGGCCCGGCGCCCGGCGAGCTGTTCGTCCAGGACGGCGACCTCGTCCTCGCCGCCCTGCGCGCCGGCAACGTCGTCGTCATGGTGCAGCCGCCGCGCGGCTTCGGGCAGAACCCGATCGCCATCTACCACGACCCCGACCTGCCGCCCAGCCACCACTACCTCGCCGCCTACCGGTGGCTGTCCGACGAATTCGGCGCGCACGCGATCGTGCACGTCGGCAAGCACGGCAACCTGGAGTGGCTGCCCGGCAAGGCGGCGGGGATGTCGGCGTCGTGCGGCACCGACGCCGCCCTCGGCGACGTGCCGCTGATCTACCCGTTCCTCGTCAACGACCCCGGCGAGGGGACGCAGGCCAAGCGCCGCGCCCACGCAGTCCTGGTGGACCACATGGTCCCGCCGATGGCCCGCGCGGAGACCTACGGCGACATCGCCCGCCTCGAACAGCTCCTCGACGAGCACGCCACGATCGCCGCGATGGACCCGGCGAAGCTCCCCGCCATCCGCGCGCAGATCTGGACGCTGATCCAGGCCGCCAAACTCGACCACGACCTCGGCCTCGACGACCGCCCCCACGACACCGAGTTCGACGACTTCCTGCTGCACGTGGACGGCTGGCTGTGCGAGGTGAAGGACGCGCAGATCCGCGACGGCCTGCACGTCCTCGGGCAGGCGCCGACCGGCTCCACACGAGTGGACCTGGTGCTGGCCATGCTCCGCGCCCGGCAGATGTGGTCGGGCCGGGAGACGCTGCCCGGCCTGCGCGAGGCGCTCGGCCTCACCGAGGACGGCACCGCCGGACTCACCGACGTGGACGCCGCCGAGGCCACCGCCCGCGCCCTCGTCCAGGCCATGGAGGACGCGGACTGGGCCGTGGACGCCGTCCCCGAAGTCGCGCAGCGCGTCCCGGCCGAGCGCCGCGCCTTGGTGGCCCCCGTCCTGGAGTTCGCCGCCACCGAGGTCGTCCCGCGCCTGGCGCGCACACCGGACGAGCTCGACCACGTCCTGCACGCCCTGGACGGCGGCTACATCCCCGCGGGCCCGAGCGGGTCGCCGCTGCGCGGGCTCATCAACGTCCTGCCGACCGGCCGCAACTTCTACTCCGTGGACCCGCGCGCCGTGCCCAGCCGCCTCGCCTGGGAGACCGGGCAGGCGATGGCCGACTCGCTGCTGGAGCGCTACCGCACCGACCACGGCGAATGGCCGCGCTCGGTCGGCCTGTCGGTGTGGGGGACCAGCGCGATGCGCACCGCGGGCGACGACATCGCAGAAGTGCTCGCGCTGCTCGGCGTCCGACCCCGCTGGGACGAGGCATCCCGCCGCATCACCGACCTGGAGCCCGTCCCCCTCGGCGAGCTGGGACGGCCGCGCATCGACGTGACCGTCCGCATCAGCGGCTTCTTCCGCGACGCGTTCCCGCACGTCGTCGCCATGCTGGACGACGCCGTCCGCCTCGTCGCGGGCCTGGACGAACCCGGCGACGCCAACTACGTCCGCGCCCACGTCCAGGCCGACGCACGCGAGCACGGCGACGAGCGCCGCGCCACCCTGCGCGTGTTCGGGTCGGCGCCGGGCGCGTACGGGGCGGGGCTGCTGCCGCTCATCGACAGCCGCAACTGGCGCGACGACGCCGACCTCGCCGAGGTGTACGCGGTGTGGGGCGGCCACGCCTACGGCCGCGACCTCGACGGCGTCCCCGCCCGCGCCGACATGGAGAGCGCCTACCGGCGGATCGCGGTCGCCGCCAAGAACGTCGACACCCGCGAGCACGACATCGCCGACTCCGACGACTACTTCCAATACCACGGCGGCATGATCGCGACCGTGCGGGCGCTGACCGGCAAGGCGCCCGAAGCCTACGTCGGCGACAGCACCCGCCCAGACGCCGTCCGCACCCGCACCCTCTCGGAGGAGACCGCGCGCGTCTTCCGCGCCCGCGTCGTCAACCCGCAGTGGCTCGCGGCGATGCGGCGGCACGGCTACAAGGGCGCGTTCGAACTGGCCGCGACCGTCGACTACCTGTTCGGCTACGACGCCACCACCGGCGTCATGGCCGACTGGATGTACGACAGGCTCACCGCCGCCTACGTCCTGGACGAGGAGAACCGCGCGTTCATGGAGGAGTCGAACCCGTGGGCGCTGCACGGCATCGCCGAACGGCTCCTGGAGGCGGCCGAGCGCGGCATGTGGGAACACCCCGACCCGGAGATCCTCCAAGGGCTCCAGGAGGTCTACCTCAAGGCTGAGGGCGACCTGGAGGACGACACCAGCCGCTGAGCCGCCTCCGGATACCCGGCCCAGTGCAGATGCAGGTACGACGCGGTGATCCGCTCGTCTCCGAACCCGTCGCTTGCACCGCTCCACCGGAACAGCGGTTCCGGGGTCCCGCCGGTCAAGGCGGTGCGGTGGAACTCGTGGCCGCGGAACCGCTCGCCCGGCCGCGTCAGCGGCGACTCCACCATCGCGACCGCCTCCCGGTAGCCGAGCGTCAGCCGGGACGTCATCGCGGCCCGGCCGGGGATACGCCCGCACATCGCCCGCCCGTCGAGCTCCTCGCACAGGTACAGCAGCCCGGCGCACTCCGCGGCGACCGGGCCGCCGAACGCCGCCACCGCCGCGAGCATCGGCGCGTTGGCCGCGAGCTCGTGCGCGTGCACCTCGGGGAACCCGCCGCCGATGACGAGCGCGGCCGTCCCGTCCGGGAGGGCCTCGTCGCGCAGCGGGTCGAACACCGCCACGTCCGCACCCGCCGCGCGCAGCAGCTCCACGTGCTCGGCATAGGAGAAGGTGAACGCCGGCCCGCCCGCCACCGCGACGACCGGCCGGCCCGGCACCGCGGTCACGTGCTCCGCCGGGTCCCACGGCCGCCCCGACGCCGAGGGAGCGGCGGCGGCAAGCCGCAGCAGCGCGTCCAGGTCGCAGGATTCGGCGACGAGCGCGCCGAGCCGCTCCACCGCGCGCACGGCGTCGCCTCCGCGCTCGGCCGCCGGGATCAGCCCGAGATGCCGGGACGGCGTGACGACCCCGCCGTCCCGCCGGATCGCCCCGAGGACCGGCACCCCCGACGCCTCCAGCGCCTCCCGGCACAGCTCCTCGTGCCGGTCCGACCCCACCCGGTTCAGGATGACCCCACCGATCCGGACCCCCGGCTCGAACACCGCGAAGCCCTGCACGAGCGCCGCGACCGACCGGCTCTGCCGCGCCACGTCCACCACCAGGACCACCGGGGCCCCGAGCAGCCGCGCCACATGCGCCGTGGACGCGAAACCGCTCGCGCCGCGCCCGTCGAACAGGCCCATTACGCCTTCGACCACCGCCACGTCCGCGCCGGCGGCGCCGTGCAGGAACAGCGGCGCGATCCGGTCCTCGCCCACGAGCCACGGGTCTAGGTTGCGGCCCGGCCGGCCCGCCGCGAGCGAGTGGTACCCCGGATCGATGTAGTCGGGACCGACCTTGTGCGGCGACACCCGCAGGCCGCGCGCCCGCAGCGCCGCGATCAGGCCGGTCGCGACGGTCGTCTTCCCGCTCCCCGACGACGGCGCCGCGACGACGAGCCGCGGCACTGCATGGGAGGTCACCACTCGATGCCCCGCTGGCCCTTCTGCCCCGCGTCCATCGGATGCTTGACCTTGCCCATCTCCGTCACCAGGTCCGCGACCTCGACGAGCCCGTCCGGCGCGTCCCGTCCGGTGATGACGACGTGCTGGTCTCCGGGACGGCCGGTGAGGGTCTCGACGACGTCGTCCAGGTCCAGCCAGCCCCACTTGAGCGGGTAGGTGAACTCGTCCAGGACGTAGAAGCGGTGCGTCTCGGCGGCCAGGTCGCGCTTGATCTGCGCCCAGCCCTCCCGCGCGTTCTCCGCGTGGTCGTCCTCGGCGCCCGGCCGCCGGATCCACGACCAGCCTTCGCCCATCTTGTGCCAGGTGACGGGCCCGCCCTCGCCGCTCTCGCCCAGCACCAGCAGGGCGCGCTCCTCGCCGATCCGCCACTTCGCCGACTTCACGAACTGGAACACCCCGATCGGCCAGCCCTGGTTCCACGCTCGCAGCGCCATCCCGAACGCGGCGGTGGACTTGCCCTTGCCGGGGCCGGTGTGGACGATCAGCAGCGGCCGGTTGCGGCGCTGCCGGGTGGTGAGACCGTCGTCGGGGACGGACACCGGCTTCCCCTGGGGCATGTCAGGCCGCCTTCCTGTGCTCTTGCTTGCGATGACTCCGGACGATCCCGTCGAGGTCGCCCAGCGGGACGAGCCGCGCACCGAGCCGCACCGCCAGCTTCCCCGCCAGCCCGAGCCGCACCGGGCCGTCCTCGCAGTCCACGACGATCCCCGCCGTGCCCGCGAGCAGGCCCGCCGCCCGGTCCACGTCGCCTGCCGCGGTGGCGCGGCCGTCGGTGACGACCACCAGCAGTGGGCGGCGCGCCGGATCGCGCAGCCGCTCCACGCGCAGCACCTCCGCGGCCTTCACCAGCCCGGCGGCCAGCGGCGTGCGGCCCCCGGTCGGCAGGGCGCGCAGCCGCGCCGCCCCCGCCTCGACCGACGAGGTCGGCGGCAGCACGAGGTCGGCGTCGTGGCCCCGGAAGGTGATCATGCCGATCTTGTCGCGGCGCTGGTAGGCGTCGAGCAGCAGGCTCAGCACGGCCGTCTTGACCGTGGTCATGCGGCGGCGCGCGGCCATCGACCCGCTGGCGTCCACGACGAACAGGACGAGGTTGCCCTCGCGTCCCTCGCGGACCGACTCACGCAGGTCGTCCGGCCGCAGCACCAGGCCGGGACCGGACCGCCCGCGCGCCCGCTGATGCGGCGCCGCGGCCAGCAGCGTCGCCATCACGTGCGGGTCGTGGAGCCGCCCGGCCGGGCGGCGCGTGCCGGTCACCTTGCCCAGCGCCGTCCGCGACCGCGACCGGCGGCCCGCCGTGCCCTCGCCGACGCCCGGGACCTCCAGCAGCGGCACCGCGTGCGGCGCGGCGGCCACCGCGACCGTTCCGGTGTCCGCGCTGCCCGGCTCGCCCGGCGGTTCGGACTCCGGTTGCGCTTCCGCCGCTTCTCCGGCCTCGTTCCGCATGCCGTCCTGAGGCGTGGCGGGCTGGTCAGTGGCCGGCGTGCCGGAGTGGTCCGCCTGGTCGCCGGGGCCGTCGGGACGTTGCGGAGGACCGTCCCCGCCGCCCGGTGGTGCACCGCCGGGTGGTGTGTCATCGGGACCGTCGTCGGGGGAGGTGCTGTCCAGGAGTTCGTCGAGCAGCGACTCGTCCAGCCCGGGCGCGTCGAACGGGTCGCGGCGGCGGCGATGCGGCAGTGCCAGGCGCGCGGCCGCGCGGACGTCGTCGGCCGTCACCTCGTCCCGCCCCCGCCAGGCCGCGTGCGCCACGGCGGCGTTCGCCGTGACGAGGTCGGCGCGCAGGCCGTCCACCTCGAACCCGGCGCACACCGCCGCGATCTGCTCCAGCCGCTCGTCGGGCAGCCGCACTCCCGGCAACCGCGCGCGGGCGGCGGCGATGCGGCCCGCCAGGGCGGCCTCCGCGTCCGCCCAGCGCGCTGCGAACGCAACGGGTTCCGCCTCGAACGCCAGCCGCCGCCGCACGACCTCCGCCCGCTCCTTCGGGTCACGCGACGCCCGCACCTCGACCGTTAGCCCGAACCGGTCCAGGAGCTGCGGGCGCAGTTCGCCCTCCTCCGGGTTCATCGTCCCGACCAGCAGGAACCGCGCCGCGTGCCGGACCGACACCGACTCCCGCTCGACGTAGCAGGTGCCGAGCGCGGCGGCGTCCAGCAGCAGGTCCACCAGGTGGTCGTGCAGCAGGTTCACCTCGTCCACGTACAGGACACCGCGGTGCGCCGCCGCAAGCAGCCCCGGCTCGAACGCCTTCACGCCCTCGGTGAGCGCCCGCTCGACGTCCAGCGACCCCGCCAGCCGGTCCTCGGACGCGCCGACCGGCAACTCCACCAGCGCCGCCGGGCGCCGCGCGGACGGCCCGCCCGGATCGTGCGGCCCGTCCGGGCACGATGCGTCCGGCGCCGCCGGGTCGCACGCGAACCGGCACGCGGGCACGACCGCCACGCCGGGAAGCTGCGCGGCCAGCGCGCGGACGATCGTCGACTTCGCGGTGCCCTTCTCACCGCGCACCAGCACACCCCCGACCCGGGGGGAGACCGCGTTCAGCAGCAGCGCGAGCTTCAGATCGTCCATGCCGACGACGGCGCTGAAGGGATAGGGGGCGTTCAATCAGTGGCCTTCCGGTTGACGTGGGCGACCCGCCAGCCGCTCTCGGCGGCGGTCAGTTCGGTGGTGGACAGCGGCGCGATGTCGATGCGGTCCGCGGCCGGCACGTCCAGGCCGAGGACGTGGGCCAACACAGCCCGGATGGCGCCGACGTCGCAGACCGCGATGCCGGACACACCGGTTCTGAGCCACTCCGTGACGCGCTTCGCGAGTGCGGCCCGGCTCTCGCCGCCGTGCGGCACGGCGTGCGGGTCCGACAACCAGCGGGCCAGCGCGTCCGGCTCCCGCACCGCCACCCGCGCATACGGGAGACCGGCCCAGCGGCCGTGGTCCGCCTCGGCCAGCGCCGCGACGGGCCGGGCGGCGAGTCCGAGCGCCTCACAAGTCTCCAGCGCCGCCCGCGCCGGCGACGACCACGCCTCGGCGCCGGGCAGCGTCCCCGCCAGGCGCCGCGCCCTGGCCAGGCCGCCCGCGTCGGCCGCGCCGCCGGCCGGGAAGCGGGCCTCCCGCATCCCGGCCGACGTCGCGTGCCGGACGAACAGCACTCCGATCAGGCCGGCGCCGCGGCGCGCGCAGGACGCCGCGCCCGGTCGCACGCCCATCCGAACAGGGCTCCGAACGCCGCCCAGAACACCAGCTGGGTACCGAGCGACGCGACCCGGAACTCCCACAGCAGGGCTGCGGGGAACCCGTCCGGCACCTCGTTCACCCCGGGCAGCGCCAGCCACGCCACAATCACCGGCACGAGGAAGGCGAGCACCATCGCCGCCCAGCGCGCCCACGGCCCGCCGGTGACGTGCCTCGCAGTGGTCACCGCGATGGCCACGGCGAGCAGCCCGATGACGACCATCGCCAGATACAGCAGGGTCCGGCTGGTGATCGTCTCGGGGTCGCCAACCGCCGGGGGATTGGCGGGGTACTTCAGGAACGGGACGACGATGACCGCGGCGAAGGCCGTCCCGGCGGCGGCGAGGGCGAGGCCTCCGTCCGACCGCGGGCCGACCCGCCCGCGCAGCGCCGCGAAGACGAGCGCGAACACCCCGCCGACGGCGAGCCCGTACAGACCGGTGGCGAGGAAGAGCCCGAACTTCTGCGTCCCACGGCTCACCTCCGCGCCGTGGTCGTGCCCGCCGCCGCCGGCGGCGTCTCCGTGGTCGTGTGCGGGCTCGGCCGCCGCGGCGGCCTCCTCCAGCGCGATCGCGTCATCGATGCGGGGCTCGCCCACGGCGAACGCGAATGCGCCCGCGACGAGCCCGGCCAGCAGGCCGAGAAGAAGGCCCCTGACCAGCAGGGTTCGGATCATGGGGGCGGCCTCAGTGGCACGGCACGCCGAGCAGGTGCCGCCCGTCGTGCATCAGCTCGTGGAGGTAGCCGCCCGTCTGCGACACGGCACCGTTGTCCATCAGGACGAGGTAGCCGATCAGCAGCAGCACGGGAACCGCGAGCAGCCATGGAACGAGGCGTGGAAGGGGGATGTTGCCTGGAGCCGACAGCGTGCTCACGGTACCTCCGAAGGGAAATCTTGCGCGTCCCGGACTATGAGGTCGCGGCCGCCCGAGCGACCTGGCTCCCGGGCTCGTCGTCCCGGATACAGTGGCGCGTCCGCACCGGCATCTCACCGGATTTCCCTCGGGCAACCGTGAATCAGGCGAAACGTACGACCTGGCAGGATGCTTGTCAACCCGCCGGGCGCGGCAGTCCGGCATCGGCCTTGCCGACGGTCAGAATCTGCACGGCGCGATCGCCGCCGTGAGATTCGCGCCCATGCTGGCAGGGTCCATGTCCTCGAGTACCTCTCCCAGGCCGGCGACGGAACCCCAACGTGATGGAACTGCGGACCCTTGGCGCTGTCACGGATCTTCGTGCGGAGCGCGCGGTGTGCTGCTTCTGGTTCGTGACATCTCCAGACATTCCGGGAACTGTTGCGACGTGGGGGCCGGGCGATCGTAGGGATGGGAGGCAAGCCAGGAGGAGCTTGTGTCGTCCTGGCCCGAGGCTGTGCTGTCGTGCTCGGTAGGCCAGTCTGTCGCCGTCCGTGATGGTCGATGCATCCACCGCAGACCCACCCTGCCCTTATGAGAAGAGCGAGGAGTGCCGGTGGTGTGTACCGGCGATGTGGCTGCGAGGAGCCAGACACCGGCCGCACCCTGGGTAGTAGGTGTCCGCGACTGGCGGCCGAGCGCAGCCATGGCAGTTGGTACCTGCGCCTCGAACTGGACACCGGAACGGACGGTCGCCGTCGACGGGTCCGCCGGGGCGGGTTCCCGACCCGCAAGGCCGCGCTGGAGGCGTTGGTACGGCTGCGTGGCCCGGCTGGGAGTCCGCTGACGGTCGCCTCGTGGCTGGAGCGGTGGCTGGAGAACCATCCGGGTGCGCCGTCCACGGTGACCGGGTACGCCGATCACGTGCGGCGGTATCTGAACCCGCTGTTGGGTCACCTGCTGCTGGCGGAAATGTCGGTCCTGCACGTGGAGGAGATGTTCGCGGTCATCACCCGCGAGCATCAGGGCGCGGGCCGGCGGCTGTCGGCCGCGACGCTGGATCGGATCCGCGCGACGCTGCGGGCGGCGTTGAACGCGGCGCTCCGCCAGGGGCTGGTGGAGGAGAACCCGGCGTCGCTGGTGGCGTTGCCTCCGACGCGGCGGCCGCGTGCGGTGGTGTGGACCGCCGCCCGTGTCCAGCACTGGCGCAAGACCGGGGAGCGGCCCGCCGTGGCTGTATGGACCGCTGCTCAGACGGCCCAGTTCCTGGACGCGATCGCCGCGCACCGTCTGTATGCGGCCTACCATCTGATCGCGTTGCGTGGGCTGCGGCGCGGTGAGGCGGCCGGGCTGCGGTGGTGCGATGTCGACTTGGACGAGGGCACCGCGGTGATCTGCCGGCAGTTGCAGCGACGGGACGGGCGGCTGATGGTATGCCCGCCCAAGACCGCGCACAGTACCCGGGTGATCGCGCTGGACCGCACCACGATCGCGGCGCTGCGCGCCCATCGGTCAAAGCAGCAGGCCGAAGCGGCCGCCTACGGCGAGGGGTACCGCGACAGCGGGTATGTCTTCACCAACCTCAACGGTGACCCGGTTGCCCCGGGCCGGCTCACCCACGTGTTCCAGAAACTGATCGCCGAGCACGATGTGCCGCCGATCCGGTTGCACGATCTGCGGCACGGCGCCGCGACGCTGGCGCTGGCGGCCGGGGTGGAGTTGAAGGTGGTGCAGGAGATGCTGGGGCATTCCAGCATCGTGCTGACCGCCGATACCTACACCTCCGTCCTACCCGAAGTCGCGCACCGTGCAGCCGAGCAGACCGCAACGCACCTGCTGCGCGCCGCGGGCATGGTGCCCGGCACCACCCGACGTCGCGGCCGTGCCCTGGCCCGGCGTCGGCGCCTAGCGGCGAGCCGTACCCGGGCGGGCCTGGTGCGCCGCCGGTCGGCTGCTCCGCACCCCGAACCGGCGGGGTCCCGCACCCGGGCTCGGCCTGCTGTTCGGGTTCGCGCCGATAACACGGCTTCTGCGGCGTAATCGAGAGCATCCGCTCCCTGTCCTTGCCCGTCGACCTGCGAAGGGACTAACCGCATACCGGCGGCGCGGCGGCTGCGAGCAGTTCGGCGCGGGAATTCGGCCTTGCCTACGTCAGGATGGGGGTGGACGCGGGGGTGTTGGGCTTGGCCTGCGTGTATGACGGGCCCCAGGGTGGCCTCACCTTGGCCCCAGGCATGATCACCGGCTGGCTGTCAGAGCCGTGTTTGCCCTGGTGAGGGGTGGTGGGTCGCGTGGGACTCGAACCCACAACCTACGGATTAAAAGCGGTCCTTTCAGTGTCATTCTATGCTGGCCTGTCCGCATCCAGCCCCATTTCCATGTTGCTCGATGTCGCCGCGTATCGATTCGTTTCGGAACCGCCGAGCCGACAACGAGCCGACATGGGCACGGGGACCCGATGACTTCTCGTCGCTGGGGGCTCCTCGCCGCCGACCTGTAAGGACGAAGCTTTCGGTAAGCGTAGGCGCCCAAGAGGCCTTCATGCCCCACAGAACCCTCGCTAACGGAGACCGGACGGCTGCGCCTGGCCCGCTACCTGGGCGATGACGTCGATCTTCTATACGTCGAGCCTACTCGGACTCCAGACCTGTTCGGCGATGCGGCGGTAGAGATCCTGTCGCTCGTCTAGAGCGTCCTTGGTGAACTCGTTCTCGTACGGTTTGAACGGCAGACCACTGCTAGTGGCGTACGCGATGAAGCTGGGATTGTTCTGGTAGCACTGCGGCGACAGCGTCTTCGCGAGCAGGTTCTGACCGTAGTAGTGGTTGACCTTGGCCTTGAAGTCGTTCGCTCCCAGGGACTGATTGAATCCGCGGGGGAGCAGGATGAGGCCGCCGAGCCGGTTGCGAGTGAACGAGAAGTCCTGAGGTGAGGCGAACACGTCCTTGAACCTTTGGTAGTCGTCAGCCCAGATGTGTTCTATCTCGAACGGCTTCTTGATTTTACTGGAGACGTAGGTGACGAAGTCGGACTCGACTCCGCATTCGGCCTCGATGTGTGCGGTGAGCCGGGCGAGGATGTAGCGAACCTGCGGACGGTTCATCTGGTGCAACCGGTAGTCGCTGATCCCGGCGAAGGACTCGGGCTGGTCTTGCAGGCGCCTCTTGAGGACCGTGGCGAGCTGCTCGACGCTCAGTCCACGGATCTCGCGGAGCAGGTTGAACATCGTGTACGACATCGCCGAATAGCCGATCTGGCGATAGTTGACTATGCGGCGAGCGCAGTAGATGTCGAGGAAGTCCGCTACCAGGCGCATCTTCATGTCGACTTCGGTGGCGCTGTCGATGATCTCGATCGGCGCCAGGATCAGCGGAAACTGCAGTGTGAAGTCGTTGTGTGCGTTGTAAAAGATCGCCTCCCGGCCTGGGACCGGCTTCAATGTCGCGTCTAGGATGCTCAGGTAATGTCTGCTGTAGGCGGCGAAGTGGCTGTGGATGAACTCGGCGTATGGCTGGGTGAACTCGGCGGCGGGAGCCGACGACGTCAAGCCCGCGGCCTCGCGGTTGTTGCGGAGCCAGTTGTGGAACTCAGTGCCGATCCGGTCCCAGTCGCGCGGGACGGCGTCCTTCTTGCGCTCACGGATGCTGGTGGCGTACTTGGCCCGCAGCCAAGCCTTGATGAAGTCGGCGGCGGTGTCCTTGCCGCCCTGCTGGACGAGCCGCTCGACGGTCTTCTTCCAGGTCGCGTCTGCCTTCGCCTTCGCGTCGTCGCCGTTGATGTGGGCTAGCAGGAAACCCTTGAGCATGTCGGTCGGGGTGAGGGACAGGCCCCGGTCGTTCATGGTCTCGAAGATCGTGTAGGCGTCGTCGTCGTTGTAGGCGGTGATCTCGATCAGCGAGACGTTGTCGAGCAGCCAGTCAACGAAGTACGGCAAGGCATGGCCGGTGAGGGTATCGGGGAAGAGTTCTTTGATGTCCTCGTAACGGGCGAGCAGCGTCCGGACCGACGGCGAGTCGCTATGGGTCTCGAAGGCGACCCCCTTGAACAGGGCTTCCATTGCCTGCTCGCGATCCACGACGTCGACCTCGAGATTGAAGGAGCGCTTGCCGAACCTCTCGGAAAAGATCAGGTTGGTGACCGGCGTCACCCCGTCCACGTCCTTGGCCAGGTGGTACAGATGGACGAGGAGGAGGGTCAGCGACGTGAGTCGCTGCTGGCCGTCGACGATGTAGCGCTTCTTCTCTCTGTGGCTGATGATGACCGAGCCGAGGAAGTACTGGGGGTAGTCTTCGACCTCTGAGCGCTCGTGGGACTCATCGTAGCTGCCTCGGAACTTGGCTTCGAGGTCCTCGATGAGCTCGGCGATCTGCTTACGTCCCCACGCGTACTCGCGTTGGTAGTAGTCCAGCCTGTACTTGTTGCCTTCGAGTAGTCCGCGAACGCTGCGGGGCCTTCCGTCGATCCTATTCGTCGCATCGACCATGTGCGTCTCCTCCTCTCCTGAGGGACGGTACCGGTAGACACAGACACTTGCAGGCGACGAATGCAGAAAATCGGTTCACTCGGTGTCGATCTCCGAGGCGCCGTGGTCGCTTGATTCGGCTGCCGTCGTCATGCCGGATGAAGCGCAGCTCGCGCATCGCCAACTCGTCGACACGCCACTCGACAAATCGCTCACATGCCTCCGAGGTGAGCATGTGTGAGCCACCTTCGAGACGCCGAAATCCTTCTCGCGCGGGCTCTCGCCTGCCTGGCGATCATGTAGTGCCGGAGGCTCGCCCAGACCTGCCCTGTCGCACGGCCAAGTCGATCATCCCCAGCACCCCGGAACCAGTCTCGATCACGGTGTGGTGCAGCGGTGCTCTTGCGCTGCCTGTCGTCCTGTCCGAGCCAACCCAACGAGTTCAAGGATCACCCATCCCTGCAACCCGTGTGAGCCGGCGGTATTACATTTGGGCTCCAGAAGGCGACGATCGGAGATACGGATGACCGGAAGGGGCAAGATGAAAGAGATAGGCCGAGGAAGATGCCAGTTGGCCGTGATCATCGACATCGGGTTGCCCTCTGGCCTCCTGTCTCATACAACCCCTCCGCACCGCAACAGGATGATTCGGGCGGCCAAGCGACCGTTCGGAAGTCGCACGAACGCTGGGAGCCTCAACGAGATAAGCGCAAACGGGAGGGGCACGAGCGCCTGGGGCGCGAAGGGTGCGAGCCGGAGCGCTTGACGGACCAGCGAAGCTCAGCAGGCGAACCGAGTATCCGCACCCCATAGGGTCACGTGCGGACGGTGGCCCTCGTCTGCCGAGCATTGCCTGTAGCGTCGGTCCAGGTCACCACGCAGTCAACGGCGTTCGGCGATCCCCAGGCGAGTAGCAGGGGCAACCGTACCTCCTGACCGGGTGGGATGGTGCCGAGCGATCCGGCCTCCCGGTGCACACGGAAAAGTGCGTCGTCGGGGAGGTTCTCGAACGCAAAGTCGACGTTGGAGGCCGGCCCGTGAGAGGTGTTGTGGAGCACCAAAGACCAGTGCCGCTGGGTCTTCACGCGCCCCATGCTGTCGGTCTTCACGCTCTCGCGCACCTCCGCACGCGGCCACACTCCCTCGGAGGTGTCCGGTCCCTCTGGCTCCTCGTCCTTCGACGCCTCAACGGACTGCTGGAACTGCGCTGTTGCTCGGCTGAGGAAGTTGTTGATGTGGCCGACGAGGGCCCCCTCGTTCGCGTAATCGAAAACGAGGGCGGACTTGCGCAGTTCCTCCAAGTAGGAGTTGAGCCGCTGCCGCTCGCCCAGCGCCGCGCCGTTCAAGGGCGAACGCGGGGTCGAGTTCACGAGGACGGCCACCGACTTCCCGGCATCGACGAGGACCTTGATCTCCTCGGCCGTGCCCGACTCGGCCTCGCCGGTCGGCGTTCCCAGGCGGTCGTAGAAGAGCGCCACGGCAAGATCGGCCTCTTCGACGATCTGCTGGTTGAGGATGGCCTGCGGCCGTTCGCCGAACTCAGCGACGGCGTGCTCGGTCCAGGACACGGGAAGCACGGTGAGGCCAACATGGCGGCCAAGGTTGAGGTTCCACTGGCTGATCGTCTTTCGGCTGATCGCCATGTCTTCGATGGGTACGTCCCCGGGTGCCGAGATGAGCAAGTGGAGCGCCAGGGTGGGATAGGCCATGAGTCAGGATCCTTCTGGTTGTCGATGGTGAG
Source organism: Spirillospora sp. NPDC127506 (assembly GCF_040302145.1). Taxonomy (NCBI): domain Bacteria; kingdom Bacillati; phylum Actinomycetota; class Actinomycetes; order Streptosporangiales; family Thermomonosporaceae; genus Spirillospora; species Spirillospora sp. NPDC127506. The sequence continues at coordinate 147 of NZ_JBEORG010000043.1, read as the reverse complement.
CGCCGTGGCCAGGGCGGTGCCGGTTGGTCGCTGTGCTGTAGGGAGCGAGGTCGTCAGTCGCTGTCGACGAGACGCAGCACCGGGCGCTCGTCGGCCTCGCCCAGCAGGTCGCGCACCTGCGCGGCGCTGATCTTCAGGGCCTCGGCG
>NZ_JBEORG010000042.1:16547-51497 GCF_040302145.1 Spirillospora sp. NPDC127506 | reverse complement strand
CTGGGGTTCCGCAACCTGACCAACTACATCGCCAGATCACTACTCGAGACCGGCGGCTTCAAACCGCAACTACACCCTCGATCGTGAAGAGCCCCGTTCCCGCCCCCGGCAATCGGGTGACCGTCGAATGGACCCAGCGGCACCTCATCAACCAGATCCGCTGTCAGGTGCGCTCCGGCGCGCCGTCGCGGGACGTCCCCGCCTGCTATGGCGCCTCGCAAGCCGCTTACGGACTGCTTCGCCACTGGCAGGGTGACGTATCTGGACGCACGCCGGCCCGGCGGCGAGGCGATGATGACCCGTATCCGCAACGCCTAACCGGTGCGGTCGTTCCCGGACCCGCCCTGACAAGACCTGCTCGTCCAGGGCGATCCGCGCCTGCCTGCGCCGCGATTAGAGCGTCCGGGAAGCGGCACACGCTTGCGGCGCTCAACGCACCGGCGGAACAGCCGCCCACGCGGAACGGCCGCCCGCCCGGAACAGCCGCCCGCGCGGAACAGCCGAACGCCGCCGGACCGGGGCAGCGGAAGGACGTCTAGTTGCCCACGCCCAGGCTGGGCATGAAGGCGGGCGGGTAGCGGTCGCCGCGCGCGGCGCCTCGCGGTACCGCCTTTTCGATCTCGGCGAGGTCGTCCGCGTCGAGGTGCAGGTCGATCGCGGGCAGCGCTTCGTCCAGTCGGTGGCGGGTGCGGGGGCCGATCAGCGGCACGATGTCCTCGCCCTGCGCGGCCACCCAGGCGATGACCAGTTGCGCGACGGTGCATCCCTTCGCTTCGGCGACCCGCCGCAGCGCCTCCACCAGAGCGAGGTTGTGCTCCACGTTGCCGCTGGAGAACCGCGGGCTGCGGCTGCGGCTGTCACCGGGGCCGGAGCCGCCGGACCAGTGCCCGGAGATGAGGCCGCGGCCGAGAACGCCGTACGCGGTCAGGCCGATGCCGAGTTCCCGCAGCGTCGGCAGGACTTCCGTCTCCACGGCGCGTGAGATCAGCGAGTACTCGATCTGCAGGTCGGAGACGGGGTGCACGGCATGTGCGCGGCGGACGGTGGCGGCGTCGACCTCCGAGAGCCCGAGGTGGCGGACGTATCCGGCGTCGATCATCTCCTTGATCGCGCCGACCGTCTCCTCAATGGGCACCGACGGGTCCAGCCGCGCGGGACGGTAGATGTCGATGTGGTCGGTCCCCAGCCGGGTCAGCGAGTACGCCAGGAAGTTCTTCACCGCTTCGGGACGGCCGTCGAACCCGCCGAACGCGGGGGCCGGCCCCGACAGCATGCCGAACTTGACGCTCAGCGTGTAGCTGTCCCGGTCCCGGCCGCGGAGCGCCTCGGCGAGCAGCATCTCGTTGTGGCCCGCGCCGTAGAAGTCGCCGGTGTCGATCAGCGTGACTCCGGCGTCGAGTGCGGCGTGCACGGTGGCGATGCTCTCCGCGCGGTCGGCGGCACCGTAGGCACCGGACATGGCCATCGCGCCCAGGCCCAGCTCGGAGACGGTCGGGCCGGTCTTGCCGAGAGTTCGTGTCTGCATCATGTCTCTCCTTCCACCGCCCAACCCTGCGCTCGCGCCGCGGCGTCCAAAAGCGGAGCGTTCATCGTGGGAGCGCCGCTCCCTGTATAAAGCCGCCGCCGCGAGCGACGATGAAGGCATGCAACGCGACCAGCTCGCCGATTTCCTGCGCCGGCGCCGGGAGGCGATCCGTCCGGCCGAGGTGGGTCTCGCCGACGGCCCCCGCCGCCGGACCGCCGGGCTGCGCCGGGAGGAGGTGGCGATGCTCGCCGGCATGTCGGTGGACTACGTCGTCCGGCTGGAGCAGGGCCGCAGCAGCCAGCCGTCGACGCAGCTGCTGGGCGCGCTGGCGCGGGCGCTGCGCCTGTCCGACGACGAGCGCGACCACCTGTTCCACCTGGCCGGCCACCGTCCGCCGCCCGCCGACGGGACGGCCCGCCTGGCCCGCGCCGGCCTGATCCGCATGCTGGACCTGGTCGGCGACACCCCGGCCCTGGTGCTGTCCGACCTGGGCGATGTCCTCGCCCAGAACAGGGCGGCGTTCCTGCTGATGGGCGACCACACCCGCTTCTCCGGCGACGACCGCTACCCGGTGTACCGCTGGTTCACCGACCCCGCGGCCCGCGCCGTCGCGCCTCCCGAGGAGCACGAGCGCCACGCCCGCCAACTGGTGGCCGACCTGCGCGCGACCGCCGGACGCCGCTCCGGTGACCCCGTGGTCACGGGACTCGTCGACCGGTTGCTGGCCGCCAGCGCCGAGTTCCGCCGGCGTTGGACGGAGCACGAGGTGGCGGTCCGCCGCGCCGACCGCAAGACCTTCCTGCACCCGCGGGTCGGCCGCCTGCTGATGGACTGCGAGACCCTGGTCACCCCCGACCAGAGGCAGCAGCTGCTGGTGCTCACCCCGGCGGACGCCGAGAGCGGCGAGCGGCTTGAGCTGCTGCGCGTCCTCGGCACACAGGAGTTCCCAGCGGACGCGCCCGGCCGCCCCGCGCCCTGATCGGACGCGGGCCGGCAGCTCATCGCACGACGTCGGACGGCCTCGACGGGACACCTGGATCGGGATCGACCAGGGCCAGGTAGTCGCTCAGTCGTGCCGCGGCCCAGAGCATGGCCGTGCCCTGCGCGGTGAGCTTCCGCTGCCAGTCGTCCAGCGCGTGGGAGAGCGCCTCCGTGCCGCCGGCGGTCCGGATCTGCCGGACGACGGCCGCTATGTGATCAAGCAGGTATCCCCCGCGCCGCAGGAGATGCGCCAGCTCCGCGTCGCGGATGTCGGTAGCGCTGAAGACCCGGTATCCGGTGGCGCGGTCCCGTTCCGGGGCGATGATGCCGGCTTCCTCCCAGTTGCGCAGGGTCGCCGGGGTGACGCCCAGCCGGTGCGCCAGATCACCGATGGTCCGGATACGAGGATCTCTGGCCCGGTCCGGGACGGCGTCGGAACCCGCCATCAGGTGATCCACCGCCTGCCGCACCGAGCCGAGGGTCTCCCGGTCGCGGAGCAGTTGGTGGTGCCCCTGGTCGATGATCGCGAGGGCGTCGTCGAGCCGGCCGTCGTGGACGGCGAGCATGATCTGACCGGCGGCCGAGTACCCGTGGGCGCGGACGAGGGAGAGGTAGGCGCGGAGGGCCGCCGCGTGCGTCTCCGTGTAGATCCGGTATCCGGTCGGGGTGCGCCCCGCCGGCGGGATGAAACCGTCCCGCTCGTAGTTGCGGACGGCCTGCGCCGAGATGCCGTGTTCGCGCGCGAGATCAGACGGCCGCAAGTCGTCGTCCGTTTGAGGCTTTGGACCATGATTGGACGTTCATCGCCCCAAAAGTATCAACAGCTCCTCAACGACAAGGTCCAGGCACAGGAAAAGCCCACGCGACTGCGCGGCACCCAATGGCCGTGCGTCCCAGCGCCATGCGTCCAGTAGCCGTGCGCCCAGTAGCCGTGCGCCCAGTAGGCGAAGTGCGTCCGCTGCCGTAGCGCGCGAGCAGCCCAGACCCGATGGACGACCTCAGGGACTACCGGCGGCCGGCACGGCCACTTCGGTGGCCAGGATCTGCCCAGAGCCAGGAGCGACCATTTCGGGTTCGGTCATGCCGCGCCATTCGGCGGCGGTGATGAACAGCGTCGTCCCCGCAGGCCCGCCGAGGGCGCAGGCGAAGCCGCCACGGTCCAAGTGGACGATCTGCAGGGTCTCGCCGCCCTCGGCGACGCGCACGCAGCAGCGGTTGGGGACGTCGGCGTACCAGACCGCGCCCTCCGCGTCGACGCATATGCCGTCCGGGGCGGCGGCCTCGCCCAGGTCGGCCCAGGTGCGGCGGCCGGACAGCCCTCCGTCCACGCCGATGTCGTAGGCCACGAGGCTGTGCCCGTAGGAGTCGGCGACGATCAGCGTCGCGTCGTCGGGCGTCACCGCCATCCCGTTGGGGAACGCGATGTCACCGGCGACCCGGCGCGCCGCGCCGCCGTCCGCGACCAGCCACACGGATCCGGGCTCGGCCATCTCACCGGACATCGGGTCGAAGCCGACCGCGTTCACGTAGATGTGGCCGCGCCCGTCGGCGACGATGTCGTTCCAGCCCGCCGGACCGAGCTCGGCGTGGGTGACCACGGACCCGTCCGGCTCCCGGCGCAGCAGCAGCCCGTCACCGGACGAGACGATCAGGAACCGGCCGTCCGGGAGCCATTCGGTGCAGAGCGGCAGCGAGTTCACCCGCGCCACTACCTCGGCGGCGCCCGCCGGGTCGACCGCGACGACCTCGCCCGCCGACCAGTCGGAGAAGTACAGCCGGTCCCCGTGCCAGCGCGGCGACTCGACCAGCCCGCGGCCGTCCAGCAGTGTCCGGACCTCGTTCATCGTCCGTCCTCTCGCTCTCATGCAGGGGTCTCACCCGCTACACGAACGGACTCCGCCCGAATCGACACCCCCGAACTAACACCGCGCCCGGAACCGTCACCGCACCCGAGCCGTCACCGCCCGAACCAACACCGCGCCCCAAACCGTCACCGCCAGAACGCGCCCCGAACTAACACCGCGCCCCCGAACTAACACCGCGTCCCCGAACCGCCATCGCGCCTCGCAACGAAGACACCGCGTCGAGCCTCCGAGCCAGAACCTTCGCACCCACCCAGTACACACTGGACGGCCTTCGAGTGTGTATTCTGTGCCCCATGGCGAGACTCAACATCACGCTCCCTGACGAGCTTGCCGCCACGCTGCAGGGGCTCGCCGAGGACAAGAAGATCGCCTCGGTGTCCGGGTTCCTCGCGGACGGGGCGCGTCTCAAGCTGGCCTTCCTGCGCGACTCCTCGACCATCGACGACCTGTTCGGCCCGCCGAGCCCGGACGAGCAGGCCATGGTGGACCGGCTCGTGGAACGCGGCACGCCGGACCGCCGGGACGTCGCGTGATAACCGGTCACGTCTTCGACGCGACCGCCCTTCTCGACCTGGCCACCGGCAAGACCATCTATGTCCGTGCCCGGCTGCGCGCGTCCATCGCCCAGCACGCGACCATCGTGATCCCCGCCACCGCGCTCGCCCGCGCCTGGCAGATCGTCCCCGACCACGGCCGCGCCGTCTTGGAGCGGCTGCCCGGCATGCAGGTCGTGCACGTCGACGACCTCGACGACGTGATCGCCCAGCAGACCGGGCTGCTCGTCACGACGCTCCCCAACCTGGGGATCGACGCCGCGCAGGCCGCGTGGTCGGCCCGCTGGCGGCGGTGGCCGCTGATCACCGCCGACCCCGAGGTCTACGAGGGCGTCCCGGGCGTCCGGGTGGAGCAGATCCCCTGACCCCGGCGGGCGGGCCGTTTACCCGCCGACGCCGGGGTACGGAGGGCGCATGGCGACACCTGACAGCCGCAATCTGCTGCACATCTATCTGACCGATCACTTGGCGGCGGCCGCCGGCGGGGTGGCACTGGCCCGGCGGGTCGCGCGCTCCCACAGCGACACCGGCGACGCGGAGCGGCTCCAGCGGCTCGCGGACGACATCGCCGCCGACCGGGGCGCGCTGCAGGAGATCCTGCGTTCGCTCGGCCTGCCAGCCCGCCGGTACAAGAGCATGGCGGTGTGGGCGGCCGAGAAGGGCGGCCGGCTGAAGCTCAACGGCCGGCTGGTCCGCCGCTCGCCGCTCAGCGATCTCGTGGAGGTCGAGGCGCTCCGCCTGGCCGTCGAGGGCAAGGCCGCGGGGTGGCGCACCCTGCTCACCGTCGCCGACCAGGAACCGGGCCTGGACGCGGGGCAGCTGCGCACCTTGCTGGAACGCGCCACCGCCCAGGCGGAACTTCTGCAGGAACTGCACGAAAAGGCCGCCCGCCGAGCCTTCCTCCAAACAAACCGCGATTCAGGAACGAACCGCTCCAAGCCGGTCACCACACGCTGAACGCACCACCAGCCGGCAAGCACCACCAGCCGAGCAAACACCACCAGCCGAGCAAGCTCCACTAGCCGGGCAATCTGCCACCATCACGGCGTTTCGATGCGGCCAAGCGCCTCGTTCTCGATCCTGATGCGGGTTCTGAGCAGGCACAGGTTGGTGCCCGTGAACAGCAGGGCGGTGCGCCACGCGGTGTGGACGAGCGGCAGCGCCAATCCCTCGGCGACGACGGCGACGTAGTTGGGGTGCCGCAGGCGCCGGTAGGGGCCGCGCTCCACGAGCGGCATGCCGGGCACCACGATGACCCGCGTGTTCCACCGTTTCCCCAGGCTGGCGATACACCACCAGCGCAGCGCCTGGGACGCGGCCGCCAGCGCCAGCATCGGCCACCCGATGGCGGGCACGAACCGGGTCTTCCGCGCTTCCAGCAGCGATCCGCCCAGCAGGGCGACATGGGCGGCGGCGATCAGCGGGTAGTGCCCAGCGCCGTGCTCGACGCCGCCGTGCCGCCGCGCCCAGGCGCGGTTGCGGCGCGCGACGGCCAGTTCGGCGAGGCGCTCGGCGGCGACGAGCCCGATCAGGGCGGTGTAGCGGTTCACCAGCGCAGCAGGACGAGTTCGGCGGAGAACCCCGGGCCGAGCGCCATCAGCAGGCCGGGTTCTCCGTCGGCCGGGCGGTGGCGCGCGATCGTCTCCTCCAGGACGTTGAGCACCGACACCGACGACAGGTTCCCCATGGTGCGGAGCGAGTCCCAGGTGACGTCCAGGGCGTCCGGGGCCAGGCCCAGCTCCCGCTGGATGATGTCGATCACCTTCGGGCCGCCGGGGTGGCAGACCCAGGAGCCGACCTCGTCCACGGTGAGCCCGTGGTCGCCCAGGAAGGCCGCCACGTCGCCGGCCAGGGTCGCCTCCACATGGTCGACCAGGTCGGCGGCCAGGACGACGCGGAAGCCGTGGTCGCCGACGTCCCAGCCCATGAGCCGCTCGGTGCCGGGGTAGAGCCTGCTGCGGGTCGCGACCACCCGCGGGCCGGCGTGGGCGCCGGTGTCGCGGCGGTCCCCGACGGCGACGACGGCGGCGGATCCGTCGCCGAACAGGCCGCTGGCGACCAGGTTCGCCACCGAGGTGTCCGCGCGCTGGACGGTCAGCGAGCACAGTTCGACGCAGACCAGCACCGCCACCCGGTCGGGCCAGGCCCGCAGATGGTCGTACAGCCGGGACAGCCCGGCGGCGCCCGCCGCGCAGCCGAGGCCGAACATCGGCACGCGCGTGATGTCCTCGCGCAGGCCGGCGCGCTGGGCCACACGGGCGTCCAGGGAAGGCGTCGCCAGTCCCGTCGAGGAGCAGAAGATCAGGTGGTCGACGTCGTGCGGGGCGCATCCGGCCCGGTCGAGGGCGTCCCGCACGGCCCGCGTCGCGAGATCGACGGCCGTCTCGATGTAGACGTCGTTCGCGCCCGTGAACCCGCCGAGCTTCACGTAGTCGTCGATCGGCAGCGCCAGGTTGCGGCCGGTGACCCGGGTCGCGGCGTGGAAGCGGCGGACGAGTTCCTCGCGCGCGTCCGTGCGCTCCACGACGGCCCTGGTGATCTGGTCCTGGTCGTAGTGATGGTCCGGCACCACCGTCCGTACTGCAGCAACGCGCATGGGTCCCCCAAGTGTCCGCCCACGCACCTACCCGGCACTCCGGGGAACAGTCAGCCCGAGGGAGCAGCCAGCCCGGGGAACGACCACCCCGAGGGAACGGCCAGCCCGGCGGAACAGCCAGCCTGGCGGAACTGCCTGCCCGGGGAACAGTCAGCCCAGGGGAACGACCAGCCCGAGAGAACGGCCAGCCCGGCGGAACAGCCTGCCCGGGGAACGGTCAGCCCAGAGGAACGACCAGCCCAGGGGAACCACCAGCCCGAGAGAACGGCTAACCCCGGAGGAACAGCCGGCCCGGAGGAACAGCCGGCCCGAAGGAACAGCCAGCCCGGCGAGGGGGACGGTCAGCTCGTGAGCTCCAGCTCCAGCTGTTCGGCGGCCGGGCGCGTGGGCGGCGGAGGAGGCGGGGGCGCGGAGGGGCGGGACCGGCCGGGCCACCACCAGTTCGCGTGGCCGAGCAGGCTCATCAGCGCCGGGACGAGCACGAGCCGGACGATCGTGGCGTCCATCGCGACGGCGACGGCGAGGCCGAGCGCCATCATCTTGATCGTCGGGTCGGGCTGCGGGACGAAGCTCGCGAACACGAAGATCATGATGAGCGCGGCGGAGGTGATGAGGCGGGCGGTGGCCCCGATGCCGACGACCACGGACTCGTGCGGGTCGCCGGACCGCTCGTACTCCTCCTTGATCCGCGACAGCAGGAACACCTCGTAGTCCATGGACAGCCCGAAGATCAGGGCGAACATGAACAGCGGGACGAACGACATGATGGGGATGGCCTGGTCGACGCCGAACAGCCGGATCCCCCAGCCCCACTGGAACACGGCCGTGACGACGCCGAACGACGCCCCGATCGACAGCAGGTTCATGAGGGCGGCCTTGACCGGGACGACGATCGAGCGGAAGGCGATGACGAGCAGCAGCAGCGCGACGCCCACGACCGCGATGACGACGGCCGGCATCCGCTCGCCGACCGTGGCGGCGAGGTCGATGATCGCCGGGTTCTCGCCGCCGAGGTAGATCTCCGTGCCCGGGTGGGCGTCCCGCACCGCGGCGATCTCGACGTCCCGCAGGCGGTGGACGAGGTCGGTGGTCGATTCGGCGTGCGGGGCGTCGCGGGGCGTGACCTGCAGGATCGCCGTCTTGCCGGTCACCACCGGCTCCCCGACGAAGACGACGCCGGGCACCTCCGACAGTCGCTCCCGCAGTTCCTGCGCGATGAGGACGGCGTCCTTGTCGGGCTTCTTGGAGGCGTCCGGCGCGCCTTTGGGGCGGGCGGGCTCGGGTGACGGGCTGGGCGCGGGCACCGCAGGTTTCGTCAGGCCGCCGAGCCCTTCGCTGCCGTCCACCGTGGGCACCGCCGGCTTCGGCCGGACGCGTTTCTCCTCGCCGGGCACCTTCGCGACGACGACGAACGGGCTGTAGTGGCCGGCGCCGAACTCGCGGGCGACGATGTCGTAGGCCTGCCGCGCCTCCATCTGCGGGGACGACATGCTGTCGGCCATCACCCCGAACCGCAGGCTGAGCGTCGGAACCGACAGCGTCAGCAGGACGAGCGCCGCCACGATGGCGTAGGGCCAGGCGTGCCGGTCGACGTGCCGCCCCCACGCCGCCCAGCGGCGGGAGGAGCGGTCGGGGCGGACGCGCGGCAGCCGGTAGCGGTCGATGCGGTGGCCGAGCGCCCCGAGGACGGCGGGCAGCAGCGTCAGCGCGGCGGCGACCATGATGGCGACGGCGAGCGCGGTGAAGATCCCGATGGTCCCGACGAACGCGATGCCGGAGAGGAACAGCCCGCAGATCGCGAACACGACGGTGCCGCCGGCGAAGACCACGGCGTGCCCCGAGTGCGCCATGGCCCGGCCGACCGCCGTCTCGACGTCGTCGCCCTCGGCGAGCTGCTGCCGGTACCGGGTGACGATGAACAGGGCGTAGTCGATCCCCGCGCCGATGCCGAGCATCGCCGCGCACATCGGCGCGGTCGGCGCGATCTGGTAGAACGACGCCGCGAAGTGGATCAGCGAGTAGGCGACGGCCATCCCGCACAGCGACACCAGGATCGGTATGCCGGCCGCCAGGTAGGACCCGAACGCCAGCAGCAGCACGCACAGCGCCAGGACGATCCCGACGCCCTCCTGCGGCCCGCTCTTCGGCTGGTTGAGGATCATCGCGACGATGCCGCCGAACTTCACGTCCAGCCCGGCCAGCCGCGCGGGCTCCACGGCGCGGTTCAGCGCGTCGAGGTCGGCGTGGCCGACGTCGCTCATCGTGCCGGCGAAGTTCAGCCGGACGACGACCGCGTTGTCGTCCTTCAGCCCGCCCATGCCGGGGACGTAGGGGTTCTCGACGAACGCGACGCGCTTCAGCTTCCCGATGTTCTCGATCGACTGGCCGATCGTGAGCGCGGCCCGCCAGTCCCCCGGGCTCGCCTCGCGGGTCTCGTGGAAGACGACGGTCGTGGTCGGCCCGGTCATCGCGGGGAAGTCCTGGGCGAGCGCGTCGATGGCGCGCTGGGTCTCGGTGCCGGGCAGCGTGCTCTGCTGCACGAACACGCCCCCGTGCATGATGCCGAGGACGCCCGCGCCCAGGATCGCGGCGACCCACAGCTCGAAGACGGTGCGCCGCCGCCGCGCGCAGAGGCGCCCGAGCGCCTCCAGAAAACCGGCCATGTTCGCAGCGAACACCCATCACTGCCGATTTGCAACAGATGCAATTTTGCAGTCGTGGTAATGTCCGTCACATGGACGAGGAGCCGGCCCGGCCGGGCCTGCGGGAGCGCAAGAAGCTGCGCACCCGGCAGGCCATCGCGTCGGCCGCGCTGCGCCTGTTCGCCGAGCGCGGCTACGAGGAGACGACGATCGCCGACATCGCCGCCGCCGCCGACGTCGCGCCCCGCACGTTCTTCGGCTACTTCCCGTCCAAGGAGGACGTGGTCTTCGCCGAGATCGACGACCGGCTCGCCGAGGTGGCCGAGCGGCTGCGCCGCACCTCCGGCGAGACGCCGATGGAGACGATACGGCGCAGCATCGTCGACGTCCTCAACGCGGTCGTGTCGGAGCACGGCGACTACGGGGCGGTCCAGGTCGCGCTGATCCTGGAGCGCCCCGCGCTGCGGGCCCGCGCGCTGCAGCGCATGACCGGCGCCCAGGAGGCGATCGAGGCGCTGCTGCGCGACCTGTGCCCCGGCATCCCGGAGATCGACGCGGTGGCGGTGTCCGGCATGGCGATCGGCGGCATGCAGGCGGTCGTCGCGCACTGCCGCCGCGAGGGCTACGACCCGGTCTCCATGCGGGCGGCCCTCGACCGCGCCGTGGACATCGTCGAGCACGGCCTGGTCTCGGTCGACGCGCTGTCCAGCCCGTCCCCGTAGGCCGCCGGGCGCGGGCGGCGCGCCGTCAGTCGCTGATCTTGATGCGGAGGCGGCGGAAGCCGCGGCCCTTGTTCTCGACCTTGGCGACCGTGATGCGGCCGATCTGCTTGGTGGAGCCGACGTGGGTGCCGCCGTCCGCCTGCGTGTCGAGCCCGACGATGTCGACGATCCGGACGTCGCGCACCTCGGGCGGGACGAGGTTCGTGGCGGTGCGGATGATGTCGGGGATCTCGAACGCCTCCTCGCGGGGCAGGGTCTTGATGTCGATGCGGCGGTCGGCCTCGACCTCGGCGTTGCAGGCGTCCTCGACGGCCTGCTTGAAGCCGGGCGGCACTTCGCGGAGGTCGAAGTCCATGCGGGCGCTCAGCGGCTCCATGTTGCCGCCCGTCACGAGGCAGCCGTAGTCGCGGAACACCACCCCGCACAGCAGGTGCAGGCCGGAGTGGGTGCGCATGAGGGCGGTGCGGCGCTCGTCCTCCACGGCGGCCCGCACGACGGTGCCGACCGGCGGGACCGGGTCGTCCTCGGCCGGGATCAGGACGAGGTCGTCGCCCTTCCGCACACCGGCGATGCGGGTCTGGACGCCCTGCCAGAGCAGGACGCCGTGGTCCGGGGGCTGGCCGCCGCCGCCCGGGTAGAAGGCGGAGCGGTCGAGGACGATGCCGTCCGGTCCCGCGTCGAGGACGACGGCCTCCCATTCCCGCAGCGCCTGATCGTCCAGTTCCAGCCGGGTCGTGCGTCCGAGGGTGTCGCTCATGACCTCACCGTAGAGGTCACCAGGGGCCGTAGGGGCCAGATCGGGAACCCCCGCGGCCGCCGTTGTTCTTCTTGAACGGCGCCACGGCCGGGCGGACGTCCGCCAGGTAGATCGCGGCGCCGATGAACGCGGCCACCGGCAGGATGCCGAGCAGCAGCGCGATGGGGCTGGCGCCGAGCGCGGCCGGCGCGACCGCGTAGGCGCCGCCGACCACGGTCGCGACGATCAGGATGATCGTCCAGAGCTTCTTGCTCCACTTGCTGGCCGCGGAGAAGGCGCCGGTGGGCACGGTCAGCGAGTCGATCAGCGCCCACGCCTCCATCGCGAAGGCGATGATCAGCAGCAGCCAGAAGAAGTAGTCCACCACATTGAAGCCCGACATCGGCGATCAGCGCTCCTGCTCGTCTCGGACGGCGACTCCTTGTCGCGCACACGGCGTTGCTCTGCCCCAACCCTATGCGCACCGTCCACCCGTGCGGCCTGGCGGAACGGACCGCGGCCCGCGGGAAGCGGCCCGCGGGCGGAGACCGGGCTCGAGACGGGCTCGAGACGGGCTCGGAGACGGGCTCGGAGACGGGCTCGGAGACGGGGCTCGGATACAGGGCTGGGAGACAGGGCTGTCGGAGAGACGAAGGAACCCGGCCGGGTGTTCCCGGCCGGGCCCTCCACGGCGGTGCCGCTACTTCGGCGCCGTCACTTCTTCGCGGTGGTGGACCGGGTCTGCCGCGCCGCGCCGGTGCCGCGCCGCGGCTGCGCGGTGCGGGTCTTCGCGGCGGGCTTCGCCTCGGCCCCGGTGATCTCAGCGACCTCGACGGCCTCGCGGTTGACGACCTTGCGGCCGCGCTCGGCGAGCTCGTCGATGATCTCGGCGGCCCGGGTGCCGACGTGCGTCGCGTACGCGACCGCCGCGCCGGGCAGGTCCTTGGCGTCCACGCGCTCCTGGTACCGGGAGACCTCGCCGCGGTAGCGCTCGACGGTCTCGCGGACCTGCTCGCGGAACTGCTCGCGGTAGCGGTCCACCTGGCCGGGGACCTCACGGAGCTTCTCCACCGCGAAGTCGCCGGCGCCGGCCACGGCGTAGACGGCCTTGTTCTCTCGGAGGTTGCTGGCCAGCGTCATCCGACCTCTTCCTTTCCGTTCTGTGTGTGGTCTGCTGCTTCGGGTGCCGCTCCATCGGGGGCGGCCCGTTCCGGTGCGGCTCGTCCGGCCGCGCCGGCGAGATCCGCGCCGAGCACGCCCGTGGCCTCGTTCTCCTTGAGGAACGACGCGTAGATGTCGAGCAGGACCTGCTTCTGCCGCTCGGTGAGCAGGAGGTCCGCCCGGACGGCGGCCTGGACGTCGGTGTCGGCCTCGCGGTCCTCGAGGATGCCCGCCTGCACGTACAGCGCCTCGGCGGAGATCCGCAGCCCCTTGGCGATCTGCTGCAGGATCTCGGCGCTCGGCTTGCGCAGGCCGCGCTCGATCTGGCTCAGGTACGGGTTGGAGATCCCGGAGACGTCCGCCAGCTGGCGCAGCGAGATCTTCGCGCGCGTGCGCTGTTCCCGGATGTACTCCCCGATGGAGCCGACCTTCGAACTTGCCATGTCTCCACCCTGCGTCATGGTGCTTGCAATTGCAAGCGGTCCAGCTAGCACTTCGTGGTGAATCGCCTCACATGCCGGAAAGGTCAGAAGGGTCGCAAGGGTCGGAAAGGTCAGAAGGATCGGAAGGGTCGAGGGGGGCGGGACGAGGCGGACAGGGGGCGGACAGGTCGGAGCCCGGCCCCGTCGGCACGACGGCGCCGGGCTCGGCGGCAGGTCATAGAACAGGTGGCACGGCAGGTGACACGGCAGGTCACAGGGTCGGGGTCGAGTAGGGGTCGTGCTCGGCGAGCAGCTTGTCGAGGCGGGCCTGGTCGACGCGGTTCGCGATGGTCTGGTTCTCCTGCCGGTCGCGCACGCACTTCGCGAGCGTGAACGTCGACGTGATCACGTACAGCAGGCCGAGCGCGAGGAACGCGCGGACCCACGCGCTGACGGGCAGGTAGGCGACGCCGACGGCGACGGCGGTGCTGGAGACGGCGAACGAGATCGCGGCCTGGACGAAGAACGCGGTGGTGCCGGCGGGCACCGGCGGGTTGCTGCTGGTCGTCATGGCCCCGAGTCTGCGGCCCGCCCGCGCCCTGGTCATGAGTACATGTGCTCAGCCGGGCACGGGCGAATCACTCAACCCGCGCGGGAGCACCCGCACGGCCGGCCGGCGCGGCCGGGGTCAGCTCACCTTGGAGGGCGGGGCGATCCAGGTGTTGCAGACGGTGAGGTCGCGGCCGTTGAAGCCGGTGACCACCCAGCCCGCGTAGTGCGCGCCCGAGCCGTGGTCGCGCTCGTCCACCGGCTTGCGGTCCTCGCCGCGCCCCCGGACGTCGATGATCATCGCGACGTACTGCTCGCGCGTCATCGGCAGCGTGGACCGCTCGGAGCCGAGGAACGCGCCGGCGAAGCACTGCGCCTGCAGCTCGATGCGGCGGCTCGCCGCGTTGCCGGTCGCGCTGTCGCCGGTCTCCATCTGCCGGTCCCCGTAGAGGAGGATCCCGGCGCGGTCCTGGACGTGGTGGCCGTACTCGTGCGCGATCACCCGCGCGTAGACGGAGTAGTGGGACAGCGATTCGCCGCCGGACGTCTCCACGACGTGCTTGAGCCCGACGTACATCGTGTTGTTCGCGGGGCAGTAGAAGGCGGACGCGCCGGGCGCCGGGTAGGTGCCGCACGGGCTGCGCCCCGGGTCGACCCAGAACACGCGGTTGGGCTTGTCGAACGGGATCCCGGCCTTCTGGAACTGCTTGGCCCACGCGGCGTCCAGGCAGTCGCTCAGCGTGTTCATGAACCGCCGCATGGACTCGGCGGACGGCAGGATGCCCGGCAGGCGGCAGCTCACCGACGTCAGTGGGCCCGTCTTGTACAGCGGGTTGTCAGTGGCCTTCTCCTTCGGCGACAGCTTCCCGGTGCCGCCGCCGGACGAGATGGGCGCCCGCGTCCCGCCCGACGCGGTGGTCTGCGTCCCGCCGAGCGCCGAGAGCCCCAGGATCGCGAGGACGACGAGGGCGGTCAGCCCGCCGAAGATGCCCGCGATCGTGCCGCCCGCGCTGCGGCGCGGGGGCGGGCGCATCGGGACGTACCGGTACTGCGGCTGCCCGTAGGCAGGCGGCCCGTAGCCCGGCCCGCGCGGGGGCGGCGCGCCGTAGGGCGGCCCTCCGTACGGGGGTCCGCCGTGCGGTGGCCGGCCGTAGGGGGGTGCCGGTGGCCGCGGCGGAGGGGGCGGCGGGGGGTAGTGACCTGCCATAGCGCAGAATCATCGCACGCGTTGCCGATACTATTTGCGGCCATGTCTGCTCTTGCGGCGTTGTTCCGGTTCCGGCCAGTCGTTGCGACGGTGTCGGCCGCGGTTTCGGCCGCGGCGCTGATCCCCCTGCTGACCTCGCCGTCCGCGGCGGCGGAGCGCGCCGGGAACGGGCGGGCGGAGGCCGGGCGGGCGGAGGCCGGGACGATCGCGGCGTCCGAGCGGGTCCTGAAGGACGAGGTCGTCCTCACCGCGGGCCGGGGCGGCGTCACCAAGGTCAAGGAGACGATCGTCTACCGGTTCGCCGGGCACAAGGGGTTCGAGCGGACGTTCCGCACCCGCGACCACGAGAGCCTCAGCGAGGACCGGGTCTGGCGGATCGGCGGCCTGCGGGCGAGCAGCCCCGACGGCGGGCCGGCGCGGGTCAGCATGTCGAGCGAGGGCCTCCGGACGATCGTCGAGGTGAGCGGCGCGAAGAAGCTGACCGGCGACTACACCGTGGTGCTGGAGTACGACCTGCGCGGCGCGATCACCCCGATGGGCGCGGTGGAGGAGCTGCGCTGGCCGGTGATCGGCGGCTGGAAGGTCCCGCTGGACGAGGCGAAGGCGACCGTCGACGGCGGCGCGATGATCCGCAGCGTCAACTGCTTCACCGGCCCGATCGGCAGCACGATCGGCTGCACGCAGTACTACACGAACCACGCGCACACGCAGGGCGTCTACGCGCAGCAGGGGATGCTGCCGGGCGAGTACCTCACGGTCGTCGCGGGGCTGCCCGCGGGGACGACCGGGGGCCGCGCGCTCTACGAGCGGCGGCACACCCTCGCGACCGCGTTCTCGGTGAACGCCGTGACCGGCGGCGCGCTCGCCGGCCTGCTGGTGCTGCTGGTCGGCGGTGTCGTCGCGCTCTACCTGCTGCGCGGCCGGGACGCCCGGGTGGTCGTCAAGAAGGCCGCGGAGGGCGACCAGGCGCCGCTCGCGGGTGCGGAGTTCGAGCCGCCGGACGGGGTGCGCCCCGGCCAGATCGGGACGCTGATCGACGAGCAGGCCGACGTGATCGACGTGACCGCGACGATCGTCGACCTCGCCGTCCGCGGGTACCTGCTCATCGAGGAGGAGGACAGGGCCGTCACCGGCCGCCTCGACTGGACGCTGCGCCGCCTCGACCGCCCGCAGGTCGACCTGCTCCCCTACGAGCGGATCCTGCTGGACGCGCTGCTGACCGCGCCCGACGGGTCGGGCCGCGACGCGGTGAAGCTGTCGGAGCTGGGCGGGACGTTCGCGACGAAGCTGGCGCAGGTCAGGTCCGCCATGTACGACGACGTGGTGAAGCAGGGCTGGTTCGCGCGGCGCCCCGACACCGTCCGGTCCCGCTGGACGCTGGCGGGGATCCTGGTGACGCTGCTCGGCATCGCCGCGACCGTGGCGCTGGCGCTCACCACCGAGTGGGCCCTCGCCGGCCTCGCGCTGATCATCGCGGGCGCGGCGCTGGCCTACGGCGGCCAGTACATGCCGGCGAAGACGGCGCGGGGCGCGACGGTGCTGGCGCACACGATCGGGTTCCGCGCGTTCCTGGAGCGCGGCGCCGTCCCGGACGAGGCGGCCGCGTCCAGGCAGCGGATCGCGCTGTTCTCCCGCTTCCTGCCGTACGCGGTCGTGTTCGACACCGTCCCGAAGTGGGCGGAGACGGTGAAGGACGCGGGCGAGCGGGCCGAGGGCGCCGACAACCTCTACTGGTACGAGGGTCCGGCCGAGTGGGACCTGTCGAAGTTCGCCGAGTCGATGCGGACGTTCACGCTGGCCACGTCGGGGTCCATCTCCCAGTCGCGCGGCATGTGACCCGCGCCGCGTCCGCCGGGCGGTTAGCCGCCTGACGCCGGGTAGAGGCTGGGGCGAGGAGGTGTCGCCTCATGACTCTGGCCCTGCCCCCACCGCCCCCCGGCGGCGACCTCGGAGACCGCTGGTTCCTCTACATCGGGCCGGCCGTCATCTTCCTTGCGGTCGTCTTCTGGGTCACGATCACGCTGACGGCGTCCCACCGCCGGCCGCGCAGCCGGCACCCGCGGGGCGGCCTGCCGAACCGCGGGCCCGTGCAGGGCGGGATCATCCAGGGCAGCCCGTCGCAGCGGTCGCGCCGCGACCCGGCGCCGTCGGTGACGCACCGCGAGGTCATGGCGCACGTCGAGTCCGCGCGCCTCGCCGAGGAGGCCGCGCGGCAGAAGGAGCCGGAGGCGGCGCGGAAGCGGCGGGGCCTGCTGGGCTCGCTCAAGCGCCGCTGAGCCGTCGCGGCTCTCTAACGCGACGTCCGCCGGGACGGCTCTCATGTCCCCACACCTCCCGGCGGACGTTGTCCGAGCCCGCGGTGGTCGCCGAGACCCCTCCCGGCGGCCACCGCGGGTCCGCCCTCCCCCGCATCCCGAAGGACTGACCGCCTCCCGAAGGACTGACCGCCTCGCGAAGGATCGCCTCTTGACCAGCCTCGTAAGATGTCTGACGTCTTACTTTGGGAGGGTTCGGTGGGGTTGAGTCCTGTCGCGAGCGGATCGACGGTCGAGGCCGTCCTCGAACAGCTCCAGGCGCAGGTCAGCGGCGGCTCCTGGGCGGTCGGCGAGCGGATACCGGCGGAGCTGGAACTCGCCGCGCAGCTCGGCGTGAGCCGCCCGGCGGTGCGGGAGGCGATCCGGGCGCTGTCGCACGTCGGGGTGCTGGAGGTGCGGCGCGGCGACGGGACGTACGTCCGCAGCAGCGCCGACCCGCGCCCGCTGCTGCGCCGGGTGGCGCGGGCGTCGGCCCGGGACGTGTTCGAGGTGCAGCTCGCCTACGACGTCCAGGCGGCCCGGCTCGCGGCCCGGCGCCGCACCGCCGCCGACGTGGCGCGGCTGGAGGAGCTGCTCCGCGCGCGGGACGAGGCGACCGAGCCGGACGCGTTCGGCGCCGCCGACGCCCGGTTCCACCTCGGCGTGGCGGAGGCGTCCCGCAACCCGGTCCTGATCGAGGCGATGCGGTACTTCATCGACCGGCTGCGCGAGTCGATGCGCGCGATCCGGCTCGACCACGAGGTCCCCGAGGCCGGCCCGGCACGGCACCGCGCCGTGCTGGACGCGATCGCGGCGGGCGACCCGGAGGCGGCCGCGGCGGCCGCGGCGGCGGTCGTGGAGCCGACGCTCGCCGTCCTGGACACCCTGCTCGGCACGGACACCCCGCCGGGGGGCGAGCCGCCGCCGGCCGGGAAGACGCCGCCGGCCGGGAAGACGGGGCGGGCCGCGGCGGAGAGCCCGCCGACGGAGCGGCCGTCGCCCGGCGGAGGCACGTCGCCCGGCGGAGGCACATCGCCCGGCCGGAGCACACGGCTCGGGGAGGAGGGACGGTGAGCGCGCGGCGCGCGGGCGTCGTCGGCTCGCTCCTGATGATCGTCTTCATGGCGGTCAACCTGCGGCCGGCGATCGCCGCGGTCGGGCCGCTGCTGACCGAGATCAGCGACGAGTTCGGGCTGTCCGGCACGGCGGCGGGGGCGCTGACCACGCTCCCGCTCGTGTTCTTCGGCTCCTACGGCCTGGCCGCGGCGTTCCTGCCGCGGGCGCCGCGGGGTGAGACGCTGCTGGTCAGCGCGATGGCGCTGCTCGTCGGCGGGCTGGCGCTGCGGCTGGTGGACGCCCCCGCGGCGCTGTTCGCCGGTTCGCTGGTCGCCGGGATCGCGATCAGCATCGGCAACATCGCGATGCCCGCGATCATCAAGCGGGACCATCCGTCCCGGATCACGACGGTGACGGCGATCTACACGGTCGCGGTGACCGCCGGGGCGTCGCTGTCGTCCGGGCTCGCCGTGCCGGTCGAGGACCTCTTCGACGCGTCCTGGCGGCTGCCGCTCGGCCTGCTCGCGTTTCCGGCGGCGCTCGCCGGGCTGCTGTGGGTGCCGCGGGCGCGGCGCGCGGCGCACGCGGCGCGGTCGGCGCCGCCGGCGGCGGCCCCGCGCGGCGTCGCGGCGGTGGTGTGGCGGTCGGGCCTCGCCTGGCACGTCACGGTGTTCATGGGGCTGCAGTCGCTGCTCGCCTACGTCGTCCTCGGCTGGCTCCCGACGATCTGCCAGGACCGGGGGATGGACGACGCGACCGCCGGCTACGTCCTGGCCCTGTCGGCGGCGGTCCAGGCGGTCGGGTCGCTGGCCGTCCCGGTGCTGGCGCGGCGGACCCGCGACCAGCGCCCGATCGTGGTGGTCGTCGTGGCGCTCACCATGCTCGGTTTCGTGGGGGTCACCTGGGCGCCGATCGGGTCGGTGTGGGGCTGGGCGGTCGTCCTCGGCCTCGGCCAGGGCCTCGGGTTCGCGACCGCGCTGTCGTTCATCGGGCTCCGCGCCCACGACGCGCAGATCGCGACGCAGCTGTCCGGGATGGCGCAGGGCATCGGATACCTCATCGCGGCGCTCGGCCCGCTCGCGCTCGGCGCGCTGCACGACGCCACCGGCGGCTGGAGCGTTCCGATGATCGGGGTGCTGGCCGTCAGCGCCGTCATGACGGTGCCCGGCCTCGCGGCGGGGCGCATCCGCGCGGTGGGCGAGCCCCCTGCCCCGCCCTCCGGAGAGGTTAACTCGGCAATCAGCGGACACATCCCTAATTGACCCCAGCGCGGGGCCGATACGCCATCGGGAGGTGGACGGACAATGCCCGCCATGATGCTGGCCGAAGCGTCCCCCACGGTCGCGCTCAGATGGGTGTGGATCATCGTCGTGGTGGCCGTTGTGATGCTGGTCGCCCGGGCCTGGGTGCTGAGGGCGGCCTCGTCCAGGCACATCCATCCGGAGAAGCGGAACGACCAGATGAACCACCGCGGCATGGAGCAGGGCGGCATGTACACCTACCGCCCCGGCATGTTCTCGCACAGCTACCCGCCGGCGAGGGACGGCCAGTGGGAGGAGTTCCGCAAGGACAACCCGCAGCCGGGCCGGGAGCCGAAGACACCGTGGCCGGACGGCGTCCTGTACGAGCAGACGGTCTTCAAGGAGGAGTTCGAGGAGCTCAAGGAGGAGAGCGGGCAGACGACCGGGCAGACGACCGGGCAGGCGACGGAGAGCCGCCGCTAGAGCACCTGCCGCTAGGACACGCTGCCGCTGAACACCCGGCCGCTGAACACCCGGCCTTCTAACACCTGGCCGCTAGAACATTCCGGGTGCGGGGCGGACGGCGCCCACGACGCCGTCGCCGCCCCGCACCTCGACGACCGCAGGACCGTCCAGCCCTGGCGCGTCGATGCCGAGCGCCCGCAGCAGCGCCACGGTGACGGGCGTCCGCGCCCGCATGGCCCCGTCGTCGATCTTGACGGCTCCGGCGCGCCCGTCGTCGAACGCGAAGGCGTCCACTCCTTCGGCGCCGCACTTCACGAGCAGCCCGGGGACGGCGTCCATGAGCTGCCGCTCCTCGCGCCGGGTGCCGGACGTCCACTGCGGGTGGGTCCGCATCGCGTCGGCGACACGGCGCTCAGGGGTGCCGGGCGCGGCCAGGACGAGCGCCCGGAAGGCCCGCGCGACCCCGGCCGTGGACACCGCGAACAGCGGCGCGCCGCACCCGTCGACGCCGACGGCCGCGGCCGTCTCGCCGGTCAGCTCCTCGACGACGCCCCGCACGGCGAGCTGCAGCGGATGCTCGGGGTCGAGGTAGGTGTCGACGGGCCATCCGGCGGCCACGCACGTCGCGAGCATCGCGGCGTGCTTGCCGGAGCAGTTCATCCGCATCCGCGACGGCCCGCCGCCGGCGCGGGAGACGGCCTGCTGCGCCTCCGGGTCGATCGGCCAGCTCTCCGGGCAGCGCAGGTCGTCGGCGACGAGCCCGGCGCCCGCGAGGATCTTCTCCGCGCCCTCGACGTGGAAGTCCTCGCCGGAGTGGCTGCCGGCCGCCAGCGCGAGCAGCTCGTCGTCCAGCCCGAGGCCGCAGCGCAGCATCGCGACCGCCTGCATGGGCTTGTTCGCCGACCGCGGGAAGATCGGCGCGTCCGGGTCGCCCAGCCGGAGCGCGACGCCGCCGTCCGCGGCGAGCCCGACCGCCGTCCCCCGGTGGCGCGACTCCACGAACCCGGAGCGCTCCACCTCGACCAGCACAGGATTGACCAGCACAGGATTGACGTCCACCGCACCCCTCCATACCGCCGGGGACGGCCGCCCGCCGGAGCGGCCGCCGCCCAAGAAAGCCGCCCAAAGCAGGGCGCCGCCCAAAAAGCAGGGCCCCACCCACCCGGGGGCGGACCCGCTAACTCCATGGTCAAGTACCCGCCCCAGCCCAGGGAAGTGGAATCACATCCTGTGGATAACCCCAAGATCGGCGGCGCCGGGTATTCGACCCTTGAGATTCAGCGCTCGATGAGTCCAGCGCCCGGACGTTCAACGCCGGACGTCTCAGCGCCCGGACGTCTCAGCGCCCGGACGTCTCAGCGCCCGGACGTTCAGCGCCGGACGTCTCAGCGCTTGGTCTTCAGCAGGGCGCGTGCGTCCGCCGCGGACATGGCGGGACGCTGCGCCAGCGCCGCGGCCTGAGCCGCACGCTCCACCAGCTGGACGTTCGCCGTCACCGGCCGCCCCTTCGCGAAGGTGACGGTGTCCTCCATGCCCACGCGCAGGTGCCCGCCCGCCGACAGCGCCGCGAACATCACCGGGAGGGACGTCCGCCCGATGCCCGTGGCCGACCAGGTGGCACCGGACGGCAGCGCCTCCACGGCGGCGACCAGCGTCCGCGCGTCCCCCGGCATGCCGCCGGGCACGCCCATCACCAGGTCGCAGTGGACATGCCCTCCATACGGAAGACCGTGCTTGTCCAGCAGCCGGTGCAGCGCCGCCACATGCCCCAGGTCGAACAGCTCGAACTCTGGGACGACCCCCAGCTCCTGGGTGCGCTGGTACAGCTCCACCATGAACGGCCAGGGGTTCATGAAGACGTCGTCGCCGAAGTTGACCGTCCCGCAGGTGAGCGAGCACATGTCGGGCTCGGCGTCCAGGACGCGGAGACGGTCCTCGTAAGGGTCGGTGACCGCGCCGCCCGTGGACAACTGGACGATCAGTCCCGTGCTCTCCCGCAGCGCCGCGACCGTGTCCCGCAGCCGGGACAGGTCGAGCGTCGGCCGCGCGTCGTCGTCGCGGATGTGCACGTGAATCACGGCCGCGCCGGCCGCCTCGCACTCCTTGGCCGTCTGGACCAGTTCATCCAGGGTGACGGGCAGGGCCGGCACGTCCGACTTCGCGGACTCCGCACCCGTGGGCGCCACCGTGATGAGCGTCGTTGCTCCCATAGGCGGCAGAATGCATGGTCATGCGTGCGGTAGTCCAGAGGGTGAGCCAGGCCAGCGTGTCCGTGGACGGCCGGGTCGTCGGCGAGATCGAGGGCCCCGGGCTCCTCGCGCTCGTCGGCGTGACCCATGACGACGGCCCGGAGAAGGCCCGCAGGCTGGCCTCCAAGCTGTGGGGCCTGCGCATCCTGCAGGACGAGAAGTCGTGCTCGGACGTGAACGCCCCGCTCCTCGTCGTGAGCCAATTCACCCTCTACGGCGACGCGCGCAAGGGCCGCCGCCCGTCGTGGACGGCGGCCGCGCCCGGCGAGGTCGCCGAGCCCCTCGTGGACACCGTCGTCCGCGAACTGCGCGGCCTCGGCGCCAAGGTCGAGACCGGCGAGTTCGGCGCCGACATGAAGGTCTCGCTCGTCAACGACGGCCCGATCACCCTGATCCTCGACGTGTGAGCCCCGCGAGGCGCGCGGCCCCCGGGCGGCGTCAGCGGAAGCCGTAGATCGTGCCGACCACCACCGCGACGGTGCCGGCGGCCGCCAGCAGGATCAGAGCGCGGTCGAACAGCGTGAGCCGCCCGCGGAGGTCCGGCGAGACGACCACGACCCCGGTCTCGCCGTCCTCCCGCGGCGGCCGGGGAGGTTCGGCGGGTTCCTTCTGGAACGGGTTGCGGAGCCCGGCTAGCCGCCACAGCGCGTCGTTCCGGAGCCGCTGATGGTCGGGCCCGCAGGCGAACAGCCGGCCCCGGGTGCGCTCGGTGCAGGCGGCGCCCTGCTGGCTCAGGATCCGGCACATGGTCGGGACGAGCATGAACTGGTACAGGCACCAGGCCAGCAGGCCGAGCAGCGCGATCCGCCACGACTGCAGCCACCAGGCGAACCCGGCGAACGCCGCGAACAGGACCCACCACACCAGGGCGGACTCCCGGCGCGGGCGGCGCCGGGTCCCGCGTCTGGCCGCCGGCTCCCGCTTCCCGAGGTTCGCGACCATTGGCAGGAATCCCACCTTCCCTGGGCGGCGCCCGTTAGAAATCGTCCATATCCGACGATATTCGCCCAGGGCGCGGCCTGCTAGCCGTGTTTCGCCGGACGGCGGCGCAACGCGATCTGCGCGTTCGCCCCGGTGTCCGGCGAGACGATGACCTCCTGCGCGGCCGCCACACCGCCCGCGAGCAGGTCGGCGTCCACCGGGACGTTCCGCTTCACCATCGCGAGCGCGATCGGGCCCAGCTCGTGGTGCCGGGCCGCCGACCCGACGAACCCGATCGCCCGCCCGCCCGGGACCTCCACCGGGTCGCCGTGCGCGGGCAGCCGGTCGACGCTGCCGTCCAGGTGCAGGAACACCATGCGGCGCGGCGGGCGGCCGAGGTTGTGGACGCGCGCCACCGTCTCCTGCCCCCGGTAGCAGCCCTTGTTCAGGTGGACGGCCGTCTCGATGTAGCCGGCCTCGTGCGGGATCGTCCGCTCGTCGGTGTCGAGGCCGAAGCGGGGCCGGTGCTCGGCGATCCGCAGCGCCTCGTAAGCCCAGACGCCGGCCGGCTTCAGCCCCTCCGGGAACTCGCCGCGCGGGACGATCCGCGTCGTCGTTCCGGCGACGTCCGGCCAGGCCAGGCCCTCCGCGCCGGACGGCCCGGTGACGACCATGTACTCGCTTGAAACGTCGGCGACCTCGACCCGGAGCATGAAGCGCATCCGGTCGAGGAACTCGACCAGGGACGGGGCCTCCCCGGGCTCGACATGCGCCCAGACCGCCTCGCCGTCGTCGATCAGGAAGAGGTGGTGCTCGATGTGCCCCTTCGGCCCGAGCAGCAGCGCCTCGGTCGGCTCGAACGGCTTCAGCGCGTCCAGGTGCTGGCTGAGGAGGCTGTGCAGCCAGCTCAGCCGGTCAGGACCGGACACCTTGACGACGCCCCGGTTGCTCCGGTCGACGAACGCCGCCCCCTGTTCGAGCGCGCGTTGCTCCC
Organism: Spirillospora sp. NPDC127506; assembly: GCF_040302145.1. Taxonomy (NCBI): domain Bacteria; kingdom Bacillati; phylum Actinomycetota; class Actinomycetes; order Streptosporangiales; family Thermomonosporaceae; genus Spirillospora; species Spirillospora sp. NPDC127506. The sequence goes on along the minus strand of NZ_JBEORG010000042.1, from coordinate 27,317 downwards.
GCGTCGGATCCCCGTAGTGCGCGGCGACCTCCTGGTCGGGCGCATCGGCGGCGACGGCTCCGGGCGACTGCAGCAGCGGGCTCTCCATGCCGTCCAGACTATGTGGCGCGGCAGTCCTTGCACCGCCCGTAGACGGTGAGGTGGTGCACGTCGGTCTCGAAGCCGAAGTCGCGCCGCAGGACGTCCGCGAGCCCGGCCGCCGCGCGGGGGTCGACGTCCTCCACCGTGTGGCATCCCCGACAGACCAGGTGGATGTGCTCGGCATCGGCGGCGAGGTGGTAGTTCGGCGGGCCGTGCCCGAGATGCGCATGCTTGACGAGCCCGAGCTCTTCGAGGAGTTCGAGTGTCCGGTAGACGGTGGAGATGTTCACGCCCCTGGCCGTGCGCTGCACCTCGGTGCAGATCTCTTCGGGGGTCCCGTGCTCCAGGTTGGTGACCGCCTCGAGGACCAGCTGGCGCTGAGGGGTGACCCGATACCCCTTTGCCCGCAGCTCCTCCTGCCACGACTCGACCATGTCCCGAGTCTAGATCCCGCCCGGACGGCCCGGTTCGTGCGCCGGCACGCGGATTGGTTGGTGCGGCGGCACGCGGATTGGTTCGTGCGCCGGCACGCGGATTCAGCCGAGCGAAAACCTGTTTGCCTCGGTGCGGCGGATCAACATAGCGTGCGGGGTACGCGCGAAAGGAGGTGGTCCAGACAATGGTTGATTGTAGGACTCGCGAGGTGGCTGTCCGCTAGTCGCCGTTCCGCCTCGGACCGCTGTCCCCTGGACGGCGGAGTCGGTCGCGACGGTGACCGGCGAATACCAGGCAGTTACCCGATCCCCGGACCGACGGACCCGTCCTGTCCGTCGCCCCGCCGCTCGGCGGGAAGGTCCGGGGATCGCTTTGTCTCGGGGGTCGTTCTGCCCGGGGCCACCGCTTTACCTGGAACCGCTTGTCTCCGGATCGCTTGTCTCCGGACGTTCTCAGGACACCTTCTTGAGCTGCGCCGACAGGTGCGACTGGAGCTTCTGCCCGACGGCCGCCATGTCGTAGGCCCAGCCGAGGTCCTCGCCGATCAGCCCGTAGAGGCGGTGGCCGCCGGTGACCTCCTTGGCCGACTCCGTCCGCGCGACGACGTCGGTCCGCAGCTCCACCCGGTTGAACGCCACTTCGCCGACGTAGATCTCCACGATGCCGGTCGGGTGGGCGAGCGTCACCTCGACCTGGTGGTCCGGCTGCGGCCGCCAGTACCCGGTCTCCATGGCGAGCGGGCGGCCGAGGGTGCCGTCCGGCTCGATCATCCAGGTGCGGCTCGCGTAGATCAGAAAGGGCTTCCCGATGTGGGTGAAGGACAGCTCCTGGCCGAAGTTGAACGACTCGATCGTGGGGTAGCCGCCCACGCCGGCCCCTTCCCAGGTGCCGAGCAGGAACTTCAGGGGCTCAAGGTCCGGGTGCAGCTCAGGAACATCCATGGGCCCCGAGCGTAGCGGCGGGCGCCGCCTCCCGCGTCCCGCCCGCCGACCCCCGCGAAGCCCCGCTGCTTCAACCGGCCCGCTACTTCAACCGGCCGAGGCGGATCACGAGGAGGACGGCGGCGACCGCCACGAGCCCGAGGGCGAGGACGAGGATCCCCGCGTTCACCATGCCACCCACACCAGGATGGTATTGGGGCCGCCCGCACTAGAGTGCGGCTATGGCGAGACCACTGGTGATCAAGGTGACCGCGGGGGCGGACGCCCCCGAACGCTGCAACCAGGCGTTCACGGTGGCGGCGGCCGCCGCGGCGAGCGGCGTCCCGGTCTCGCTGTGGCTGACCGGGGAGTCGGCGTGGTTCGCGCTGCCGGGACGGGCCGCCGAGTTCTCACTGCCGCACGCCACTCCCCTGGACGACCTTCTCGGCGTCATCCTGACGGCGGGGCGCGTCACGCTCTGCACCCAGTGCGCGGCCCGCCGCGACATCGGCCCGGACGACGTCCTGCCCGGCATCCGCATCGCCGGCGCGCCGACCTTCGTCGAGGAGATCACGATGGACGACGTCCAGGCGCTCGTCTACTGACCCGTCCCAGGCGAGGTAGACGGTCGTGTCGAGGCTGAGGCTCCGCACGACGCCGGGACGCCGGCCGGGCGCGGCCGGGGCGGTGCCGGTGCCGCGGCGGGCCAGGGCCGCGACGGCGCAGGCGGCGAGGGTGGAACCGGCGAGGCCGAGCATGAGGTCGCCGATCGTGTCGCGGTAGATCGTGACGGTCTCGGGGGTGTCGAGGATGAAGACGCCGTACTCGAAGAACTCCCACAGGATCGCGGCGATGGCGCCCGCTCCGGCGCAGGCCGGCACCAGCGTCCACCCACTCTGGCCGGCCCAGCGGCGGAGGGCGACGCCGGCGGCGGCGCTCAGCAGGGCCCAGTTCCCGAAGTGGCAGGCGTCGTCGAACCAGTCGACCGTGTCGTAGAGGTCGGCGGCGTTCCCGGCGACGTCCACGAGGAACGGCAGGGTCAGGAGCAGGTCCAGGTCCCACGGGAAGGGCCTGCCCCGGCCCCGCAGCGCCCAGACGAGGGTGACGAGCATGACGGCGGCGGGGTAGGCGGCCACGCGGACGCCCATCGCCTTGTCCGCGAACCGGTCCCATTCGGGGAAGGCGACGGCGAGCGCGAGCAGGGCGGCCAGGGCGGCCTTGGCGGTGAGGGCGAAGGGGCGCCAGCGAGAGAAATCGTCCATGCCCAGAAGAGTGGCTTCGCGGCGCGCCGCGCCGCATCGGCGCAAGTACTCAGCCGTACCTGAGTGCTTTGCCGCAATGCGCACCCCGCCCTCATGCGGCGGCCCGGGGGTGCGCGGCCCGGGGTCAGGGCAGGACGACCCCGCCCGGGTAGGCTCTGCGGCCCGCGATGCCCAGGGTCCAGATCATCTGCGGTTCACCCGGGCGCGTCCTCCGTATCCGGGGCGGTAGAAGGCCCGCAGAACGGATATAGATCAGCGGACGCCCCCGTCAAAGGAGCCGGCCGGAATGCTCGACGTACCCCCATGGGCCTGGTCAGCGACGATCGGACTGATCGTCGGGCTGTTCGTGCTCGACTTCTTCGTCGCCGTCCGGCGGCCGCACGCGGTCCACATCAAGGAGGCCACGTTCTGGTCGGTGTTCTACATCGGCCTCGCGGCGGTGTTCGGCCTCGCCGTGTGGTCGCTCGGCGGGTCGGCGGCGGGCACCGAGTACTTCTCCGGATGGCTCGTCGAGAAGAGCCTGTCGGTCGACAACCTCTTCGTCTTCGTGATCATCATGGGCCGGTTCGCGGTGCCCGACGAGTTCCAGCAGAAGACGCTGCTGTTCGGCATCGCCGCGGCGCTGGCCCTGCGGGCGGCGCTCATCGCGGTCGGCGCCGCCGCTATCAGCCTGTTCTCCTTCACGTTCCTGATCTTCGGGCTGGTGCTGATCTGGACGGCCGTGCAGCTCGTCCGGCACCGCAACGAGGAGCCGGACGTCGAGGACACCTTCATCATGCGCCGCGCCCGCAAGGTCATGCCCGTGAGCGAGAGCTTCCACGGGGGGCGGATGCTCGCCCGCGAGAACGGCCGGCGGGTCATGACGCCGCTGCTCCTGGTGTTCATCGCGATCGGCAGTACGGACGTCCTGTTCGCCCTGGACTCCATCCCCGCCGTGTTCGGCATCACCAAGGACCCGTTCCTCGTGTTCGCCGCCAACGCGTTCGCGCTGCTCGGGCTGCGCGCCCTGTACTTCCTCATCGAGGGACTGCTGGAACGGCTCGTCTACCTGTCGATCGGCCTGTCGGTGATCCTCGCGTTCATCGGGGTGAAGCTGATCCTGCAGTTCCTCCACGAGGACGTCGCCGAGTCGATCCTGAAGATTCCGACGACGCTGTCGCTGGGCGTGATCCTGGCGATCCTGCTGTTCACCACCGGTGCCAGCCTGATCCGCGTCCACGCGCACCCGGAGGAGAAGGCCAAGGCCGGCTCTCTCCGCAAGCGCCGCGAGAAGAAGCCCCGCGAAGAGGAGCCCGCCCGGAGCTGACCGTCACGGCGGGAAGGACTCAGTGAGAAGGCCACCGCGACGACCGCGGGGCGGGGTTCGCCGGCGTGGGCCGTCAGCCCATGCTCTTCGCGCCGTCGAGGGACTCGCGGATGATGTCGGCGTGCCCGGCGTGCTGGGCGGTCTCGGCGATGATGTGCAGGATCACCCGCCGCGCCGACCACTCGGTGTCGGTGAACCAGGGGGCCTTCGGCAGCGGCTGGACGGCGTCCAGGTCGGGCAGGGCGGCGACCAGCTCGTCCGTCCGGCGGGCGACTTCGGCGTAGCCGTCGAGGACCCCGGCCAGCGTCTCGCCGGGGAGCATGCGGAACTCGTCCGCCCGCTTCTGCAAGTCCTCCTCGGTCATCTGGGTGAAGTCGCCCATCGCGGACGGGCCCTCCACGATGAAGTCCGCCCAGCCGCGCTCGACCGAGGCGACGTGCTTGATGAGGCCGCCCAGGCACAGCTCGCTCGCCGTGGTCCGCAGGCCGGCCTGCTCGTCGGTGAGGCCGCGGGTGGTGAAGCGCAGGAAGTGCCGGTGCTTCGCCAGCATCGCCAGCAGGTCGGCCCGCTCACCGGTGATCTGCTCGGTCATGGTCATATCCTCCGCCTTCGCCGTTCCCGTCAGTGTGAACACCACGCTAGAAGGCATAGCGGCCACTTCCTGACCTGAATTGCGGGGAGAATCGGGAACATGGCGAACACCAGCTCCCGGACCCTGCGTCTCCTTTCGCTGCTCCAGACCCACCGGTACTGGCCGGGCGCCGAGCTGGCCGGCCGGCTGGGCGTGTCCGTCCGCACCCTGCGCCGGGACGTCGACCGGCTCCGCGAGCTGGGGTATCCGGTGGAGGCGACGCGCGGCGTCGACGGCGGCTACCAGCTGGCGGCCGGCGCGGCGCTGCCGCCGCTGGTGATCGATGACGAGGAGGCCGTCGCACTGGCCGTGGGGCTGCAGGCGGCGACGCAGGTCGAGGGCATCGCCGAGGCGTCGGTGCGGGTCCTCGCGAAGGTGGCGCAGGTGATGCCGGCCCGGCTGCGCCGCCAGGTGGACGCGCTGCGCGCGATGACCGTGCCCACCACGTGGGGAGGGTCGCCGGAGACGGGCGTCGCGCCCGCCGTCCTCACCGTGATCGCGCTCGCCTGCCGGGACTCCGAGCGGCTCCGCTTCTCCTATACCGCCGCCGGCGGCGACCGCACCGGCCGGCACGTCGAGCCGCACCGCCTCGTCCCGCTGGGCCGCCGCTGGTACCTGGTCGCCTACGACCTCGACCGGCACGGCTGGCGCACCTTCCGGCTCGACCGGCTGTCCGGCCCGTCCGCCACCGGCGCCCGGTTCCGCCCCCGCGACCTGCCCGCCGCCGACGCCGCCGAGTTCGTCCGCCGCGGCCTGAAGGAGATGCCGCGCCCCTACCGGGTCGAGGTGCTGGTGGACGCCCCCGCCGCGGCCGTGCACGAGCGCATCGGCCGCTGGTGCACCGTCGAGGAGGCGGACGGCGGCCGCTGCCGCGTCCGCATGACCGCCGACGCCCTTGAGTGGCCCATCATGGCCCTGGGCGCCGTCGAAGCGGACTTCCAGGTGGTGTCCCCTCCCGAACTGCGCACCCGGCTGCACGCCTTGGCGGCCCGCTTCGCCCGCGCCTGACCGCCGGGGCGCCGGGGAGGGTCAGCGGCGCGCGTGGCGGATCTTCAGCCGCCCGAAGCCCATGGTTCCGGAGACGCGGATCTTCGGGCCGCCGGGGCGGGACGGCCGCCGGGGCTTGTAGAAGGAGTCCTTCCACACGGTCTGCAGGCCGTCGAGGTCGACGACCGCGTCCCGCGGAACCGTGATCTTCGCCCTGCCGGTGGCGAGGTTCAGCTCGATGTCGACGACCGGATGCTCGATGACCGCCCGGGACAGGTCCAGGTGCACCCTTCCGAACGCGGAGTCGACCTTGAGTTTCCGAGGCACCCGCCAGGGGCCGCGGCGCCGGATCCGGCCGCCGAAGGCGGCGATCGTGGACGTGTCCGGCTTCTCCTCGGGGAGCGCGGCCAGTGCCGTACCGAGATCGCCGTGCGTCTCGGCGGTGAGCGTCTGCTGGAGGAGGTCGTCCAACTCCTCGTGCGAGATCTGCCCCTTGGAGTAGGCGTCCTGCAGACGCCGCACGGCCGTGTCGCGGTCTTCTTCGCTGATCGGTCGTGACGGATCGTCCGGCACAGGAGCCACCCGCTCACTCTACTGCCGGACCGTGCCACAAAATCTCCCTTATCTGTGCTCAGAAAAGACGCCCCGGCGGTTGTCGCTCCAAGACGGCCGCAGCAGATTGGAGGGGTCGCTACGGGCTCTACCGGGCGCGGACCAGGGGGTACGCGCCGGCCCGGACGCGAAAGGAGCAGTGCCATGAGAGTCATGCTCACCGCGGTGATGGACACGCAGATCTCCAACGAGACGATCAAGAGCGGCAGGCTGCCCGAGATCGTGCGGTCGATGATCGATCGACTGGATCCGGAGGCCGCCTACTTCGCTCCCGGCGAGGGCGGACGCTCCTGCGTCATGGTCTTCGACATGCAGGACACTTCGGCGATCCCGTCCATCGCCGAACCGCTGTTCCAGGAACTCGGCGCGAAGGTCGACATCTATCCGGTGATGAACAGGGAGGACCTGGAAAAGGGCCTGGCCGCCCTGCAATAGACGCGCCCGCGCTCGCCCCCTGGCCGCATCGGGGCCTTTCGGTATCCCCGTCGGGATGACAGGCTCATGCTGAACTCAGCAACCCTGCGGAACGGGGGGAACCGGGCATGAGGGCGATCATCGTGGGAGCCGGAATCGGCGGGCTGACAACTGCTCTCCGGCTGCACCATAAAGGCACCAAAAGGCATCGACTGCGAAATTCACGAGCAGCGCAGCCCCCGCTCGCCGGCACCGTGAATCAACACAAAGGTGGCCACCCCGGCCCCTTCCGCCCAGAGCGCGGTCCGCGTTCAGTTCACGAGGTTAGGCGACCGGGCTGACATTCTCGGGAGCCCCGCGCGGCCCTCGGCTCTGGTGCGCGGGTCGTGCGGCTGCGCCGCACCTCGGCGTGCCGCCGCGGTTCCGCGTCATGGCCGAGCGGTCACCCCTTTGTGACACCGAGGGGGACGAGGCGGGCGACCTTGCGGCCGAGGCCCGCGCCTTCGGTGGCGGCGATGACGGCGTCGATGTCCTTGTAGGCGGTCGGGGCCTCTTCGGCCAGGCCCCGCCAGGAGGCGCCGCGCACCGCGATGCCGGCGGCTTCCAGGCGGTTGCGCAGCTCCTTGCCCCGCACGGCGCGGGCGGCCTGGTGGCGGCTCTGGGTGCGGCCCGCGCCATGGCAGGCGGAGTCGAACGCGGGGTTGCCCCGCACACCGGTGAGCACGTAGGAGGCCGTGCCCATCGTGCCCGGGATGAGGACCGGCTGGCCCGCGTCCGCCAGGTCGGGCGGCAGGTCCGGGTGGCCGGGCGGGAGGGCGCGGGTGGCGCCCTTGCGGTGGACGCACAGCCGGCGCGGGGTGCCGGCGACCTCGTGGGTCTCGATCTTCGCCAGGTTGTGGGAGACGTCGTACACCAGGTCGAGCCGGGCGCCGCAGGCGTCGGAGAAGGCCCGCCGCGCGGCCTCGCCCAGAAGCTGCCGGTTGGCCCGTGCGTAGTTGGCGGCGGCGGCCATCGCGCCCATGTAGCTCCGGCCTTCCGGGGAGTCGACCGGTACGCAGGCCAGCTGGGGGTCGGGGACGCTGATCCCGTGGCGGGGCATGGCGGTCTGCATGGCGCGCACGTGGTCGCTGCAAATCTGGTGGCCGAGCCCGCGCGAGCCGCAGTGGATCATCACGCACACCTGCCCGGCGCGCAGCCCGAAGGCCTCGGCCACCGGTTCGTCGTAGACGTCCTCGACCATCTGGACCTCCAGGAAGTGGTTCCCCGAGCCCAGGCTGCCGAGCTGACCCAGCCCGCGTTCCTCGGCGCGGGCGCTGACTGCGGCGGGGTCGGCGCCGGCCACGGCCCCCAGGTCTTCGCAGCGTCGCAGGTCGCGCGCGTTGCCGTGGCCGCGCTCGACCGCGTAGCGCGAGCCCCCGGCCAGGACCTGATCGAGCTGGGACCGGTCGGCGACGCGCCAGACGGCTCCCCGCCCCAGACCGCGCGGGACGGCGTGGTCCAGAAGGTCCATGAGCGCGGCGAGGCGCGGCATGAGGGCGTCGCGGTCGAGATCGGCCGCCAGCAGGCGGACCCCGCAGGAGATGTCGAACCCCACGCCGCCTGGGGAGACCACACCGCCGTCCCCGACGTCGGTGGCCGCCACCCCGCCGATGGGGAAGCCGTACCCCCAGTGCAGGTCGGGCATCGCGTACGAGCCGGCCACGATGCCGGGCAGCGTCGCCACGCGGACCACCTGGTCCAGGGACTTGTCGACGCTCGGATCGGGCAGCAGCTCGCGGGAGGCGAACACGATGCCCGGGACCCGCATCCCTCCCTCCCGCTCGATGCGGAAGCGGTACGGGGTCTCCTCGATGATCTTCATCAGCGACCTCGGCCGGTGGTATGCCTCGCTTTCCCGGATGACGGGGAGATTCCCCGCGCCGGGAAGGCGGACCCCCGGGACACAGGAGCGAGGGTCCTCCGCGGCAATGCCCGGATTGGCGATGATGATGCGATGGCACCACAGAGATCGGCTGGTCACCGGACCGTCCCGCACACTGCTGACCTGCGCATCGAGGGCTGGGCGCCCACGGCTGCGCGCTGCGTGGCCGAGGCCGTCCTCGCGCTGGTGGAGAGCTTCGCCGAGATCCCCCCGGACGCGCCGGCCATGGACAGGGAGATCCTCATCGGGGGCCGCGACCCGGCGGGACGGCTCGCCGACGCGCTGGACGAGGTGATCTACAGGATGGACACCGCCGGCGAACTCCCGCGAACCGTGCGGGTCCGCGAGGAGGGGGAGGGGATGCGCCTCACCCTGGGCATGGTCGACATCGACCGGGTCGCCCTCGTCGGCGCCGTGCCGAAGGCCGTCTCCATGCATGAGCTGCGCTTCACCGAGGAACCCGGTGGATGGCGCTGCGAGGTGACCCTCGACGTCTGAACGGCGTCCGCCCGCTCAGGGCTTCGAAATACTGTCCAAGAGGATAGAAAGTTTCGGGCTGCGGCTCTTGGATCTTGCTGGCGTCCAAACGCCGTCGTCTCAGTGGTCGGGCCTTGCACAGATGGAATGGCCATTGAGCAGGCGAAACACACAAGACAAAAGATCAGCCTTTTCGAAATATTTCCGAAACCGTTGACAGTCCGCGGAGGGCGGTCCAACACTGTCGCCATCGACGGACTCGAACCACCCCCGAGACCCCGTCGATCCGGGTCACCCCGCCCGGCGGCCCGGACATCCGGCCGTCCGCTCACCCCGGACGGCCGGACATGGCCCTGTCCCCTACCCCGTGCCCGCCCCCTCGGCCGTCCGGCGCACGGACGGCCGAACGCTCCCGCTCCCGGCCCCCGCGACCGCCCCCGGTCGCCGCCCGCCCGGCGATCACCGGACGGCCGCCCGACCAACGTCCCCCGTCACACCCCGCCGCGTCGTGCGACGCGGGCGGCCGCCCCACGGCCGCCCGCGCGCACCACGCCGCCCTGGCCGCTCACCGCCAGCGCTCACGAGTGAGGAACCACCCCCATGCACAGCACACCCGAGATCCGCAGACGCCGCAGACCGCGGTCGCTCATCCGCACGAAGCCCCTCATCGGCGCCTGCGCGGTCGCGCTGGCGACCGCCACGGCGTTCCTGCCGGGCACCGCCAACGCCGACACGACCATCTCCTCGAACCAGACCGGCACCGACGGCGGCTACTACTACTCCTTCTGGTCCGACGGCGGCGGGCAGTCGTCCATGACGCTGAAGGGCGGCGGCAGCTACAGCACCCAGTGGAGCAACGTCGGCAACTTCGTCGCCGGCAAGGGCTGGAGCAACGGCGGCCGCCGGAGCGTGAACTACTCGGGCAGCTTCAACCCGTCCGGCAACGCCTACCTGGCCCTCTACGGCTGGACGTCCAACCCGCTCGTCGAGTACTACATCGTCGACAACTGGGGCACCTACCGGCCCACCGGGACGTACAAGGGCACCGTCACCAGCGACGGCGGCACCTACGACATCTATGAGACGACGCGGTACAACGCGCCGTCCGTCGAGGGCACGAAGACCTTCCAGCAGTACTGGAGCGTCCGGCAGTCGAAGCGCACCGGCGGGACGATCACGACCGGCAACCACTTCGACGCCTGGGCGAGCAAGGGCATGAACCTGGGCAGCTTCAACTACTACATGATCCTCGCCACCGAGGGTTACCAGAGCAGCGGTAACTCCAACATCACGGTCGGCGGCTCCGGCGGCGGAGGCGGCGGCGGCGGTGGCGGCGGCGGCGGTGGCGGCGGCGGTGGCTGCACCGCGACGCTGTCCGCCGGCCAGCAGTGGGGCGACCGGTACAACCTCAACGTCTCGGTGTCCGGCTCCAACAACTGGACCGTGACGATGAACGTGCCGTACCCCGAGAAGATCAGCGCCACCTGGAACATCAGCCCCACCTGGGACTCCAGCGGCCAGATCATGACCGCGCGGCCGAACGGCAACGGCAACAACTTCGGCGTCACCATCATGGCCAACGGCAACTGGACCTGGCCGACGGTCTCCTGCAGCGCCTGACCAGCGCACCCTCCCGTGGCGCGGCGGCTCCGGCCGCCAACTCCCACAAACAAGGGCAGATCAAGTCCCAACCTGGCCACTGGTGAATACTTAAATCAAGTCTG
>NZ_JBEORG010000042.1:0-16537 GCF_040302145.1 Spirillospora sp. NPDC127506 | reverse complement strand
CCCACACCCACCCCCCCCCCCCCACCCCCCCCCCCCCCCCCCCAACCCCCCCCCCCCCCCCCCCCCCCCCCCCCCCCCCCCCGCCCCCCCCCCCCCCCCCGCCACACCCTCATCGGAAAGTCAGGCCGGCGAAGTCAGGCCGGAGAGGTCAAGCCGGAGAGGTCAAGCCGGAGAGGTCGCGGGTGACGACCGTGTTGCGGTCGGTCGGACGGTTCCCCAGGGAGAGCTGCGGCCATTGCCCGGCGAGTTCCTGGCGGCTGCGTTCGCTCCAGGCCCGCGCTTCTTCGCTGCGCGTCTTGTAGAAATTGAGCGCGTACCCGCCCGTGTGGACGCGGAGAAGTGTGAAACCGCCCGGGTATTCCTTGACCGCCCCTACCTCCTGCTGGACGACCCGGGGCGCGAGCGGGAACGTCGAGCGCTGGTTGCGGTGCGTGTGGCCGGCATGGTGCAGGAAGACGCCGGGTGTGCGGTTGTAGGCGGCGAGGATCCGCAGGGATTGGCCCGCGTCCAGAGAGTGCGCCCCGGTAATGGCGAGCGGGTCGTTCTCCGTGAAGAGCGGGTGGTGGCCGAAGACGATGGTGGGCCGGTCGGGGTCCTTCGCCAGCTCCGATTCGAACCACGCCTGCTGGTCCGCGGAAAGGCCCCCGGAGTCGCCGCCGTCGCCCGGCTTGTCGTAGGTGTCCAGGCCGATGACGCGAAGCCCGTGCAGGTCGTGCGTGAAGTACGTGCGGCCGGACGGGAAGAAGGCGTCCTTGAAGCAGTCGTTCCCCTGCCACTCACCGGCGCTGCAGGACGCGTAAGGCGCTCCCGAGTGGGCGCGGTCATGGTTCCCGCGCGCCACCAGATAGTCGGTGCCCAGGGCGCCGAACGTGTCGAGGATGCTCTTGGCGTTCTGGAGGTCGATCGGGGCCGCCTCGCTGGAGACGTCTCCGGCGGCCAGGAGATATGACGCGCCCCGGCTGCGGGCATCCGCTATCAGCGCTTTCGCCATCACTTCCGGATAGGGCGGATGGCCCGGCACCTGCTCAATGCCTTTGATCCACGGAAGCTGCCCTACGAGACCCGCGACCGTTTCCCCGAGGTGCAGGTCATTGCACAGGGCGACGGAGAAGAGGTGGCGGCCCGGCGGCGGCTGCGGGGTCGTGAACGCGAACACGTCCCCTTCGGGGCGGCCCGCCGCCGAGCCGAACGCCAGCCAGGTCGGCGTCGCCGGACGCCCCGCCGAACGCGCCCTGTAGTAGTACGTGCGGCCCGGTTCCAGCCCGGTCAGCTCGACGTAGTGGTACGGGGTCCCCGGCGGCCCGTGCGCCACGGACGTCAGCCGGGAAGGGTGCGTGCCGTAGAGCACCTCGGCGTCGGACGGGGCGGGCACCATGCGGCCCAGCCCGTCGTCCGTCCCCGGCACGCCCGTGTACCAGGTCAGGACGGCGGTCGTCTCGGTGACGGTGACCAGTTCGAGGTTCACCGGTTGGACGTTCGCCGCGGCGTCGGCGGAAGCGGCCTCCGCCGCGGGAAGGGCCGCGGGAAGGAACGACGCGCCCGCGACGATGGCGCTCCAGCGCAGGAGGGCTCGGCGGCTCGGCCGGCAGCAGATCATGATCGCCACGGTGGCACCGCGGCGGCCGTCCGAACAGACCCAAAGTGGCCCGCCAGCGGCTCAGCCGACGACGGCCTTCAGGCGCTCCTCGCGGAGGCGGCCGGCCCAGGAGTCGTCCAGCGGCTGCAGCTCGCTCCCGACCGCCCAGCGCAGCAGCAGGTCGGCGAGGCCCGGGTTGCGGACCAGCGCGGGCCCGTGCATGTAGGTGCCGAGGACGCGCCCGCTGTAGGCGCCCTCGAACCCGTCGCCGTTGCCGATGCCGTGCACGACCTTCGCGAACGGGCGCGCGTTCGGGCCGAGCCGCGTCACGCCCTGGTGGTTCTCGAAGCCGGTGATCCGGGGCACGTTCAGCTCGGCCGCCACGTCGCCGACGATCTCGCCGACGGCGCGCTGCTCGCCGCGTCCGGAGGTGATGTCGAGCAGGCCGAGGCCCGCGACCGGCTGGCCCTCCTCGCCGCCGAACTCGTGGCCGAGCAGCTGGTAGCCGGCGCAGACCGCGAACACGACCGCGCCCGACTGGACGGCGCGGGCGAGGCCCCCGTCGCCCCGCAGCCGCTGCGCCGCGAGGATCTGCGGCCGGTCCTCGCCGCCGCCGAGCAGGTAGATGTCGCCGTCGGCGGGGACGGGCTCGTCCGAGCGCAGGTGCACGGTCTCGGTCGGGATGCCGCGCAGCGACGCCCGCCGCTCCAGGACGATCGTGTTGCCCTGGTCGCCGTAGGTGCTGAGCAGGTCCGGGTAGATCCAGACGATCTTGATTCGGTCAGACGACACGGCCGTACCTCGTTCGGATGTTCTGGAAGGCGGTGTAGTTGGCGATCACGTCGAGGTGCCCGGGCGGGACGGCCATGACCGCCTGGTCGATGTCGTCCACGACGGTGAAGGTCACCTCGGCGGCCTCCAGCCGGGCCGCGAGGTCGATGCGGCGCTCGCCGGTCACCCAGACGGGGCGGCCCCGCAGGATGCGGTAGTCGACGTCCCACAGCCAGGACGTGTCGCGGCCGTCCGGCCCCTGGGCGTTGATCGACAGCGCGACCGGGCCCGGCGCGGGCCGCAGGACGTCGAACGCCTCCAGCCAGCCGGCCGGGTTCTTCGACAGCAGCAGCCGGATCGAGCGCCCCTCGTGCTCGACCGTCGTGTACCGGCCGGCCACGGACGTGACCTGCGACAGCAGCGGGAGGGCCTGCTCGGGCGGGACGCCGAACTGCGCGACGACCGCCAGCGCGATGAGCGCGTTCGAGCGGTTCGCGCGGCCCGGCAGGGACAGCCCGGTGAGCGGGAACGTCCGGCCGTCGGGGGCGGTGACCACCTCGCCCTTCAGCGTCCAGTCGGGGCGGGGGCGGCGGAAGTGGCACTGGCGGCAGGCCCAGTCGCTGTCCTCGTCGGTGTCCTGCCGGTCGAGGGGGCCGCCGCACTCGGGGCAGCACCAGGAGTCCTCGCGCCAGTGCTGCCCGGCGGCGACCCACGTGACGCTCTTGGCGGTGGACGCGCCCCAGGTGACGAGGGGGTCGTCGCAGTTGGCGACGACGTGGCTGGTGGGGGACGCCTCCAAGGCGCGGCGCCACTTGCCGGCCAGCAGCCAGATCTCGGCGGCGCGGTCCATCTGGTCGCGGCTCAGGTTCATCAGCGCGACGACGTTCGCCCCGGTCTCCTTCAGGACCATCGGGACGTACTTCTCGTCGCACTCCAGCACGCCGTAGCGGGCGGACGGCGCCGACGCGAGCGCGGACACGTGCCCGGTCGGCATGTTCGCGCCGAACGCGTTCGTGGCGACCTCCCCGAGCGGCGTCATCGCCGAGGTGATCAGCCGGGTCGTCGTCGTCTTGCCGTTGGTGGCGCTGACGAGGACGAGCTTGCGGTCCTTGGCGAGCCTGGTCAGCAGCTCGGGATCGAGCCGGAGGCCGACCCGCCCGCCGATCACCGAGCCGTCCCCGCGGCCCGCCATTCGGGACATCTTGGCGGCCGTACGACCGAGCGCGACGGCCAGCTGCGAACGCAGCGGAAGATCGCTCATGGACTCCGTCTTCTCTGGATGCGCCGGGAAACCGCTCCGAGCCTAGCCGCTGAGGGCACCGCTCCGGGCGCGTTGCGGGGCGCACCGGCGGGTTCGGGGACGTACCCGGCCGCGAGGGTGCACAATGTGAGCATCATCACAGCCGGTCAGGTAAACCGCCCGCGGCAATCTTGACCTGTACCGACATGTCGTGATTCGGTGCGACCTCCGACTGCGGTGTGCCAGATTTCCGTCCACGCATCCGAGAACGGCGGCACCCACTACTTTTGTCGGGAGCCCTGCTGGTTCGCGGGGAGGCGGTGCCCGTCCCGGCCGGCGGGCCAGGACCGCAAGGCGTGGCAAAGCGGCGATAAGGCGAGGTCTGAGCGATGCAGTGTCCGACGTGCGGTAATGACACGCCCGGGACGCTGGGCAAGTGTTCGCACTGCGCGGCGCCCATCGACGTGTACTCGGTCGGGCCCTCCGTCCCGCTGGCGGCGCCCGTCGCCGACTCCTCCCCGGGCTCCTCCCCGGGCTCCTCCCCGGGCACGGGGACCGCCGACGCCCTCGGCGACCGGACGATGATGGTGCCGCCGCCCACGCCCTCCTGGGCCTCGGGCGCGCAGCAGCCCGCGGCGCCGGACCTCGCGATGCCGCCCCGGCAGCCGGCGTCCCCGACCGCGCCCCAGCCGCCGGCGCAGGGCCCCTCGTCCACGGCGCCCGAGCCCCCGGCGCAGCCGCCGCTGCAGCTGTCGGCCGAGCCGCAGGCGGCGACGCCGGCGTCCCCGCTGCGGCCCGTCGACCCCGAGGACACCGCGGCCTGGACGTTCAACCCGGACGAGGACTCGGGCGCCTACGGCACCGTCCCGCCGCCGCCCGCCTGGGGCAACGCGCAGCCCGCGGACGAGAAGCCCGCGCTGCCCGCCGCCGGGGACGCCCCGGCCAACCCGTTCGGCCTCGCCGAGCAGCCCGCGCCGGCGGAGTCGATCGTCCCGGAGTCGTGGTTCGCGCAGCCGCGCAAGCCGGAGGGCGCGGACGCGGACGCCACCCAGGTGTGGGGGCAGCAGGGCGGCGCCGCCCAGCCGCCCGCCGTGCAGGGCGGGATGCCGCCGGCGCTGCCCGCCGCCGCGTCCGACATGGACGCGACGCAGCTCGCCCCCGGCCCGATGAACCCCGGTGCCCAGGGATTCGGCGGCGGTGCCCAGGGATTCGGCGGCGACTTCGACCAGACGCGCATGGACCCCGGCTCCCCCATGGGCGCCCCGCCGATGGGCACGCCGATGGGCGCGCCGATGGGGCAGCCCGGCATGGCGGCCCCCATGGGCGCGATGGGGCCCGGCGGCCCCGGGTACGGCGGCTTCCCGCCGCCGCAGCAGGGCCCGAAGAGCGGCGGGACGAGCAAGCCGCTCGTCGCCGCGGTCACCGCGCTCGTCACCGTCGCCGTCGGCGCCGTGGTGTTCGTCGCGTGGCCGTCCGGTGACGACTCGTCGGCCGGCACGCAGCCGACCGCGACGCCGTCCAGCAAGCAGGTCGCGCAGAAGAACGCGATCCCGCCGGAGACCAAGCAGCAGGCCGAGGTCCTGAACAAGATCCTCGACGACAGCGTCGACACCCGCCGGATCCTCGCCGGGGCGCTCGGCCGGGCCGGCAAGTGCAAGACGCTGCCGAAGGCGATCCAGGGGTTCCAGACGGTCGCGCAGCGCCGCCAGAACCAGCTGCGCCGCACCAAGGAGCTCAAGGTCGACAAGCTCGCGAAGGGCGAGCAGCTGCGCGGCACGCTGTCCGAGGCGCTGACGGCGTCGCTGCAGGTCGACATGGTGCTGCTGCGGTGGGCGCAGGCGAACCAGCGCAACTGCCACGGCAAGCCGAAGCCGAGCGCCGCCCAGGTGCCGGGCCGCGCGGCGCAGGAGCGGCGGGCGACGTCGGCGAAGAAGCAGTTCGTCGTCCTGTGGAACCCCGTCGCGAAGAAGACCGACCAGCCGCAGCGCAGCTGGAAGCGGGTGTAGCGGCGGGAGCAGAAGCGGGGGTGAAGGCCGAATACGGCCGGGTTTCCACCCTTGCGCACCACCCGTAGCCGCGCGGTCGCGCGTTATGTTGTGACCGTTCGAACTCACGGGGGCAGGGGGCCGTCATGCGGTGTCCGAACTGCGGGACCGACACGTCGTCGTCCTCGCCCGCATGCATGCGGTGCAACGCGCCGCTGCCGCCGGACGGCGACGCGACGGCCCGCGACCCGCAAGGCGCGGACGTGCCCGTCCCCCGCGAACCGCTGCCGCCGCCCTGGGCCGGGCAGGCCCCCACCCCGTGGGAGCCGGCGGCCGACTACACGACGCCGATGCCGCCGTCGGAGGAGAGGTCGATCCCGCTCTCCCCCGAGCCGTGGGCGGAGCCGGCGATCTGGCAGCCTCCGGCGCCGCCGCGCAAGAGCAGGCTCCCGTACTTCCTGGCCGCGGCCGGCGCCGTCCTGCTCATCGGGGTGGCGCTCGGGATCGTGTTCTGGCCGAGCGGGTCGGGAAGCCCGGAGGCGTCGCCGGCGGCGGTGCAGCCGTCCGCGGCGCCGAGCGGTGCGATGTCCGAGACCGGGGGCACCGAGGAGACCGGGGACACCGGCGACTTCGACGCGCAGGCCGGG
Source organism: Spirillospora sp. NPDC127506 (assembly GCF_040302145.1). NCBI lineage: Bacteria > Bacillati > Actinomycetota > Actinomycetes > Streptosporangiales > Thermomonosporaceae > Spirillospora > Spirillospora sp. NPDC127506. The sequence goes on along the minus strand of NZ_JBEORG010000042.1, from coordinate 10,318 downwards.
GCGGTGAACACGCTGCTGGACGAGATGGGCGGCACCCGTTCGGCCCTCGGCGGGGTCGTCGAGGAGGGCTGCCCGGTCGACGGCCTGCAGCGCATCCTGGACCAGCGCCGCGGCCAGCTGGAGAAGGCGCGCGAGCTGGACGTGAGCGCGCTCGACAACGGCGCCGAGATGAAGGACGCGCTCGTCCGCGCGCTGGAGGCGTCGACCGAGTCGAACCAGCGCTACCTGGACGTCGCGCCCGGCTGCCCGTCCGACGAGGAGGTCTCGGACGTCAACTCGCGCGCCAGCAACGCCAAGGGCGAGTTCATCGGCTACTGGACGCCGATCGCCGAGCGGGCCGGCCTGCCGTCCCGCACCGAGAGCGACATCTGACGGCTCACCCGACCCCGAGGGCCGCGCCGAGCGCCCGGACGGCCTCGGCCAGCACCGCCACACCGGCGACGCGGCGGCCGAGCCGCGCGAGCGCGCCCTCCATGCGCTCGGTGTCGGGGTCGTCGGAGCCGGCCTCCTCGCGGACGTCGGCGAGGTCGCGGCGCGCCCGCGCGGGCTCGTCGAGGTCGCCGGCATGCGCCTCCAGCAGCCGCTCCAGACGGGCGAGGGCGTCCGCGACGTCACTCGGCGGCCCGGCGTCGATCTGCTGGTTCTGCGTCACGTTGTCGCCCGTCGCGATCTGCCCGGAGACGTTGGCGTTGCCGCCGATCCTGATGCCCCGGTCACCGTGCCCGCTCATTCGCGCCTCCGGATGGGTCATGGGTTGATGCGGCGTGAACCGCCCTGCTGCCGCTGCTCGACGCGCCGCCCCCCGGCGACCTGCCCGTTGACGGTGCCGCCGGTCATGATGACGCCCTCGTTCATGATGACGCCGGCCTGGGACCGGTACGCCGACACGTCCAGCCCGCACTCGTCGCCCAGGTAGTCGAGCAGCGCCTCGTTGACGCGCCACTCGATCAGCCGCGTGTACTTGTCGGCGTCCATCTCCTGGACGTAGGTGTCGAACTCGTCGGCGGCGCACAGCTCCCGGATGCTGATCCGCGCGCCGTAGTCGTGCACCAGCCGCTGCGCGGAGGTGTGCGCGGCCGCCGCCGCGAACAGGCTGCGCAGCACCGCCCAGCCGGTCGCGACCACCCGGACCTGCGGCAGCACCATGGCGCGCAGCAGGCCGCGCCGGCCGTGGACGAACGCGCGGAGTACCTGGCCTCCGGTGCCCCAGGTGGGCGCCAAGTCCACGACGCGGAACTCCCGCCGGACCGGCGGCAGGACGGTCGCGGCGAAGTGCCCGTACAGCATCCGGCCCTCGACCGCCAGGTACACGAAGGCGGTGAGGGAGATGTCCTGCTCCTCGGCGGGCGCGACGATCCGCCCGTCCCGTCCGATGGCGGCCCGGCCGTGGGCGCCGACGGTGACGCGCTGGAAGCAGCGGATGTGCGACTGCGGGTGCCGGATGAGCGCCTCGGCGGCGTCCGGGGAGGCCATGGAGAAGGGGTATCCGGTCGCCGGGTCGATCAGCGGGTGCGGCGGCATCGTGACGGCGTCCGCGGGGCCGGGCGGGCGGGTCCGCCGGACGCTCTCCCCGCGCGCGGCGATGTGCATGCCGGTGAGGAGCGCGGTGATCCGCTCGTTCGGCGGCAGCGGGTCGGCGGCGGGCTCGCCGGGCGGCCGCTCGTCCCGCATGGCGTGCAGCCGGTCGCGCACCCGAAGGTGCATCACCATCGGGTCGACCGAGGGCGGTTCGGCGTCGCCGCCCTTGCGGAGGTCGGCCGGCCCGGCGGCGGGACGGTCGAGTTCCAGCACGATCGACCAGGCGCGCGCCCAGGGGGAGGAGAGGTCGCCCGCGCCGATGAACGGGTTCGTCCCCGAGTGCAGGGTCACGTTGCCGCGCTGCGCGGACCGGATCCGGGCGAGCACCCGCGTCACGCGGTCGCTGAACGTGCGCGGCGGCGGCCCGGCGGCACCGGGCGCGAGGTCGCGCGCCAGGACGCCGTGGACGACGGCGAGGTGGGCGACGACCGTCAGCCCCAGCGCCATGGTGAGCAGGATGAGGCTGGGGAAGGCGAGGTCCGTCTGGAGCATCTCCAGCGGCCCCTTGCTCTCCTCCTGCTCGTAGGGGGTGTAGCCGGAGCTGTCGATCACCTGCGCGGTCCTGGTCGCGTACACGACGCCGAAGACCATCCAGGCGAACAGGACGGCCCCGGCCGACCCGGCGACCAGCCGCCACCCCCAGGTGAGCTGCCGCCACGGGACCGCGGTGAAGCCGGCCAGCACCGCCAGGAGGTAGAAGTAGGCGATGGTGAGGGCCGGCAGGAAAATGAGCGAACCCAGCCAGACGCCGCAGAGCACCAGGTCGCGGACGAGCCGGTAGCGGCGCGCCCGCAGCGCGTGCAGCAGCACCGGCTCCACGTCGAACCCGTAGGACGGGGCGACGGCGCGGTTCTCGTCGTCGAGGAACTCGGCGATGACGCGGTCGCCGATGCGCTTGTCCAGGTACACGGCGGCGCACAGGTACCGGGTGGTGTTCTGCATCGGCTGCCGGGACGTCTCGGCGACCGGCTGCGCATGGTAGAAGAACGGCGCGGCGCCGGTCGTCGCCTGCTCCACGGTCATGGCGACGAAATTATCCTGATCATGTCGCCATTACGTGAATTAGCGCCGATCCGTGGCCGTATGGCCACAGCCGGTCACGTCACTCGGGGTCGCCGGGCCGGCCGAGGAAGGGGAGTCCCTTGGACGGGTCCTCGAAGGGTTCGACGAAGCGGTCGAACCAGCTCAGGACGGGTTCGAGCCATTCGGTGACGCGCATCGTCGCGGCGACGTGGTCGATCTGCTCGTCCTCCTCGAAGCCGAGCGCGACGACGGCGAGGTCCTGGTAGAAGCCGGACTGGTCGTCGTCGCCGTAGAGGGCGGTGAGCGCGATGGGGCGGTTGCGGGCCAGTTCCATCGACAGCGGGTGGCGGCGCAGGGCGCGCAGGCGGTGGCCGAGCTTGGCGTCCGGCGGCTGCTTGAGGCCGGGCAGCGGGTAGTCGAGCGGCGGCGCGACCGTGTGCTTGTCGGGGACGCCGCCGCCGTAGGGGAACAGGCGGTCGAGCTCGTGCAGCCATTTGACCTGCGGGATCATCCACTGCGGGCCGGGCGCGCCGCCGGGCGCCGCGCCGCCGAGCAGGCGCCCGGCGACGTCCGCGACCGCGGCGGTCAGGTCGGACGGCGGGTACGCGGCGCGCAGCGACCGGGACCGCCGCGTCACGGCCCGTTCGAGGACGGTCGCGAGCGCGCACTCGCGGAGCCGCGGCGCCAGCCGCGACCAGGCCCGCGCCAGCTCGGGCGGCACGGCGGGCAGCGGCCGGTTCACGACGTGCGCCAGGACCAGCGTGTCGGCCCACAGCCGCAGCCACGCCCAGTCGGGGCCGCCGGCGATGAGGTCGGCCTCGCGCAGCTCGAACAGCGTGCACGCGCGTCCCGACCGGCATTCGCAGCCGCAGGCGGCGGACCGGCGCCCGTCCACGGGCGGCGGCGGGCCGGGCAGCTCCGCCTCGCGCCCCTCCCCCAGCGGCACCCGGACCCGTAGCGGCCGGTCCATGCCGTCCGCGAACACGGCCGCGACGCCGGGGCGCAGCGACACCACCTCGCGGGACTGGTCGTCGTCCAGGTTCATCGCCGCGCCGACCTGGTGCCGGTCGTCGTAGGCGGGCAGCCGGTGCACGACCTTCAGCGCGGTGTTCTTGATGACGTCCGGGACGAGTTTCGTCGGGATCTGCTCGGCGACGATGATGCCCTCGCCGTACGCGCGGATCTCCGCGAGCAGCCCGGCGAACAGCTCGACCGCGTGCGAACTGCCGCGTTCGGGGCCGCGGTTGCGGAGCAGCCGGTGCGCCTCCTCGATGACGATGACGTGCCGCAGCGCGGACCCCGCCGCCCGGTCGCGCTTACGCTCGCGCATCCGCAGATGCTCGACGACGCGGATGATGAGCGTCCCCATGAGGAACGCCTTGTCCTCGTCGTTGGCGACGTCCTCGATGGCGAGCACGATGTTGTCGCGGAGCATCCCGCCGATGTCGGCCGGGTGCCCGCCTTCGAAGAACCGTCCCGCCGACCCGATGCGCAATGACCTCAGCCGGACGTCGACGAACCCCTGCACGTCGGCCATCAGCTCGCGCCCGTAGCCGACGTCCTGGATGACCTGGAGCGCCGCGTTCTGGAGCTGCTCCAGCGTCGGGACGGCCGGCTCGATCAGCGAACCCGGCACGCCCGCGCCCGTCACGACGTCCCACCCGTTGTTCTCGTAGACGCGCTGGAGTGCCTGCGCCATGATCTGCGGGAACGGTTCCTCGGCGTCGAACGCGGCCTGGAACAGCGCCCGCACCATGTCGATGTGCGCCTGGACGGGGTAGCCGGGCTCGGGCGCGAGCGGGTTCACCGACAGGGGCACCGAGTCCGGGTCGGACGGGTTGACGACCGTCACCGGCCCGCCGAGGTCCTGGATGCGTCCCGCCATCGCCGCGTACTCCGACTTGGCGGGCTCGATCGCCAGCCACGGGATGCCCGCGCGGGTCAGCTGCTCCAGCAGATGCCGGACGGTCTGCGACTTGCCGGCGCCCGTCGCCCCGGTGACGAACACGTGCCGGTTGATGGTCGAGCGGGGCACGGTGAACCGCCCGACCTCCCGGTCCTGCCCGTCGAGGATGGCGCCCAGCTCGATCTGCGGTTCACCCGTCTGCGGTGTGGTCTCGGAGGTGACGTCGAAGTACCCGGCCTCCAGCACGCGCAGCCCCGGCACCTCTCTGCGCGGCAGCCCGGCCAGCGCCGCGAGCGCCCCCGCCGTCGCGACGAACGGGAACCGCTGCTCCGACTCCCCCATCGGCCGTACCGGCGCCGGCTCCGCCCCGGGGCTGAGCATCTCGCTGAACGACCCGCTCCCCTGCCCCGACCGCAGCCGATACGGATGGTGCCCCAACTCCATCGACCCGACGAGCACCGGCGCGATCTGCCCGAGCTCCTCCTGCGAGGCGGCACCGGCGACGACCCGCACCTGCCACAGCCCCGCCTCGCGGAACGCGTCCAGCTCCGCGAGCCGCTGATCGGCCCGGGAGACGGCGAGCCTCGACTGCTCGTCCTCCCCACGCCGCAGCATCCGGAGCTCGTGCTGCAGTTCCCGCACCTCGTCATCGATCAGCCGCTCATCGCACGGATCAGCGACCACGAACCACCCGAAGGGCCGCTCCATCAACGTGACGAGCGTCGCCTCGAACAGCCCGGGACCGCCCCCGGCCCCCTGCGGCGCCAACCGCCCGGGACACCGCGTCCAGACCATCCGCTCGGCCTGGCGCAACCACCCGTCCCCAACGGGCACCCCACGACCCCCGCTGGGGAACAGGAGCCCATGGGTCTCGGCGTTCGCCTCCGGCGTCCCGATGGGCCCAGCGTTAGTGATCAGCTGCAGCGGCGCACCGGAGCCCGCCGACAACCACCCCACAACGAACGGCCGCCGCAACCGCGCCGCCGACAACGCCGCGGGCAGCACACTCACAAAGTCCCACTCGGCCGACGCCTCCCGCTGCGGCGCCGGGACGGCCTGAATCCGATACCAGGGCCCCGGCAGCACGAACCGCTCCCCACCACGGCCGGCCCCCGGCGGAAACCCGGTCCCCCTTCGATAGGGCGGCACAGCAGGCGACGACGAACCAGGCGGCAAAGTCACCCCAGCATCCTGACGCGCCCCCGCGCCCCGCGCCAATGCACCGTCAAGAAGAGCCCGAAGTATCGACCGCGCGGCGGGGACGGGTGGCCGCCCCGGCCGCGCGGCGGTTTGAGGGTCAGCGACGGAAGCGGGCCTTGAAGATGGTCTGGATGAGGGTTTCCGGGTCGGGGCGTTGACGATCCTCCACCGCGTCCCGCCGGGGATGAGTGCCCACCACTCCTCGGTGTGGGTGCCCCACCAGCAGATGACTCCGGAGCGATCCTGCAAGTCGGCGACCGTCGCCGCGTAAGGCTGGTCCGGGTGAGGCCGGGGCGCGGGACGCGGTTCGCCCGCCGTCTCCCGCTGGTGGCTCTGCGCGGCGAGGGCGGCCGTCACGTACGGAACAAGAATGCGGGTGATCCGCTCGGCCGCGCGCATGGGCTTGGTGTGCGGAGCCAGGTCCTCGCCGGTGCTCGACCGGTACCACCAGATGTCGGACGCCGTTCCGGGGACGAGAGTGATGCTCTCCCCGAAGTCCGGGACGGCGGGGTCGAACACGCGTAGAAGCGGGCACGGGCCGTCGTAGCGCGCAACGGCCTTCCAGCCTTCCCGGATGACTTCCTGCGCAAGTCGGTCAAGATGCACCGAAATGGAAGAATTTGGGGCGCCGGCGTTCAGATTCTTCGATTCGATCCATCGCATTACCAACGCACCCACTGACTGGGTTCGAACATCTCTTTGCCGGACGCGCGACTGAGTTCGTCAGCGAGCGCCTTACGAAGCTCTTCTTCCGTGTTACGTACAACGGTCGGATCTACCCCGGCCTTAGGGTCGTGCAGAGTGGCGACCCAATCGCCGAGCTTTCCGTCGTGGCGTGTCGCGCGCCAGATTCGATGACCCTGGAAGTCCTCGCGGAGTCGGGCCAACGCCTGGTCAGTGGGGTTGACGGGCGTATCCATGATCGTTTGAACTTTCGCCGTGATTTCTCTCCGTTACCGCTCCCAATCTTCCTGTGATCGCGTTATCTTCTGGAAGAGCAAGAAGCCCGGAGAAAGAAACCCCCCCGCGTGCGGTCGGAAAGCCGCAGCGCTTTCGAATCCTGGAGGCTCCCATGCCCCGTCGCCCGCGCGACCCCGGCGTCCCGTCCTCGCCCGCCGAGTACTTCGGCACAGAACTCCGGGCTTATCGCGAAGCGTCCGACTTGTCCCGACCGCAGTTCGCCGAGAGGCTCGGCTTCACCCCGCAGTGGATCGGCCAGATCGAATCGGGCAATTCGGCCCCTTCCGACGACTTCGCCCGAGCCTGCGACACCTTCTTCAAGACGAACGGATCGTTCTACCGCATCTGGGAGTGGATCCGAGACTTCGGCCGCCTCGCCGTCCTGCCCCCTGGCTTCCCTGACTTCATCGCACGGGAACGAGTGGCCGAGGTGATCTACATCTTCGAGACCATGGTCATCACGGGGCTGTTCCAGACACCGGCGTACGCACGCGAGGTGCTCAAGCAGGGGAAGACGTCCGCCACGTTGACCAGCTAGTCGCAACTCGAATGGAACGACAGGAGCTCCTCAAGCGGGAGAACCCACCCCACGTGGTCGCGATCTTCGACGAAGGCGCTATTCGTCGCCCGATCGGAGACCCGGAGGTGATGAAAGAACAGATCCAGCACCTCATCGACCTGACGGAGCTGTATCACGTCACGATCCAGATCGTCCCAACCGCAGAGGGTGCCTACGCGGGATTGCCCGGCGCGTTCATGGTCCTCGGTTTTGAGGACGATTCCGATGCCGTGCGCGTCGAGGGTCACGTCGGTGGCCAGCTCGTCGATCACCCTTCGGTTGTCCGGAAGTATAGGGTACGTTTCGATTTGATCAGGGCTTCAGCGATGACCGCTGAGGACTCCCTGAACCTCCTCCGGTCGATCTTGGAGAGCCTATGAGCACAAAGCACCCGCAGGCTGTGCAATGGCGCAAGAGCCTTCGCAGCACTCACACTGGTGATCAGTGCGTCGAGGTCGCGTTGGTTCCATCGGGGTGGCGGAAGAGTAGTTACAGCACTGACACGGGTCACCGGTGCGTCGAGGTGGCGCCGATCGTGCGTGCTGCTACTTGGCGTAAGAGCCGTCGCAGTACGGATACCGGGGATGCGTGCGTCGAGGTGGCGGACTTGGCGACGGCCGTAGCAGTGCGGGACTCCAAGAACCCGGACGGCCCAAGACTGATCTTCGGCCACTCCGCCTGGCAAGCGTTCGCAGCCCAAGTCAAGAACGGCACCCTCGACCTGCCCTAACCCGTCTCGGCCCATTCCAGTCCCGTCTGCGACGAGCAGAGCCAGGGACGTGCGCGACGAGCAGGGCCCCCGATACGTGCGCAGCACCCAGACCACGGGCTCTCACCAGCCGCGCCACCTTCGTTGACCTGCGGCACGCTTGGCCATGCGGCGGACGACAACCCCACCGCGCCGCATGAACAAGGGCCAGGGCGTCCAGGCCGCTCCCACCGGCTCCTCGTGGCCCGGCCTCGACGTCGTTACACGCCGCCGAGACCACCCGTCGATGCCGACGTCCGCCACGGGCCCTACGCCGGTCCGCGTCACATGCGACCATTGCCCCGCTGCCGACGCCGCTCGCCTTTACGCCCGTCCGGCTCCAGCCGCCGTGCACTGCGCCAGCCCTGCGATCCGCGCGGCCCCCCATTCCCGCGAGCGCCCCTGCCCCACCGCCCGTCCTGCCCCTCCACTCCTACGCACGAACGGATCGGACTCGCCGAAACCTGCACCGGACAATCGTCTTTGCCGGCACCGTGGTCAAAGTGAAAGTCGAACAACATATTTCCCGTTCGCTCCTCGAGCCCCGCCACATCCAACTCGAAGAAACGAGACCCAGCTACCTCGTCCAGCCCGGGGGTGATTGCTTCGCCGGCCATCACCGTTGCAAGTTCCGCGGCCGCCATCGGATGGCCTAGCGCGATGAACCCCGTGCTCATACCCGCGGCCATCGACAACCACCAGATCAGGCATCGAATTGGTGGCCAACAGCACCTTCAGCGCATCACGCTCGGCTTCCAGCACCTGGGCCAACGCGACTGGTTTCACGAACAGTTGCGATGAGATCCACAGACACAAGATCAGCCGAGACTGCAGCCGCGTCACACCAACCCGGCCTGCTTGACACATCAGATCAGGTTCCACACAAACGGCGGAAAGCCGGCAAGCAACTGCCGCCAGGCGCGACCGGGGCGCACCACAAACAGCACCGCGTCTACGATCCCGCGCCGCGAGTGCTCCAGCCCCCACTGCTGGCCGGGGGCAACGGCGGTTCCACCAGCGCGCACTCATCGTCGGGCAGCCAGAGGGACAGCACGATGTCCGAGCCACCGCGCCACCTACACGAAGCGGCACACGACATCGCACATACGCACCGACCGAGATCAACTTTCAAACACGCACTCAGTAGGACCGGACGGACTTCACCCGTAGAGTCGGCGGATTAGGTCGTCGACGTCAGAAGCAACTTGTACCCATGCGAAACCATCCGAGCTGGCGAGGTAAAGCACCCGCGGTACCATATCCGACTCCCGATAGTCCAAGACGAACGGCATGTCGGTTCCCAGGACGCCGATTAGAACCGAACGCCGGAGGTCGATACCGAGGCTACCACCTTCTTCCGGTTTCCAGAATATGTCAAATGGTTCGAGCTCCCGCCAAAGCTCGTTACAGCGCAGCAGTTCGGAAAGATCGAAAAAATGAACATCCTCAGGCCGTTCCCCGAAGATCTCCAAGAATACCTGATCACCCGCCGGAGGAATCCACCTATCCTCCCTGAGCAGCACCTCCAGCGCAGGCGGAATCCGAAGACCAAGAACTTGCAGGCCACCCGTTTTCATCACACAGGCCCATCGTAGGTCACGTGAACAACGTCTAGAACAGGAAGCTTCAAACCGGGAAACCGCACTTCCATGGCGCATCCAAATCGTCCGGATCTACACCCGAGCGCCTTATCGAGTCATCAATATCGTCGATGGACGGGATGATCTCGTCATGCACGATGGACATGTCATCGTCATAGAAGCAGGCGTCGGCGTCTATCAGATCACGCCCTACCTCAAAGGCCCGGACCCGGAACCCTCCAGCCGGAAGCGGGATCACCCACACCCAGGAAAGGGCGTCATGCGAACCCGCCACCCTGCTGGCAGCGATGTCCGATTTCGACATCAGTAACCTGTTCCTGGCCGGAACCCGCACGTCACCGCCTCCAGAATATTTTTACAACCCGACCCTCAGGCGTGTGGATCTGAATACGCGGGAGGTCTCCCGTGCCGGTTCCCTGCACCATGCCCGGAGAAGGCGGCCTCCTTGAAGTCTGCGATCGCCGTTTTGAACGACGCACCGGATGCGTGATCGCCCTGGCCCACTCATTACACCTCATCATTCAGCGTACGTGTGAGGTCAATTAGCGTGTCCCGCCCGTACGGACGCGATGCCGCCGACTCGACCGCCTCCGCGCGCCTGGACGACCTTGCCGCCGTCCCCAAGAAGCCGACCGCCCTTCCCTGGTTACCGGCTCTTCACGATCGAGGGTGTAGTTGCGGTTTGAAGCCGCCGGTCTCGAGTAGTGATCTGGCGATGTAGTTGGTCAGGTTGCGGAACCCCA
>NZ_JBEORG010000041.1:0-55392 GCF_040302145.1 Spirillospora sp. NPDC127506 | reverse complement strand
GGTAGAACAGGTCGGAGATGAACGCCGGTTCGGGTGCGCCGGAGGTCAGCGTCCGGCCGTATTCGCCGACCTCGTCCATGCCCGGCTGGAGTGCCGACGACCGCGACGCCGAGGACGGTGCCGAGGTTGCGGGTGGCGTTGTTGACCGCCGAGCCGACCCCGGTCTTGGCGGGCGGCAGCGTCGACATGATCGACTGGGTGGCGGGCGCCATCGTCAGCCCGATCCCGGCGGACAGCACCATCGAGGCGACCATGTAGTGGACGTAGCCGGTGCCGCCGGACGCGGTGGCGAAGTAGCCGAGCCCCGCCGCGGCGGCCACCAGCCCGGCCGTCATCGAGGCGCGGATCCCGAAGCGGGCGGCGGCCCGGGTGCCGAGCGGGGACGCGACGGTCAGCGCGAGCGCGCCGGGCAGCGACCGGATCCCGGCCTCCAGCGGCGAGTAGCCGAGGACGAACTGGTAGATCTGGGTGAGCACGAACGTGCTGCCGGCCAGCCCGAAGAACAGCACCATCACCGACATCGCGGCGGCGGTGAACCGGCCGTCCCGGAACAGGTCCAGGTCCAGCATCGGGTGGCCGCCGCGGACCTGCGAGAACCCGAACACCGCGAGCAGGACGAGCGCGACCGCGAACCGCAGCAGCGTGGCCGCCGACGTCCAGCCGCCCTCCCCGGCCTGGATGACCGCGTAGGTGAGCGCGCCCAGCCCGGCGGCGGCGAGGGCGGCGCCGAGCACGTCGACGCGCGGGCGGTGCGGGGCGGACGAGGCGGGCACGAGGAACGGGCCGGCGGCGAGCGCGGCCGCGACGACCGGCAGGTTCACCGCGAAGATCGCGCTCCACGAGAAGTGCTGCAGCAGCCATCCGCCGGCGGTCGGGCCGATCGCGACGCCGAGGCCGCTGACCGCCGACCACAGGCCGATCGCCTTGGCCCGCTCGCGCGGGTCGGTGAACACCGCGGTCAGCAGCGCGAGCGTGGCGGGCATGATGAACGCCGCGCCGGCGCCCATGACCGCGCGGGCCGCGATCAGCTGCGCGGCGGTGGCCGACAGCGCCGCGCCCAGCGAGCCGGCGCCGAAGACCGCCATCCCGGCGGCGAGCGCGCGGTGCCGCCCGAACCGGTCGCCGAGGGTGCCGGCGGGAAGCAGCAAGGCGGCGAACACGAGGGTGTAGGAGTCGACGATCCAGGCCAGCGCGCCGGCTCCGGCGTGCAGCGAGGAGGCGAGGGTGGGGACCGCCACGTTCACGATCGTCGTGTCGACGACGATGACGAGCAGCGACAGGCAGAGCACGGCGAGGGTGTACCAGCGGCGCGGGTAGGGCATCGCGGCCTCCGCGGAGGGGGACGGGGCGCCGCCGCGGGCGGGGCCGGTGGTCCGGGGCGTGGTGGGTGTGGTGGTGGGCGAAGACATGTGAGGCTCCTTCGAGATTTGATTGATTGACCAATAAATAGATGGGCGAGAGGAGTCCCGCGTGGAGCGGGAGCGGGAGCGTCAGAGTGCGACGCTGACGTACTCGTCGGGCAGGTCCAGGACCATGCCCAGGTTGAGCAGGTTGCCGGCGGCCATGAACCGCGCCACCGTCGCGCGGTCGGCGCCGGTGCGCTCGGCGATGTGGTCGGAGACCTCCATGAAGCCGCGGCGCATGAACGAGCGGATCTCCGGGTCGGCGGAGGCGGCGTACCCCTGGAGCTGGCAGCGCCGCGCCTCCGTGCTCGGCTGCGTCCGCTGGAGGTTGCGGCTCACCGCGGCGAGCGTCTCCTCCGGGGTGTCGCGGACCTCCCAGGCCGCCGCGAACGAGTCCCGGATCTGCTCGCGGGCGCGCTGGAGGCAGGCGATGAAGAGGGCCTTCTTGTCGTCGAACAGTGCGTAGATGTAGGGCTGGGAGATGCCGGCGCGCTTGGCGATGTCGGCGGTCTTGGTGGCGTGGAGGCCGTACTCGGCGAACACCGCGATGCCGGCCTCGATCACCTGCTCGCGGCGCTCCTCCGAGGTGGTCCTGCGGGTTCCCTGTGCGGTCGTCATGGCTTCATTATTGATACACCAATCAGAACCTGTCAACCCCTCCCGCGGATTTCTCCCGCGAGCCGCGTCCCGGCATGTCGTTCCTTACTCCTCCCTGTTCAATTATTATTACATGTGGCACTGTTAGAAATGTGGCCGACCTGGAGGAGCGCCCGTGACCTACGTGATCGCCGAACCCTGCGTTGACGTCAAGGACCTGGCGTGCGTCGACGAGTGCCCGGTCGACTGCATCTACGAGGGGGCGCGGGCCCTGTACATCCACCCGGAGGAATGCGTCGACTGCGGCGCCTGCGAACCCGTGTGCCCCGTGGAGGCGATTTACTACGAGGACGATCTGCCGGACCGGTGGACGGCCTACACCCGGGCGAACGCGGAGTTCTTCGACGACCTCGGCTCGCCGGGCGGGGCCGGGAAACTCGGTCCGCTCGACCGAGACCATCCGCTGATCGCGGCCCAGCCGCCGGCGGGGGAGGGGTGACCCGCATGGCGACCGAACGTTCCCGCCGCCAGGAAGTCCTCGACATCCTGCGCGACGCCGATGCCCCGCTGGGCGTCGCGGAGGTCGCCGCGCGGCTCGGCGTGCACGCCAACACCGCCCGCTTCCACCTGGACGCGCTGACCGCCGAGGGCACCGTCGAACGGACCGCCGAGCAGCCGACCGGGCCGGGCCGCCCCCGCACCGTCTACACGCCGCGCCCCGGCATGGACCGCGGCGGCGCCCGCGGCTACCGGCTGCTCGCGCAGATCCTGCTCAGCCGGCTGGCCTCGGAGGGGCCCGCCGCCCGGGAGAGCGCGGCGCAGGCCGGCCGCGAGTGGGGCCGCTACCTCGTCGACCGGAAGCCGCCGTTCCAGCGGCTGTCCGGCGAGGCGGCGACCGAGCGGCTCACCGCGCTGCTGGACGACCTCGACTTCGCGCCCCGGCCCGACGGCGACCTCATCCGGCTGCGGCACTGCCCGTTCCTGGAGCTCGCCGAGGAGTACGGCCCGCTGGTCTGCGACGTGCACCTGGGCCTCATGCAGGGCGCGCTGAAGGAGCTGAACGCCCCCGTCGAGGCCGACCGGCTGGTGCCCTTCGCCGAACCCGGCGCCTGCCACGCGCACCTGCGCCACGACTGACGGTCAGCCGGTCTTGGCCACCGTCAGCAGGACCGCGGCGTCCTCCAGCGCCTCCAGGCTGTGCCGCTGGTCCGGGATGATCAGCAGGTCGCCGACCATCCCGTCCCAGTGGTGGTCCCCGGCCAGCAGCCGCACCCGCCCGTGCAGGACGTAGATGGTCGCCTCGCCGGGGTTCTCGTGCTCGGACAGCGACGTGCCCGCCGTGAGGGCCACGACCGTCTGGCGCAGGACGTGCTCATGCCCGCCGTACACGGTGTCGGCGCTGCGCCCGGTCGAGCCGGCGGCGGCGCGCTTCAGATTGTCCCGTACCTGTGCGTCCAACGAGAGCTTCTGCATGGCACCAAGTCTTCCCGTGATCGCCCCGCGCACACGGCCCGGGCTCGCGGAGCCCTGTCACCGGAGCCCTGTCACCCGAGCCCTGTCACTGGACCCCGGTCACCTGAGGCCGGTCACTTGAGGCCGGTCACTTGAGGGGCAGGCCCATCACCGGCTTGCCGGTGGCGCTGCCCTCCAGCCAGCCCTCCCAGGACTTCGCCCACGGCGTCGGGCCGTTGCCGAACTGGAGCTTGCGGGACGTGCCGGTCACCTTGACGATGTCGCCCCGGTTGGTGAAGTTGTAGAACCACTTGGCGTCCTCGGGTGAGGCGTTCACGCACCCGTGGCTGACGTTGTCGTTGCCCTGCGCGTCCGTCGACCACGGCGCCGAGTGGACGAACGTCCCGCTGTAGGTGAGGCGGACGTTCCACTTCGTGGGGATCCGGTACTCGCCGGGGTCGCCGGTGGTCGCGGAGTCCATGATGATGTCCTTCGCCTTCTCCTGGGCGATCATGGTTCCGCTGTAGCTGTCGTGGCCGGGCTTGCCGAGGCTGACCTTCATCGTCCGCACGGTCTTCCCGCCCTCGGTCACCGTCGCGCGGTGCTTCTTGGCGTCGATCGTGGTGATGTGCCGCGGCCCGACCGTGAAGGCGGCGCTGCGGTCCTTCATCCCGTAGACGCCCTCGCCGACCTTCAGGCCCGCCAGGTGCGCGATGACCTTCACCTTCTGCCCGGTCGGCCAGTAGTCGCGGGGCCGGAAGTCGACCTCCTTGTCGCTGATCCAGTACCAGGCGCCCTCGACCGGCTTGGACATGCGGACCTCAAGGGCCCGCTCCACGGCGATCTTCCCGGCCTTGGTGCTCACCGGCCGGGACAGCAGCAGCTGCACCGGCATGCCGACGCCGACGGTCTCGCCGTCCAGCGGCGACATGCCCGAGGTCAGCTTCTTCTTCGGCGTCAGCGTCGTGAACGTGGAGGTCGCGGTGACCTCCTTGCCGCCCTCGCCGGTGCCCTTGGCGGTGACGGTGTACGTCGTGGACGGGCGCAGCGTCCACGACGACTTCCACAACTTGCCGTCGGGCGCGAGCCTGCCTTCGGCCTTGGTGTTCTTCTTGCCGTAGGTCAAGGTCACGCTGGTCAGCCTGCCCTTGTCCGCCGTGACGGTGACGGGCTGGTCGGGCGCCGCCTCCCTCGTCCCGGTCGCGGGCGTGATCGCCAGCTTGACCGCGTCCGCGGCCTTGCCGCCGTCGCCGCCCTTGCCGCCGCCGTCGCCGCCGGACGAGCATCCCGCGACGGCGATGAGAACCGCCCCTGCGAGCGCCGCGCCCGCCGTCCCGGTCCGACCCTTGAGCACCTGAGAACTCCTCACGCTCGCCTGCTCGGCCCGCACTGCGGGTCATCCCCCGGTCAAGGGGTGCACAAGATAATCACGTGCTCAGGTTATGCGCGGTTCAGCGTGCGGCATGCGGATCCGGGGACACTCTTCAGTGTTCTCTCAGCCGGGCAACCTGGACGCGGCGGCCGTGTCCAGCAGGAACAGGGTCCGCTCCCGGCCGCGCGCGCCGGCGACCGGGGCCTTCTCCGGGTCCGCGTCCGCCGACAGGCCGAGGCGCACGGCCTCCGCCTTCGACTCGCCGGCCGCCAGCACCCACACCTCCCGCGCCGCGCGCAGCGACGGGAACGTCAGCGAGATCCGGGTCGGCGGCGGCTTGGGGGAGCCGTGCACGGCCACGACCGGGCGCTCGTCGTGCAGCGCCGGCATGCCCGGGAACAGCGAGGCGACGTGCGCGTCCGGGCCCACGCCGAGCATCAGCACGTCGAACGCCGGGACCGCGCCGCCGCCGGCGGCGAGCAGTTCGGCGGCGTAGCGCTCCGCCGCGGCCTCCGGGTCGTCGCCGTCCGGGCCGTCCGACGGGGCCATCGGGTGCACCCGCGCCGGGTCGGCGGGGACGTGGTCGAGCAGCGCCGCCCGCGCCCCGGTCTCGTTGCGCTCGGCGTCGCCGGCGGGGCGGAACCGCTCGTCGCCCCACCACACGTCCAGGCGGCCCCAGTCGATCGCGTCCCGCGCGGGCGCGGCGGCGAGCGCGGCCAGCACCGCCGTGCCGACGCCGCCGCCGGTCAGCACGACCGACGCCGAGCCGCGCGCCGCCTGGGCGTCGGCGATCGCGGTCACCAGCCGCGCCGCGGCGGCCGCGGCCAGCAGGTCCTGGTCGCGGTGGACGAGGACGGCCGGGGCGCTCACTCGCCCCCCTGCCGCTCGGCCGCGCCCTGCTCCTCCGCGTGCCGCGTGGCCGGCTCGGTCCGCGCCGCCTCGGGGCTCGCCGACACCGGGTCGTCCGCGACGCCCGGCGTGGCCGTGCCGTGCGCCAGGTCCTTGGCGAAACGGACGGCGGCGTCGTGGTAGACCTCGTCGGGGTCGAGCCGCCGCAGCTCCTCGGCGAGCAGCTCGGCCATCGGGCGGCGCAGCAGCGACACCTGCCGGTCGGGCTGGCCCGGCCGGCACAGCGTCGCGACCCGCCCGTCCGGGCGGTGGATCTGGATGTCGCCGCCGGTCGTCGTCAGCCGGACGCCGGTGATGCCCGGCCCCTCCGACACGGTCCGCTGGATCGGCACGCCCAGCCGGATCGACAGCCACGCCGCCAGCAGCTCCGCGCTCGGGCTGTCCGGCTCGGCCGTCACCTCGCCGGACACGATCTCCTCGTGGTGCTGGTCGAGCGCCGCCGCCAGCAGCGACCGCCACGACGTCAGCCGCGTCCAGGTGAAGTCGGTGTCGCCGGGCCGGTAGCCGTGGGCGAGCTGGGCGAGGGTGCCGAGCCGGTCGCGCGCCGCGTAGGAGTCGGTCACCCGGCGCTGCGCGAGCGCGCCCAGCGGGTCCTCCGCCGGCACCTTCGGCACCTTCCCGCCCGGCCACCACGTGACGACCGGCGTGTCCGGCATGAGCAGCGGGACGACGACGGAGTCGGCGTGCTCGGCGAGCGGCCCGTACATGCGCAGCAGCACCGTCTCGCCCGGGCCGGTCTCGCCCATGCGGATCTCGGCGTCCAGCCGCGACGAGCCGCCGCGCGGATCGCGGGAGATCACGGTCAGCACCCGGCACGGGTGCTCGCGCGCCGCCTCCGTCGCGGCGCGGACCGCGTCGTACTGCGCCGACTCGTCGGTCACGATGATCAGGGTGAGCACCATGCCGACGGCGGGGCCGCCCATCAGGTGCCGGGACTGCGTCAGCGCGTCCTGGATCTTGCGGGTGGTGGTTCCGGTGAGATCGATGTTCATTAGAGCCGCCTCCAGGTGCGCCCGTCCCGCGCCATCAGCTCATCGGCGCTGGCGGGCCCGTAGCCGCCGGACTTGTACTGGTCGAGGCCGCTGCGGCTCGCCCAGTACTCGGTGATCGGGTCGAGGATCTTCCAGGACAGCTCGACCTCCTCCTGCCGGGGGAACAGCGGCGGGTCGCCGATCAGCACGTCCAGCAGCAGCCGCTCGTACGCCTCGGGGGAGGTCTCGGTGAACGACTCCCCGTAGGCGAAGTCCATGTTGACGTCGCGGATCTCCATCGAGGTGCCGGGCACCTTCGAGCCGAACCGGACGGTGATGCCCTCGTCCGGCTGCACCCGCATCACCAGCGCGTTCTGCCCGAGCTCCTCGGTGTCGGTCTGCGAGAACGGCAGGTGCGGCGCCTTCTGGAACACCATCGCGACCTCGGTCACCCGGCGGCTCAGCCGCTTGCCGGTGCGCAGGTAGAACGGGACGCCGGCCCAGCGGCGGTTCTCGATCTCCAGCTTGATCGCGGCGTAGGTCTCGGTGCGGGAGTCGGCCGGGATGCCGTCCTCCTCCAGGTAGCCCTTGACGTTCACGCCGCCCTGCCAGCCCGCCGCGTACTGCCCGCGCGCCGTGGACTCGGCGATGTTGCCGGGCACCCGCACCGACGAGAGGATCTTCGCCTTCTCGGCGCGGACGGCCTCCGCGCGGAACGAGGTGGGCTCCTCCATCGCGGTCAGCGCCAGCAGCTGCAGCAGGTGGTTCTGGATGACGTCGCGGGCGGCGCCGATGCCGTCGTAGTAGCCGGCCCGGCCGCCGATCCCGATGTCCTCGGCCATCGTGATCTGCACGTGGTCGACGAACGAGCGGTTCCAGATCGGCTCGAACATGGTGTTGGCGAACCGCAGCGCCAGGATGTTCTGCACCGTCTCCTTGCCGAGGTAGTGGTCGATCCGGAAGATCGACTCCTCGGGGAAGACGCGGTGCACGGTGTCGTTCAGCTCCACCGCCGTCTTCAGGTCGCTGCCGAACGGCTTCTCGATCACGACCCGGCGCCAGGAGCCGTCCTTGCGGTCGGCCAGGCCGCTGCGCTGCAGCTGCTCGACGACCTGCGGGAAGAACTTCGGCGGGATCGACAGGTAGAAGGCGTAGTTGCCGCCGGTGCCGCGGCTCTCGTCCAGCTCCTTGACCGCCATCGACAGCGCGTCGAACGCGCCCGGGTCGGAGAACTCGCCGGGCACGAAGTGCATGCCCTCCGACAGGTGCGTCCACACGTCCTCGCGGAACGGGGTCCGCGCGTGCGCCTTGACCGACTCGTAGGCGATCTGCCGGAAGTCCTCGTTCTCCCAGTCGCGGCGCGCGAAGCCCACCAGGGAGAAGCCCGGCGGCAGCAGCCCCCTGTTCGCCAGGTCGTAGATCGCCGGAAGCAGCTTCTTGCGGGACAGATCGCCGGTGACCCCGAACAGCACGAGCACGCACGGCCCGGCCACCCGCGGCAGGCGCTTGTCCCGCGGGTCGCGGAGCGGATTGGCTGGGTTGGTCACGTGGCCCCCTCTGATCGGACTGCGCCTTCTCGTCTCAGTACTGCAAGCATCCTGCCCCAACTCGCTTCGCGGACCCGAATTCCGGGCGTGAGCGGACGGCTCTCCCCGTCGTCCCCCAGGTATACGCGCGTGCCCGCTTGATCATTCCCCGAACGGGATCACGGCCTGCGCGCCCCCGCCACCGCGCGGACCGCCTCGGTCAGCCGCCCCGCTCCCTCGATCGGGTCGCGCAGGTGCAGCCGGATCACCGGCAGCCGCCGCTCGCGCAGCGCCCGCAGCTCGCCGAGGGCCCGCGCCAGCCGCAGCTGCGCCAGGCTGTAGGGGCGTCCGGGGACCGGGTGCCCGGCGAGCGCGTCGCCGGGCGCCGGGTCGCCGGTGATGATGAGGAACGCGCCGTTGCCGGGGCCGTCCTTGTGCACCGGGCCGGTCGCGTGCGGGTAGCCGGGCCCCGGCCCGTAGGCGACGGGGCGGCCCGACGCGCGGGCCAGCGACGGCGCCAGGTACCGGCCGGAGAAGTCGCCCGACAGGTACGTCATCACCGCCAGGTAGCCGTCGTTCGGCACGGAGGCGACCAGCCCGCCGAGGACGGTCTGCAGCTCCGCGCCGGGCGGCCACGGGAAGTCGGCGTGCACCTCGATGCCGTCCTCGACGTACACCGGCCGCTCCGCCGTCAGCGACCCCGCGGACGCCGTGCGCAGCAGCGTCGCCGCGTCGTCCTCCGCCTCCTGCACGACCGTGCTGCCCGCCTCGAACGGGTTCACGCCGAGCAGCCACCCGGCGACCGCCGTCGCGTACTCCCACAGCAGGAACTGCGCGCCGAGCGGCGCCCACACCGAGGTGTCGGAGTCGTCCCGCGCCGCCGACCCGGGGTTGATCGACACGCCGTGCACGTCGGGGAAGTCGCCGCGCCCGCCGGGCGGCTCGAACGCCAGCACGCCGCGGCCCCGCTTGCCGGTGCCGACCGCGAGCAGCTGGCCGATCCACGCGCTCAGCGCGCCCGGCCCGCCCGGCTCGCGCAGCAGCACCTTGTCGCGGGCGAGGCCGCCCGGCTCCTGCTGCGCGCAGCCGCCGATGACCGCGCCGAGCAGCAGGCCCGGGTTGTCCTCGTCCTTCGACAGCGACGGCACCAGCGACGCCGCCTCGTCCAGCAGCCGGTCGGCGTCCGCGCCCGCCAGCACCGCCGGGACGAGCCCGTACGCCGACAGCGCGCCGTAGTGCCCCGGCAGGTAGGGGTCGGTGAGCCCGATCCGGTAGCCGCACTGCCGGGCGAAGTCGTGCAGCGGGCTGCCGTGGTCGGTGATGACCAGGAACCGGCCCGCGATCTCCCGCTCCGACAGGCCCCGCTCCCGGAACGCCTCGGCGAAGATCCGCCGGTAGGCGTCGCCCTCCAGGGACACGCCCGCCTTGCTGGCCAGCACCACGAGCGTCCGGTCGAGCCGCTCCAGCGCGAACGCCAGCGCGGCCGTGTCGCCGCCGTCCAGCACGGTCAGCTCGCCGGTCGTCCGCTCCGGCCCGGCCTCCGCGCCGCCGCCGGCGCCGCCGGCCGCGCCGCCCGTAGCGGCGAGCGCCGGCGCGTGCGCCTCCATGATCGCCTGCGCGGCGAGGCTCTCCGCCCCGACGCCGATCAGCACGATGTGGTCGAGGCCGGACTGGCGCGCCTCGGCGACCAGCCCGTGCACCTGGTTCAGCAGCCCGCGGGAGGCGAACGGCAGGTCGAGCCAGCCGAGCCGGCTGTGGTCCACCGCGCGCCGGCCCCACAGCCGCGGGTCCTTGGCGGCCAGCGCGCCGGGGACGCCGCAGCTCACGAGGTAGTCCCTCGCCCGCAGCGCCGAGTCCAGCACGTCGCCGCGCGTCAATACGTCGAATCCGGACACCGTTCCCTCCTGCCCCCCATCGTTTCAGGAGAGAACGGGCATTCGCGACCATCTCCATTGATCTTCTTTGGTCGCGTCCCGGATCCGCCCGGTCGCGGTGCGTCCGGACCGGGCGGTCAGCCGAGCGCCGCGGCGAGCTGCGCGAGGCCCTCCGCGCGGTCGCGCAGGTGCAGCCGGACCGCCGGGCACCCCAGCGAGCGCAGCACCCGCAGATCGCCGAACGCCTGCGCCAGCTGCAGCTCGCCCAGGCTGTAGGGGCGCCCCGGCACCGGCACGTCGCCGGTGACCGCCCCGGTGATCTGCAGGAACGCGCCGTTCAGCGGCCCGCCCTTGTGGTACTGGCCGGTCGTGTGCAGGTGGCTCGGCCCCCAGCCGAACGTGACCGGCGCCGGGCGCCTGCGCAGCTGCGCGCCCCGCGCGGCCAGCAGCGGGCGCAGCCCGGCCGCCGCCGCGTCGCCGGAGCGGTCCAGGAAGGCGAGCACCGCGAGGTAGCCGCCGTCCGGGACGTCCGCGAGGAACGCCTCCAGCGCCTCGGCGAGCGTCCGCGCGCCGCGCAGCGCGTCCTCCGGGGCGTGCACCTCCACCGCGCCCTCGACCAGTTCCGGCGGCCGCCGCACGACCGTCGGCGCCGCGCCCTCCTCCGAGCGCAGCAGCGCGGCCGTGCTGGCCCGCGACTCCGCGGTGTCCGGCTCGTCGAACGGGTTCACGCCGATCACCCGGCACGCCACCGCGACCGCGTACTCCCACAGCAGGAACTGCGCGCCGAGCGGGCCGGCGACGCTGATCCCCGCCTCCCGGCCCGGGCCCGGCTCGTCCGGGCGGCGGCCGAGGATGACCCGGCGCAGGTCGCCGGCCAGCTCGAAGCCCGGCGCGGCGACGTCCTCCACCACGACCGGCAGCAGGCCCTTGCCCTCCTTGCCCGTCGCCCCGGCGACCAGCTGCTCCGCCCACCCGGCGAAGCCGTCCAGCCCGGAGCCGTGGTCGGCGATGACGAGCTTGTCGCGGCCGCCGAGCGCCGACGAGCCCAGCGCCGCGCCCAGCGCCAGCGCGGGGTTGTCGTAGGGCTGCGCCAGCACCCCCGCGAGCCGGGACGCCTCGTCCAGCACGCCGTCGACGTCGACGCCCGCCAGCGCCGCCGGCACCAGGGAGCGGGCGCCCAGCGCCCCGAACCGGTCGTCGACGTCCGGCTCGGCCGGGACGAGATGATGGCCCGCCTCGGCGGCGGCGCGGGCGGGATCGGAGCCCTCCTCGGCCACGACGACGAACCGGCGCGCCGCCTCGCCGCCGCGCAGCCCGGCCTCGGCGAACGCCTGCGCGAACACGCGGCGCAGCGCCTGCGCCTCGATGCCGCCGCCCACGACGACCACGAGCGTCCGGGCCAGGTCGCCGGCCAGGACGCCCGACACCTCGTGCGGGTCGGTGGTGTCGAGGACGGTCAGCTCGGCGCCCGCGGTGCGGCACATCGCCTCGGCGGCGGCCGCCGCGCCCCCGGCGGCGGCCAGCACGACCCGGTCGAGGCCGGCGTCGCGCGCCTCGCCCGCCGCCGCCGCCAGCCGGTCGCGCAGCGACCGGGAGGTCTCCGGCAGGTCGAGCCAGCCGAGCCGGCGGGCGGCGAGCGGGGCCGCGTCCGGCCCCCACAGCTTGGCGCTCCGGGACGCGAGCGACCCGGGCACGCCGTCGGAGACGAGACGGTCCAGGACCGTCTCGCCCTCGTCGACGACGGCGCCGCGGATGGTGACCGAGATGCCCCCGGCGGTCACCACCGAGGTCACGCGCCGGCCGCCTTGGACTCCAGCTCGCCGGTGATGGAGTCGAGCATGCCCTTCCACGAGGCCGCGAACTTCTCCACGCCCTCGTCCTCCAGGACCTGCACGACGTCGTCGTAGTCGACGCCGATCTCCTTGAGCGCCGCCATGTGCGCGCGGGCGTCGTCGTAGGCGTCCCGGACGCTGTCGCCGCGCACCTGGCCGTGGTCGGCCGCGGCCACCAGCGTCGCCTCCGGCATCGTGTTGACGGTGCCCGGCGCGACCAGCTCGTCCACGTACAGCGTGTCGACGAGGTTCGGGTCCTTCACGCCGGTCGAGGCCCACAGCGGCCGCTGGGGGCGGGCCCCGGCGTCCTTCAGCGCCTTCCACCGGGCGGTGCCGAACTTCTCCTCGTACAGCGCGTACGCGAGCCGGGCGTTGGCGAGGCCCGCCTTCGACCGCAGCGCCTTCGCCTCGTCCGAGCCGATCTTGTCGAGCCGCTTGTCGATCTCGGTGTCGACCCGGCTGACGAAGAACGACGCGACCGACGCGAGCTTCGACAGGTCGTGCCCGTTCTCCCTGGCCTGCTCCATGCCGGCGAAGAACGCGTCGATGACCTCGCCGTAGCGCTCCAGCGAGAAGATCAGCGTCACGTTCACGCTGATGCCGGCCGCCAGCGTCTCGGTGATCGCCGGCAGGCCCTCCGGCGTCGCCGGGATCTTGATGAACAGGTTCGGCCGGTCCACCAGCCACCACAGCATCCGCGCCTCGGCGACCGTCTTGGCCGTGTCCTTGGCGAGCCGCGGGTCCACCTCGATCGACACGCGGCCGTCCACGCCCTCCGTCCGGTCGTAGACCGGGCGCAGCACGTCGCAGCCCCAGCGGATGTCGTAGGTGGTGATCGCGCGGGACGCCTCCTCGACGTCCACGCCGAGCAGCGCCAGGTCGCGGACCTGGTCGTCGTAGGCGTTCCCCTTGCTCAGCGCCTTGGCGAAGATCGTCGGGTTGGACGTGACGCCGACGACGTGCTTGTCCTTGACCAGCTCCGCCAGGTTCCCCGACCGCAGCCGCTCGCGGCTGATGTCGTCCAGCCAGATCGACACGCCCTCGTCCGAGAGCCGCTTCAGAATGTCGCTCATCGTCCTCTCCTAGTTGCCGGTGGTGGCGCCGCGCCCGGCGCCGTGCACGCCGGCCTTGATCAGGCTGGCCTTCGCCGCCGCGACGACGCGCTCGGAGGTGATGCCGAACTGCTGGAACAGCGTCTTGTAGTCGGCGGACGCGCCGAAGTGCTCCAGGCTGACCGACTCGCCGTCGTCGCCGATGTAGGTGCGCCAGCCCAGCGCGACGCCCGCCTCGACGGACACGCGGGCGCGCACGCCCGGCGGCAGGACCTCCTGCCGGTAGGCGTCGGTCTGCTCCTCGAACCACTCCACGCACGGCATCGACACGACGCGGGTCGGGGTGCCCTCGGCCTGCAGCGTGCGCCGCGCCTCCAGCGCGAGCTGCACCTCGCTGCCGGTCGCGATGATGATCACCTCGGGCCGGCCGTTGTCGGCGTCGGCCAGCACGTAGCCGCCCTTGGCGACGCCCTCCGCGGACGCGATCTCGCCGCCGCGCTCGAACGTCGGCAGCTTCTGCCGGGTCAGCGCGAGGCCCGCGGGCCGGTCGGTGTGCCGCAGCACGGTCCGCCAGGCGACGGCCGTCTCGTTGGCGTCCGCGGGCCGGACCACGTCCAGGCCGGGGATCGCCCGCAGCGCCCACAGGTGCTCGACGGGCTGGTGGGTCGGGCCGTCCTCGCCGAGGCCGATCGAGTCGTGCGTCCACACGTAGGTGACCGGCAGCTTCATCAGCGCCGCGAGCCGGACCGCCGGGCGCATGTAGTCGCTGAAGATCAGGAACGTGCCGCCGTACGGGCGGGTGCCGCCGTGCAGCGCGATGCCGTTGCAGATCGCGCCCATCGCGTGCTCGCGGATGCCGAAGTGCAGCGTCCGGCCGTAGCGGTGGCCGGGGAACTCCTTGGTCTGGAACTCCTCGGGGATGAAGGACGGCTCGCCCTTCATCGTCGTGTTGTTGCTCTCGGCGAGGTCGGCCGAGCCGCCCCACAGCTCCGGCAGGACGGGCGCCAGCGACGCCAGCACCTCGCCGGACGCCGCGCGGGTCGCGATGTCCTTGCCGGCCTCGAACACCGGGAGCGCCTCGTCCCAGCCGGGCGGCAGCGTGCGCGAGGAGATCCGGTCGTACTCCGCGGCCCGCTCCGGGTTCGCCGCCCGCCACGCGTCGAACGCCTTGTTCCATTCGGCGTGCTGGGCGCGGCCTCGGTCGGACACCTCGCGGGCGTGCGCCAGGACGTCCTCGGGGACGTAGAAGGTCTCGGCCGGGTCCAGGCCGAGGATGCGCTTGGTCGCGGCGACCTCGTCGGCGCCGAGCGCCGACCCGTGGATCTTGCCGGTGTTCTTCTTGTTCGGCGCGGGCCAGCCGATGATCGTGCGCAGCGCGATGAACGACGGGCGGGCCGTCTCGGCCTTCGCCGCCTCGAACGCCGCCGCGAGCGCGGCCACGTTCTCCTCGTAGTCGCCGTTCTCGGTCCAGTCGACGCGGTGGACGTCCCAGCCGTACGCCTCGTAGCGCGCCCGCACGTCCTCCGACAGCGCGATCGACGTGTCGTCCTCGATGGAGATCTTGTTGTCGTCGTAGAGCAGCACCAGGTTGCCGAGCCGCTGGTGGGCGGCCAGGGCGCTCGCCTCGTGGCTGATGCCCTCCTCGATGTCGCCGTCCGACGCGAACGTCCAGATCATGTGGTCGAAGGGGGACTCGCCCTGCGGCGCGTCCGGGTCGAACAGGCCGCGCTCGCGCCGGGCGGCCATCGCCATCCCGACCGCGTTCGCGAGGCCCTGGCCCAGCGGCCCCGTGGTCGTCTCCACCCCGGCCGTGTGCCCGTGCTCCGGGTGGCCCGGGGTGAGGCTGCCCCACTTGCGCAGCGCCTTCAAATCGTCCAGCGTCATCGGGTAGCCCGACAGGTACAGCTGGATGTAGAGGGTCAGGCTGGAGTGCCCGCAGGAGAGCACGAACCTGTCCCGCCCGGGCCAGTGCGGATCCGTCGGGTCGTGCCGGAGGAACCGCTGGAAGAGAAGGTAGGCGGCGGGCGCCAGGCTCATCGCCGTGCCGGGGTGACCGGAGCCGGCCTCCTCGACCGCGTCCATGGCGAGGGCGCGGATCACGTCCACCGCGCGCCGGTCCTTGTCGGACCACTCAAACGTGTTGTTGTCCCTGCTCACGGAACGCCAGGCTCCTCTCGAACCGGTGTCAAGACCTCTGTGCAGCGTCGTACGGGCGCGCGTGTCCAGCCCCGTGCCGCCGCCCGGTCCGCGGCGGGCGAAGATCATGCGCCACCCCTGGCGAGCCTACCGCGCGGGCGGCCGCCTCATCCTGCAGCGGGAAGGCGCCGCGTTCCGGGGGGCCGGCTTCCCGCGCCTTCAAGCACCCTTGCCCGGACGCCGCGCGGGCTAACCCCCCGCGCGGGTGATCCGGCGGGTGATCCGCGACGCGCCGGGGCGGCCCGCGCGGCCCGGCGGCCGGCGGCCCGGTTCCCGGTGCCGTCCGGGCGCCGTCCCGGCGGCGCCGCGGGCGCGCCGGGCGACCCGGTGCGCGACCTCCGGAGGGGGCGGACTACAGTGATTGCGCGGCTGCCGGCAGTGGCCGCGGCAACAGAGACCAAGCCGAAGTCGCACCAATCCGAGGCCGGCCCGGTAACGCGGGGGCACCGCCGAGGTGGACCGATTTCTCATCCCTAGTTGGACGTGGACCCGATTGTGACGGTGCTCAGTAGCAAGCACGAGATGGAGCTGGACCGGGTGCCGGGGGCGCTCGCGCCGGCCCTCGTGCCGAACCCCGCCGAAAGCGCCGCCCGCCGGACGGTGGGCGCGAGCGTCCGCGCCTACGTGGCGCTCACGAAGCCGCGCGTCATCGAACTGCTGTTGATCACCACCATCCCGGTGATGTTCCTGGCGGCGGACGGCGTCCCCCCGCTGTCGGCGGTGCTGCTCACGCTGGCGTTCGGGACGATGTCCGCCGGGTCCGCCAACGCGATCAACTGCTACATCGACCGCGACATCGACGCCAAGATGCGCCGCACCCGCCGCCGCCCGCTGGCCCGCCACCAGGTCACCCCGGCCCGCGCCCTGATCTTCGGGGTGACGCTCGCCGTGCTGTCCACGGCCGGGTTCCTGCTCGCGGTGAACCCCGTCGCGGCGGCCGGGTCCCTGTTCGCGATCCTGTTCTACGTCTTCGTGTACTCGCTGCTGCTCAAGCGGCGCACCTCGCAGAACGTCGTGTGGGGCGGCATCGCCGGGTGCATGCCCGTCCTCATCGGCTGGGCCGCGATCACCGGGTCCGTCGCCTGGACGCCGTTCGTGCTGTTCATGGTGGTGTTCCTGTGGACGCCGCCGCACACGTGGACGCTCGCGATGCGCTACCGCGAGGACTACGCCGTCGCGAAGGTCCCGATGCTGCCGGTCGTCGCGTCCGAGCGCCGCGTCGTCGTCGAGAGCCTCGCCTACACCTACGCGACCGTCGCGGCCTCGCTGGCGCTGTGGCCGGTCGCCGGGATGAGCCCGGTGTACGGGGCCGTCGCGGCCGTGCTCGGCCTGGTGTTCCTCGCCGAGGGGCACCGGCTGCTGAAGGCGGTGCGCGCCGGGGTGACCGGCGTCCACCTGCGGCCGATGCGGTTCTTCCACCTCTCCAACGTGTACCTGGCGCTGCTGTTCACCGCCGTCGCGGTCGACCCGCTGCTGCACTGAGCCCGGCGCGGCCGGGCGGTCACCGACGGTGACGGACCGGCTTAGCGTTGGACGCGGCGTCCCGTTACGCTCGCGTCATGGCGCGCATGGACCCGAAGGCGGTGCTCGAAGGCCGCGTTCCCGGCAGGCCCCCGGTCGGCCTCATCATCGGCATGACCGTGTCCGGGCTCTGCATCCTGATCGCGTTCGGCGCCGACGCCGCGCTCGGCGGGGCGGGCTTCTGGGTCGGCGTGCTGCTCGCCATACTGCCGATCCCCGTGCTGGTCGCCCTCGCGCTCACGCTGGACCGGCTTGAGCCCGAACCGCCGCGCGCCCTGGTGTTCTCGTTCATGTGGGGCGCGGGCATCGCCGTGCTGGGCGCGCTCGTCCTCAACACCGCCGGGCTGCTGTACGTGACCGTGCCCATCTTCGGCGAGACCGAGGGCCACTTCGTCAGCGCCACGTTCGGCGCGCCGATCATCGAGGAGACGCTGAAGGGCGCCGTCCTGTTCGGCCTGCTGTGGTTCCGCCGCAACGAGATCGACGGCTTCGCCGACGGCATCATCTACGCCGCCATGGTCGGCCTCGGCTTCGCGATGATGGAGAACATCACCTACTACATGCGGGCGTTCGAGGACGGCGGCGCCCAGCAGCTGCAGGCGGTGTTCATCCTGCGCGGCCTGATCGCGCCGCTCAGCCACCCGCTGTTCACGTCCATGACCGGGCTCGGCGTCGCCTACGCGGCCACGCACCGGCGCGGCCAGATCGCCGCGCCGCTCGCCGGGCTGCTCGGCGCGATGATCCTGCACGGGCTGTGGAACGGCGCCGCGGGCGCGTTCGGGCTGGCCGGCCTCGGCGTCGTCTACCTGCTGGACTTCTGCGTCCTGGTCGCGCTGGTCGTCATCGTGTTCGTCGAGCGCCGCGGCACCGTCCGCCGCATCGAGACGTACCTGCCGATGTACGCCGGGACGGGCCTGGTCACGCCGCAGGACGTGCGGATGCTGTGCTCGATCCCGTCCCGCCGGGCCGCCCGCCGCTGGGCCCGGCTCGTCGGCGGCGCGGCCGCCGGGCGCGCCATGACCGACTACCAGCTCGCCGCGACCGAGCTGGCGCTGCTGCACAAGCGCGCCGACCGGGGGGTGGCCGACCAGCGCTGGTTCGTCGCCCGCCGCGACGCGCTGCTGGAGCTGATGGCGCTGGCCAGGCAGGCGTTCCTGCGCGCGCCGCGCCGCGGGTCGGCGTGGCCGGGCGGCCCGCCGTGGGCCGGGCAGGGCCCGTCCGGGTTCCTGCCGCCGCAGCCGCCCGGCCCGTACGGCCGGTAGCCGGGGGTCGGGTCGGGGGTCCGGGGACCCGGCCATACGATTGTTGCCGTGGCAGAGCGACCGTCGTCCGATCCCGTGATCCGAGCCTGGAACGCCGTATGGCGTCCGACCCCCGGATCGCTGCGGCTGCTCGCGCTCCTGGGCGTCATCGGCAACGTGCTGATCGTCCTCAGCGGCGGAGCCGTCCGCGTCACCAAGTCCGGGCTCGGCTGCCCGGAGTGGCCGCGCTGCACCGGCGACAGCCTCGTCCCCACGAACAGCCCCGAGCACCACCTGCTGAACATGTCGATCGAGTTCGGCAACCGCATGGTCACCTTCCTGGTGCTGGGCATCGGCATCCTGGTGTTCGTCGCGGCGCTGCGGCTGCGGCCGCGCCGCAGGGAGCTGGTCTGGTGGTCGCTGGCGCAGCCGATGAGCGTGGTCGCGCAGGCGGTCATCGGCGGCATCGTCGTCCTGACCAAGCTGCACCCGGCCGCCGTGTCGCTGCACTTCCTCGTCTCGCCCGCGCTGCTGGTGTTCTGCGTGGCGCTGTGGGTCCGCGCGGGCGAGGGCGACGCCCCGCCGCGCCGCCTGACCGGCCCGTGGACGCGCCGCCTCGCCGCCGCGCTGCTGGTGTCGTGCGCCGCCGTCCTCGTCGCGGGCACCGTCGTCACCGGCACCGGCCCGCACGCGGGGGACGCCGAGTCGCGCCGCTACGGGTTCAACATCACCGACGTCGCCCGCATCCACGGCGAGCTGGCGTGGCTCACCATCGCCCTGACCGCCGCCGTCATCGTCGCCCTCTACCGGACGGGCGGGCCCGCCGCCGCGAAGCGGCGCGCGATCGAGCTGGCCGCCCTGATCGTGGTCCAGGGCGCCATCGGCTACACCCAGTACTTCCTGGGCGTCCCCGCCGGGCTGGTGCTCCTGCACATGCTCGGCTCGGTGCTGATGTGGATCGCGGCGTTCCGCCTGTTCTTCGCGCTCCGCGACCGGGGCTCCGCCGCCGCCGTGGCGCCGCGGCCCGCTCCGAGCGCCCCGCAGGCCGAGTCCCCGCGGCCCGAGTCCCCGCAGCCCGCCTGACGGCTCCCGTCTCCGGAGGGCCGCCGGTCAGGCCGGCCGGAGGAACTCGCGGAGCCGGTCGAGGGGCCAGGTGTTGATGACGTCGTCCGGGGTGAGCCAGCCGCGCTGGGCGGTCCCGACCCCGTAGCGGATGTTGCGGTGGTTCGCCAGCGAGTGCGCGTCGGTGTCGATGGAGAACTTCACCCCGAACCGCTTGGCGCGGCGGATCAGGTCGGCCGGCAGGTCGAGCCGGTCGGGGAACGAGTCGATCTCCATGGCGGTGCCGGTGCGGGCGGCGGCGCGGAACACCTCGTCCCAGTCGGCGTCCACGGGCGGGCGGCGGCCGATGCTGCGGGCCGTGGGGTGGCCGATCACGTGGACGTGCGGGTTCTCGCAGGCCCGGATCAGCCGGCGGGTCATCGCGTCGCGGTCCTGGGTGAAGTGGGAGTGGACGGACGCGACGCAGACGTCGAACCCGGAGAGGAAGCCGGCGTCCCAGTCGACGTTCCCGTCCGGGTCGATGTTCAGCTCGGTGCCGTGGAGCAGCACCAGGTCGGGGCACCGCTTCTGGAGTTCGGCGATCTGGGCGCGCTGGGCGAGCATCTTCTCGTCCGTCATCCGCTGCATGACCAGGTTCGGCGCGTGGTCGGTGACGGCGTAGTACTCCAGGCCGCGCTCGCGCGCGGCGGCGGCCATGTCCTCCAGGGACGCGACGCCGTCGGTCAGGTCGGTGTGGGTGTGCAGGTCGCCGCGCAGGTCGTCGACGGTGACCAGGCGGGGCAGCTCGCCTCTGAGGGCGGCCTCGATCTCGCCGGTGTCCTCCCGGAGGGCGGGGTGGATCCAGGGCAGGCCGAGGCGCTCGTAGACCTCCTCCTCGGTCTCCGAGACGATCAGCTCGTTCGACTCGGCGTCGAACAGGCCGTACTCCGACAGCTTGAGGCCCGCCTTCACGGCGATCTCGCGGGTGCGGATGTTGTGGGCCTGCGAGCCGGTGAAGTACTGCAGCGCGGCGCCCCACGACTCGGGCGGGACGACGCGCAGGTCGACCTGAAGGCCCTTGGCGGTGCGGATCGAGGTCTTCTTGTCGCCGCCCGCGATGACCTCCGCGGCGAACGGCAGCGCGGTGAACGCCGCCATGATCGGGCGCGGGTCGCGGGACGCGGCGAGGACGTCGACGTCGCCGATCGTCTCGCGCATCCGGCGCAGCGACCCGGCGTGGGCGCACCGCTCCACCTGGGGCAGCTCCGACAGGGCGGCCACGACCTCGTCGGCGACGCCCGCGGCGGCGTCGACCAGGACGCGCTCGCCCGAGCTGCGCATCAGCTCGATGCCGCGGAGGATGTTCTCCTCGGTCTTGGCGCCGAAGCCCTTCAGGCCGCGCAGCCGGCCCTCGCGGATGGCGGCGGCCAGCTCGTCCACCGAGGAGATCCCGAGCTCCTCGTAGACGGCGAGGGCCTTCTTCGGGCCGAGCGTGGGGATGGCGGTGAGCGCCCGCACCCCGGCGGGGATCTGCGCGCGCAGCTCCTCGACCTGCCGGATCGTGCCGGTGGCGGTGTAGTCGAGGACCTTCTTGGCGATCGCCTCGCCCACGGCGGGGATCTCGCGGAGCCCGGCCAGGTCGAGGCCGGCGATGTCGTCGGGGTGGCCCGCGATCGCCCGCGCGGCCTTCTCGTACGCCCTGATCTTGAAGGCGTCCCCGCCGGTGATGGACAGCAGGTCGGCCAGCTCCTGGATGAGGGCGGCGGCCTCCTCGTTCGCGCGTGCCATACGGCCGAGTCTAGAAGCCGGGTCCGACGTTCCCCGTGCTCGCGCGGCCCGCGCCCTGACGTCCCCCGATCAGCGGAGGGGCGCGGTCGGGCCGCCGGGGTTGTCCATCCGGGCGCGCATGACCTCGTCGGCGATCGCGGAGACCTCGTCCTCGGGCAGGCGCCGGTAGCCGTCCTCGGTGACGGCCGCGATCGTCGGGTAGATGCGCCGCGTAGGGTCGGGCCCGCCGGTGGCGGTGTCGTCGTCGGCCGCGTCGTAGAGCGCGTGGACGCACACGGTCGCGGCGTCCTCCAGCGACAGGTCGCGCCGGTACAGCTTCTTCAGCGCGCCCATGGCGTAGGGGGAGCCGGACCCGTCCGCGTGGAAGTCGCGGGCCTCCTGCGGGGCGCCGGTGATGTCGTAGGTGTAGATGCGGCCCTCGCCCGAGCCTGGGTCGTACCCGGCGAACAGCGGCACGACCGCGAGGCCCTGCATCGCCTGCGCGAGGTTGGCCTGGATGACCGCGCCCAGTCGGCGGGCCTTGCCGGGCAGCGACAGCGAGACGGTCTCCATCTTCTCGTAGTGCTCCAGCTCGACCTGGAACAACCGGACCATCTCCAGCGCCAGCCCGACCGTCCCCGCGAACGCGACGGCGGAGAACTCGTCGCCGCGCTGGACCTTGTCCAGCTCCCGGTAGGCGATGCGGTTGCCCTGGGTGGCGCGCCGGTCGCCGGCCATCATGACGCCGCCCGGGAACGTCAGCGCCAGGACGGTCGTGCCGTGCGGCAGCTCGGGGGCGTCGCCCTCCGGCAGCCGGTTGACGGGCAGCAGCTCGGGGGAGTGGAGGCGCAGGAAGTCGACGAACGACGCCGACCCCGCCTCGAAGAACTCGGGCGGTATCCCCTGGTCCTCGGTCCGGCCGATCACGGCTGCT
Organism: Spirillospora sp. NPDC127506; assembly: GCF_040302145.1. Lineage (NCBI taxonomy): Bacteria > Bacillati > Actinomycetota > Actinomycetes > Streptosporangiales > Thermomonosporaceae > Spirillospora > Spirillospora sp. NPDC127506. The sequence goes on along the minus strand of NZ_JBEORG010000041.1, from coordinate 33,704 downwards.
CCTCTCCCCGCGCTGGGGCGACCCGTGGCCCCCTTGATCCTTACACGCCGATCCTTCCACGCGGCCCCGCCGAGCCGCCACTCGCACGGTTTCGCCGTGGGTGGACGCCCTCCGGATCCCCCGGATGCTCCGGGTCAGGCTTCGGGAGCCTCGACCGGTTCCTTCTGGCCCCGCGTGGCGCCGGCGCAGGCGACGATGACGCAGGCGATCGCGACCCACTGGCGCGCGCCGAGGACCTCGCCGAGGACCGCCACGCCGACGAGCGCGGCGACGGCGGGCTCCAGGCTCATCAGGATCCCGAAGACGCGCGCGGGCACCCGGCGCAGCGCCTCCAGCTCCAGCGAGTAGGGGATCACCGACGACAGGAGGCCGACGCCGAGGCCGATCAGGAGCAGCGTCGGGTCGAGGAGGGCGCCGCCGCCCGCCGCGACGCCGGCCGCGATGCCGCCCGGCAGCATGACCAGCGTCCCGATGATGCTGGCCAGGGCCAGCCCGGTGGTGCCGGGGATGCGCCGCCCGGTGGCGGCGGTCAGCAGGATGTAGGACGCCCAGCCGACCGCGGCGAGCAGCGCGAACGCGATGCCGGCGAGATCGGTGGCGCCGCCGCCCCGGGCGAGCATGACCACGCCCGCGCCGGCGAGGACGACCCACAGGGCGTCGCGGGGGCGGCGGGAGCCGGCGATCGCGACCGACAGCGGGCCGAGGAACTCGACGGTCACCGCCACGCCCAGCGGGATCCGCGCCAGGGCCTGGTAGAACGCGAAGTTCATCGCGGCGAGGGAGATCCCGTACCCGGCGACGACGGCGAGGCTCGTCCACGGGTGGTCGCGCGGCACGGTCCGCAGCGCCTTGCGGGCGACGAAGCCCAGCACGAGCGCCGAGGCCAGCAGCCGGATCGACACCACGGAGGTCGGCGGCAGCCGCTCGAACAGGTGCTTGGCCAGGCCGGCGCCGACCTGCACGGACACGATGCCGAGGAGGATCAGCGCGGGCGGCGGCACCGACCCGAGCGACAGCGGCCGCGCCGCGAGCGGGGCGCGCCCGGCCGCCCGCGACGCGCCGCCGGGCGCGTCAGCGAGCGCCACCCGTCACTCCCATCTGAAGAAGCGGGCGGCGAGGGCGAGGGCGGCGGCGGCCCACACCGCGAGGACGATCAGCGGCTGCGCGGGGAACGCGGCGCCGTCCCGCAGGACGTCGCGCAGCCCCTCGGCCAGCGCCGAGATCGGCAGCAGTTCCAGGGCGCCGCGCACCGGGCCGGGGAACTTGTCGAGGGGGAACACGACGCCGCCGACGGCCAGCAGCAGGATGTAGACGAGGTTCGCGGCGGCGAGGGTCGCCTCGGCGCGCAGCGTCCCGGCCATGAGCAGGCCCAGCCCGGAGAACGCGGCGGTGCCGAGCAGCAGCAGGACGACCACCGACGCGGGGTCGCCGTCCGGCCGCCAGCCGAGCCCGAGCGCCACCGCGCAGATCACCGCGGCCTGCACGGCCTCGACCGCCAGCACGCTGGCGGTCTTGGCGCCGATCAGCCCCGCGCGCGGCAGCGGGGTGGCGCCGAGCCGCTTGAGGACGCCGTAGCGCCGCTCGAACCCCGTCCCGATCGCCTGGCCGGTGAAGGCGGTGGACATCACCGCGAGCGCGAGGACGCCCGGCGTGAGGAAGTCGACCCGGCGGCCGCCGAGGTCCAGCAGCGACGTGGCGCTGAACAGGACGAGCAGCACCACCGGGATGATCAGCGTCAGCAGCAGCTGCTCGCCGTTGCGCAGCACGGTGCGGAACTCGTAGCCGGCCTGCGACAGCACCATCCGCGGCAGCGGCACGGCCCCCGGCGCCGGGGACAGGTCCAGCGGGGTCGTCATGAGCGCAGCTCCCGTCCGGTCAGTTCGAGGAAGACGTCCTCCAGCGTGCGGCGCTCGATGCGCAGGTCCTCGGTCATGACGCCGTGCGAGGCGCACCAGGCGGTGACGGTGGCGAGCAGCTCGGGCCGCACGTCCGCCTCGATCAGGTAGTGCCCGGCGGGCGACTCCTTGGCGGCGCTGCCGGCCGGCAGCGCGGCGAGCAGCTCGTCCAGGCCGAGGCCGGGGCGGGCGCGGAACCGCAGCTGCCGCTCGGCGCCGGTCAGCTCCTCGGGGGCGCCCTCGGCGACGACCTTGCCGTGGTCGACGATGACGACGCGGTCGGAGAGGCGCTCGGCCTCCTCCATGTAGTGGGTGGTGAGGACCACCGACACCCCGGCGGCGCGGAGCTCCTCGATGAGCTCCCAGGTGGCGTGCCTGGCCTGCGGGTCGAGGCCGGTGGTCGGCTCGTCGAGGAAGACCAGCTCGGGCCGCCCGACGATGGCCACGGCGAGGGAGAGGCGCTGCTGCTGCCCGCCGGACATGCGGCGGAACGGGGTGCGGGCGTGCTCGGTGAGGCCGAGCCGCTCCAGCAGGGCCGCCGGGTCGAGCGGCGCGGCGTGGAAGGACGCGACGAGCTTGAGGAACTCGCCGGCCCGCGCCGTCGCCGGGACGCCGCCGGACTGCGGCATCACGCCGACCCGCGGCTTGAGCGCCCGCCCGTCGGCGGCGGGGTCGAGGCCGAGGACCCGGACGGTGCCGGAGTCGGCCCGCCGGAACCCCTCGCAGATCTCGATCGTGGTGGTCTTGCCCGCGCCGTTCGGGCCGAGCAGCGCGGTCACCGCGCCGCGCGGCGCGCTGAACGACAGGCCGTCCACGGCCCTGACCGGGCCGTAGCGCTTCACGAGAGAGCGCAGCTCGACCGCGTCTTCTCGGCCGCCTCCTCCGGGGGGTGTCATGCAGACGAGTCTAGGTCCGGGGCCGGACGGCTCCGCGCGGGGTCCCGCAGCTCGGGCGGGTGAAGGCCGGGCGAAGCCCGCGGCCGGAGGCGGTCCAGTTTCGCCCGCCGGAGCGCGGGGAATTCCGGATCTGTCGCCGGGCCGTGCCCGGTGAGCTGGGGTCATGCGGCGCCGCGGCCGGGCCCCGAGGAGGTGGGGGATGCGGTTCCACGTCGATTCGGAGGCCGGCCGGCTCCGCGAGGTGCTGCTGCACCGGCCGGAGCTGTCGCTGAAGCGGCTGACCCCGTCCAACGCGGCGGAGCTGCTGTTCGACGACGTGCTCTGGGTCAGGCGGGCGGTGGAGGAGCACGAGGAGTTCGAGGACGTCCTGCGGGCGGAGGGCGTGCGCACGCACCTGCTGATCGACCTGCTGACCGAGACGATCGGGATCCCCGAGGCGCGCAAGCACATCCTGGACGCCGTCGTCGACCCGCACTGGTTCGGCCCGCTGGCCACCGACGCGATCCGCAACTGCTTCGACTCCATGGACGTGCAGGAGCTGGCCTCCTTCCTGATCGGCGGCATCACCAAGCGGGAGATCCTGGAGCGCATCTCCGCGCCCGCGTCGATCGCGTTCCACTCCATCCCCATGGACGGGTTCATCCTGCCGCCGCTGCCGAACCACCTGTTCACCCGCGACACGTCCTGCTGGATCTACGACGGCGTCTCGATCAACACGATGCGCAAGAAGGCGCGGATGCGCGAGACGGTGAACATGGAGGCGATCTACCGGTGGCATCCGCTGTTCGCCGCCGGCTACGGCCGGCCGGAGGAGGGCGGCTTCCACGTGTGGAACAGCGGGACGGCGATGGCCCCGGCGACGCTGGAGGGCGGCGACGTCCTGGTCATCGGGAACGGCGCCGTGCTGGTCGGGATGAGCGAGCGGACGCAGCCGCAGGCCGTCGAGATGCTCGCGCAGTCGCTGTTCGCCGCCGGGTCGTGCACCCGGATCGTCGCGCTGCGGATGCCGCACAAGCGGGCCTTCATGCACCTGGACACGGTGATGACGATGGTCGACCACGGCGTGTTCACCGCCTACGCGGGGATGGGCATGCTGCCGTCGCACACCGTCGAGCCCGGCGACACCGAGAAGGAACTGAAGATCACCGACCATCCGCCGGAGGACATGCACCGGGCGATCGCCGCCGCCCTCGGCCTGGACGGCATCCGGGTCCTCGTCCCGACGCAGGACGTGTTCGCCGCCGAGCGGGAGCAGTGGGACGACGGCGCGAACGTCCTCGCCGTCGCGCCCGGCGTCGTCGTCGCCTACGAGCGCAACGCGACGAGCAACAACCACCTGAGCCGGAACGGGATCGAGGTCATCACCATCCGCGGCAGCGAGCTGGGCCGGGGGAGGGGCGGCCCGCGCTGCATGACCTGCCCGCTCGTCCGGGACGCCTGACACCGCCGCCCTCGTACTCGGGAGACCGGACATGACGCTGGACCTCCGCGGCCGCAGCCTCCTCAAGGAACTCGACTTCACGCCGCGGGAGTTCGAGCACCTCATCGACCTCGCGGCCGAGCTCAAGGCCGCCAAGCGCGCCGGGACGGAGCGCCGGGCGCTGACCGGCAGGAACATCGCGCTGATCTTCGAGAAGACGTCCACCCGGACGCGCTGCGCGTTCGAGGTCGCCGCGCACGACCAGGGCGCCCACGTGTCCTACCTCGACCCGGGCGGCACGCAGATCGGCCACAAGGAGTCGATGAAGGACACCGCCCGCGTCCTCGGCCGGTTCTACGACGGCATCGAGTACCGGGGCTCCAGCCAGCGGCTCGTCGAGGAGCTCGCCGAGCACGCCGGCGTCCCGGTGTGGAACGGCCTGACCGACGAGTGGCATCCCACGCAGATGCTCGCCGACATGCTCACCATGCGCGAGCACAGCGGCAAGCCCCTCCGGGACGTCGCGTACGCGTATCTGGGCGACGCGCGCAACAACATGGGCCACTCCTATGTGGCCGCCGGCGCGCTGCTCGGCATGAGCGTGCGGATCGCCGCGCCGCGGTCGCTGTGGCCGGACGACGAGGCGGTCGTCCGGCCGTCCAGGAAGGCGGCGGCCGCGACCGGCGCGGACATCGCGCTCACCGAGGACGTCGCCGAGGCCGTGCGGGGCGCCGACTTCGTCATGACCGACGTGTGGGTGTCGATGGGCGAGCCCAAGGAGGTGTGGGACGAGCGCATAGCGCTGCTCAAGCCCTACCAGGTGAACGCCGGGGTCATGCGGGCCTCCGGCAACCCGGACGTCAAGTTCATGCATTGTCTCCCCGCATTCCACAACAGGGAGACCGCGGTGGGGGAAGAGATCTACCGCAAGACCGGCCTGGAGGCGCTGGAGGTCACCGACGAGGTGTTCGAGTCGGCCGCCTCCATCGTCTTCGACGAGGCCGAGAACAGGATGCACACGATCAAGGCGGTCATGGTCGCGACGCTCGGCCGGCCGGGCGGGTGAGGGGGAGCGGATGCGCGTCGTCGTCGCGCTCGGGGGGAACGCGCTGGTCAAACGGGGCGAGATCCCCGACGCCCGGCCGCAGCGGGCGAACGTGGACCGGGCGGTGCGCTCGCTCGCGCCGCTCGCCGAGGAGCACGAGCTGATCATCACGCACGGCAACGGCCCGCAGGTCGGGGTGCTGTCGCTGGAGAGCGTCAACGACCCGAACCTGACCCGGCCCTACCCGCTCGACACGATCGGCGCGGAGACCCAGGGCATGATCGGCTACTGGATGCTGCAGGCGCTGCAGAACGCGCTGCCCGGCCGCCAGGTCATGGCGATGATCAACCAGACGCTGGTGTCGGCGGTGGACCCGGCGTTCGAGAACCCGGCCAAGTTCGTCGGCCAGGTCTACGACCGGGAGGACGCGGAGAAGCTGGCCGCCGAGTACGGCTGGACGATCCGCCCGGACGGGGACAAGTGGCGCCGCGTCGTGCCGTCCCCGCGCCCGCAGCGAGTGATCGAGACGCGGCTGATCAGGGAGCTGGTGCGGCTCGGGACGGTCGTGGTCTGCGCGGGCGGCGGCGGCATCCCGGTGTTCCGCAACGACGTCGGCCGTCTGCAGGGCGTCGAGGCGGTGATCGACAAGGACCTCACCGCCTCCGTCCTGGCCGAGAGCATGGACGCGGACGCGCTGCTCATCCTCACCGACGTGCCGCGGGTGATGCGGAACTTCGGCACGCCCGAGCAGGAGGAGATCGTCCACACGACGCCGCACGAGCTGCGCGCCGAGGACTTCCCCGCCGGCTCGATGGGCCCCAAGGCCGAGGCGGCGGCGAGCTTCGTCGAGCGGACCGGCGACATGGCCGCGATCGGGCTGCTCGACCAGTGCGTGGAGATCCTGGCGGGCACCGCGGGGACGATCGTCACCCCCAACGCCACCTGGCCGCTGGAGAGCACCCTGTGACCACGGGGACGGCGCCGGGGGGCTTCGCCCGCAGCCTGCTGCGCACCAAGCCGGTCGACCGGATCGTCGCCGAGGGCGGGCGGGGCGAGGGCGGCGAGCTGAAGCGGTCGATGAGCCTGCTGCAGCTCACCTTCTTCAGCGTCGGCGCGACCCTCGGCACCGGCATCTTCGTCGTGCTCGGCGAGGCGGTGCCGCTGGCCGGCCCGGCGGTCGTGCTGTCGTTCGTCCTCGCCGCCGTCACCGCGCTGTTCTCGGCGCTGTCGTACGCGGAGCTGGCCGGGACGATCCCGGTGTCGGGCTCGTCCTACTCCTACGCCTACGCGACGCTCGGCGAGCTGGTCGCCTGGGTCTGCGGCTGGTGCCTGCTGCTGGAGTACGCGGTCTCGGTGTCGGCCGTCGCGGTCGGCTGGGGCTCCTACCTCAACGCGTTCTTCGACTCCGCGTTCGGGTTCGTGATCCCGGAGGCGCTCAGCAACCCGCCCGGCGACGGCGGCCTGGTCAACATCCCGGCCGTGGTCGTGGTGCTGATCGCCACGCTGCTCCTGCTGCGCGGCACGTCGGAGAGCGCCACCGCCAACACGATCATGGTGTTCCTCAAGATCGGCGTGCTGCTGTTCTTCTGCGCGGTCGCCTTCACCGCGTTCAAGGCCGGCAACCTCAGCGGGTTCGCGCCGATGGGCTGGGCCGGCATCAGCGCCGCCGGCGGCAAGGTGTTCTTCTCCTACATCGGCTTCGACGCCGCCTCCACCGCGGGCGAGGAGGCCAGGAACCCGCGCCGCGACCTGCCGCTCGCGATCGTGCTGTCGCTCGCCATCGTCACCGTCCTCTACGTGCTGGTCGGGCTCGCCGCCGTCGCCGCGATGCACTGGGAGAGGTTCGACATCAGCGGCTCGGAGGCGTCCCTGGCGGAGGTGCTGGACGTGGCGACCGGGCAGTCGTGGCCGTCGATGGTCCTCGCCCTCGGCGCCGTCATCGCCATCGCCAGCGTCGTCCTCACCGTCATGTACGGGCAGACCCGCATCCTGTTCGCGATGTCGCGGGACGGGCTCGTCCCGGACGTCTTCCAGAGGGTCAGCCCCAGCCGCCGCGTGCCCGTCGCCAACACCGTCATCGTGGCGGTGTTCATCGGGCTGCTCGCCGCGGTGATCCCGCTCGGCCGGCTCGTGGACGCCACCAGCATCGGGACGCTGTTCGCGTTCGCGCTGGTCAGCGTCGGCGTGATCGTGCTGCGCCGGACCCGGCCCGACCTGCCGCGCAGCTTCCGCACCCCGCTCTTCCCGGTCACGCCGCTGCTCGGCGTCGCGTTCTGCGTGTATCTGATGGTCGGCCTCGGCGGCGTCACCTGGGCGGTGTTCGCGCTGTGGTGCGCCGTGGGGCTGGCCGCCTACTTCCTGTACGGCCGCCGCCATTCGCGCCTGGCGGGCGAATCCGCGGGAAGGGGGACGGCGTGAACGCCTCGAACGCCGTGAACGGGAACGACACCGGCGCGCCGCGCGTGCTGGTCGGCTATTCGCCCGACGAGCGCGGCGACGACGCGCTCGCGCTGGCCGCCCTGCTCGCCCGCACGATGGACGCGCCGCTGACGGCGGCCCACGTCCATCCGCCGCCCTGGCCCACCCCCGGCCCCGGCGCGGTGGACGCCGAATGGGTCGCCTACCTCAGGGGCCAGGCCGACGAGGCGCTCCGCCGGGCCGCCGCCCGGCTCGGGGAGCTGGGCGTGCCGGAGCGCGCCGTCGACCTGCGGGTCCACGCGCACCGCAGCAGCGGGCGCGGCCTCCTCCAGGTGGCCGCGGAGGCGGGCGCCGGCCTGATCGTCGCCGGTTCCGCGCCGCGCGGGCGGCGCGGGCGGGTCGCGATCGGCAGCACCGCCGACCAGCTGCTGCACGGCTCGCCCGTCCCGGTGATGCTGGCCCCGCGCGGGTACGCGGCGCACCCGCCGAAGCGGTTCGCGCGGATGACGGTCGCGTACTGGCGGCACCGGGACGGCGAAGGGCCGCTCACGGCGGCCGCCGCGCTCGCCGACCGGCTCGGCGTGGAGCTGCGGCTGCTCACCCTCGTGCTGCGCCCGCCCGGCCTGGCGGCGAAGTTCCGCGCCCCGGGCGGCGTGCTGGACCGCCAGCTCGCCCAGGCGGAGGAGGACCTGCGCTACGCCGCCGGGATGTTCGGCGGCGGGACGCCGGTGGAGCGGCTCACCGCGGTCGGGACCGACATCGCCAAGACGCTCGGCACCGTCGATATGCTGCACGGCGAGGTCCTCGCCTGCCTGTCGAGCCGCGAGGGGCCGCTGCGCAAGGTCTTCCTCGGGGAGACCTCCGGCAAGATCGTCCGTGCCGCGCCGTGCCCGGTGCTGCTGCTGCCGCGCGGGGCGGCCGCGCCGACCGTGGGAGAGAAAGCCCAGGTTAGGTAAGCCTTACCTGCGTGAGCTACGACATCGGCGTTCCGGTGTTTTGCGGGAAGGAATTACGGCACACTGATGTTGTGAAATACGTGAGCGAGGATCAGACGACCACCGGGGCCGCCGCCGCGCGGCCGTCCGGCGCGCCGTCCGCTCCCGGTCACACCGAGCGCGACACGCGCGCGCGGGTGGCCCGGCTGATCCTCGAGCACGGCCCGGTCACGGCGTCCACGCTGGGCGAACGCGTCGGCCTCACGCCGGCCGCGATCCGCCGGCACCTGGACGCGCTGCTGGCCGAGGGCATGATCGAGGTCCGCAAGGCGCGGGTGCCGCAGACCCGGCGCGGCCGGGGGCGCCCCGCCAAGTGGTTCGCCATCACCGACGCCGGGCGCAGCGCGTTCGTGCACGCCTACGACGACCTGGCGAGCAGCGCGCTGCGGTTCCTGGCCGAGAAGGCCGGCGACCGCGCCGTCGCCGAGTTCGCCCGGCGGCAGATCGCCGACCTGGAGGAGCGGTACCGGCCCGTGGTGCAGGAGGCGCCGCCCCAGCAGCGGGTCCGCACGCTCGCCGAGGCCCTGTCGGGCGACGGCTACGCGGCCGCCGCCGCGAAGGCCCCCCAGCCGGGCGGCGGCGAGCAGCTGTGCCAGCACCACTGCCCGGTCGCGCACGTCGCCGCGGAGTTCCCGCAGCTGTGCGAGGCCGAGACCGAGGCGTTCAGCCGGCTGCTAGGCACCCCGGTGCAGCGGCTGGCCACGATCGCCCACGGCGACGGGATCTGCACCACCCACGTCAGCCCGCGCTCCCTGTGCGGGGGCGACGGGGCCGGCGATCCCGCCGCGAGCGTCGCCCCCGGCGGGGACGCGGGGGACCCGGGGGATCCCCCCGAACACACACAGATCAGTGACGAGGAGTCCGGAGGGACCTCCCTATGACTACGGCAGCCCACCCTGAGCTCGAGGGGCTCGACAGGTACAAGTTCGGCTGGGCCGACCCCGACGAGGCCGGCGCCTCGGCCCGCCGCGGCCTGAACGAGGACGTCGTCCGCGACATCTCGGCCAAGAAGAACGAGCCCGAATGGATGCTCGACCTGCGCCTCAAGGGGCTGCGGCTGTTCAACAAGAAGCCGATGCCCACCTGGGGCTCCGACCTCTCGGACATCGACTTCGACAACATCAAGTACTTCGTGCGCTCCACCGAGCAGCAGGCGTCCTCCTGGGAGGAGCTCCCGGAGGACATCAAGAACACCTACGACAAGCTCGGCATCCCCGAGGCGGAGAAGCAGCGCCTCATCGCGGGCGTCGCCGCGCAGTACGAGTCGGAGGTCGTCTACCACAAGATCCGCGAGGACCTTGAGGAGAAGGGCGTCATCTTCGTCGACACCGACACCGGCCTGCGCGAGCACCCGGAGATCTTCCAGGAGTACTTCGGCTCGGTGATCCCGGTCGGCGACAACAAGTTCGCCGCGCTGAACACCACCGTGTGGTCGGGCGGCTCGTTCGTGTACGTCCCGCCGGGCGTGCACGTGGAGATCCCGCTCCAGGCCTATTTCCGGATCAACACCGAGAACATGGGCCAGTTCGAGCGGACGCTGATCATCGCCGACGAGGGCTCCTACGTCCACTACGTCGAGGGCTGTACCGCCCCGATCTACAAGTCGGACTCGCTGCACTCGGCGGTCGTGGAGATCATCGTCAAGAAGGACGCCCGCGTCCGCTACACGACCATCCAGAACTGGTCGAACAACGTCTACAACCTGGTGACCAAGCGCGCCGTCGCCTACGAGGGCGCCACCATGGAGTGGGTCGACGGCAACATCGGCTCCAAGGTCACCATGAAGTACCCGGCCGTCTACCTGCTCGGCGAGCACGCCAAGGGCGAGACCCTCTCGATCGCGTTCGCGGGCGAGGACCAGCACCAGGACGCCGGCGCCAAGATGGTGCACGCCGCGCCCAACACCTCGTCCAGCATCATCTCCAAGTCGGTGGCGCGCGGCGGCGGCCGCACGTCCTACCGCGGGCTGGTGCAGATCCAGGAGGGCGCCGAGCACAGCAAGTCCACGGTCAAGTGCGACGCGCTGCTCGTCGACCAGATCAGCCGTTCCGACACCTACCCCTACGTCGACGTCCGCGAGGACGACGTCGAGATGGGCCACGAGGCGACCGTCTCCAAGGTGTCGGAGCAGCAGCTGTTCTACCTGATGAGCCGCGGCCTCACCGAGGACGAGGCGATGGCCATGATCGTGCGCGGGTTCGTCGAGCCCATCGCGCGCGAGCTGCCGATGGAGTACGCCCTCGAGCTGAACCGGCTCATCGAGCTGCAGATGGAAGGAGCCGTCGGCTGATGGGGCTCGACACCAAGCCTCTCTCGACGCTGCACGAGAAGGCGTCCTACGACGTCGCCGACTTCGAGGTCCCGACGGGCCGCGAGGAGGAGTGGCGGTTCACCCCGCTGCGCCGCCTCCGCGGCCTGCACAAGGGCACCGCGCAGGAGGGCGGCAAGGTGCTGCTGGAGGTCGAGGCGGCGCCCGAGGCCGCCGTCGAGACCGTCGGGCGCGACGACCCGCGCCTCGGCAGGGCCTACGTCCCCGCCGACCGGGTCAGCGCGCAGGCGTGGAACTCCTTCACCGACGCGACCGTCGTGACCGTCCCGAAGGAGGCCGTCGCCTCGGCGCCGACCGTCCTGCGGCGGCGCGGCGAGGACGCCTCGGCCGCGGCCTACGGCCACACCACCGTCGTGGTGGAGCCGTTCGCCGAGGCCACCGTCGTGTTCACGCACCGCGGCTCGGCGACCTACGCCGAGAACGTCGAGTTCGTCGTCGGCGACGGCGCCCGCCTCTCGGTGATCAGCCTGCAGGACTGGGCGGACGACGCCGTCCACGTCGCCCACCAGCACGCCCGGCTCGGCCGCGACGCCCGGTTCGTCTCGCACAACATCTCGCTCGGCGGCGACGTCGTGCGGATCTCGCCGTCCGTCGCCTACGCCGCGCCCGGCGGCGACGCCGAGCTGTACGGGGTGTACTTCGTCGACGGCGGCCAGCACCTGGAGCACCGCCTTCTCGTCGACCACGCCGTCCCGCACTGCCGCAGCCGCGTCGACTACCGCGGCGCCCTGCAGGACCAGGACGCGCACGCCGTCTGGATCGGCGACGTGATCATCCGCGCGGAGGCGGAGGGCACCGACACCTACGAGCTGAACCGCAACCTCGTCCTCACCGACGGGACGCGGGTCGACTCGGTGCCGAACCTGGAGATCCTCACCGGCGAGGTCGCCGGCGCCGGGCACGCCTCGGCGTCCGGGCGGCTGGACGACCAGCACCTGTTCTACCTGCAGGCGCGCGGCATCACCTTCGACGAGGCGCGGCGCATGGTCGTGCGGGGCTTCCTCGGTCAGCTCGTCGAGCGGATCGAGGTCCCCGAGGTCCGCGACAAGGTGCGCGAGGCCATTGAGGAAGAGCTGGACCAGGGAGCCGCCCGATGACCGAGACCGCGAAATCCGGGAACACGACCCCGCAGGAGGGGTACGTGAAGGTGTGCGCGCTCGACGAGGTCCCCGCCGACGGGGCGCTCGGCGTCGAGGTCGGCGACACGCCCATCGCCATCGTGCGCAGCGGCGAGGACGTGTACGCCGTCAACGACATCTGCACGCACGCCGAGGTCTCGCTGTCCGAGGGCGAGGTCTACGACGGCACGATCGAGTGCTGGCTGCACGGGTCCTGCTTCGACCTGCGCAGCGGCAAGCCCACCAACCCTCCGGCCACGCAGCCGGTCGCCACCTACAAGGTCAAGGTCGAGGGCGGGGACGTCTACGTCTCGCTCGGCGACGACTGACCCCACGACGAAGGAACCACACGCACTATGGCCACGCTAGAGATCCGCGACCTCCACGTCTCCGTCGGCGACGGCTCCGACGGGGCGAAGGAGATCCTGCGCGGGGTCGACCTGACCGTGCAGGCCGGCGAGACCCACGCGCTCATGGGGCCGAACGGCTCCGGCAAGTCCACCCTGGCCTACGCGGTCGCCGGTCACCCCAAGTACGAGGTGACGTCCGGGACCGTGACGCTGGACGGCGAGGACGTCCTCGCGATGTCCGTCGACGAGCGCGCCCGCGCCGGGCTGTTCCTGGCGATGCAGTACCCGGTCGAGGTGCCGGGCGTGTCCGTCTCCAACTTCCTGCGCTCGGCCGTGACCGCCGTGCGCGGCGAGGCCCCGAAGCTCCGCGAGTTCTCCAAGGAGATGAAGACGGCGATGGACAACCTGTCCATCGACCCGTCGTTCGCGCAGCGCAGCCTGAACGAGGGCTTCTCCGGCGGCGAGAAGAAGCGGCACGAGATCCTGCAGCTGGAGATGCTCAAGCCGAAGGTCGCCATCCTCGACGAGACCGACTCCGGCCTCGACGTCGACGCCCTCAAGGTCGTCTCCGAGGGCGTGAACCGGTTCGCCTCCGGTGAGACGGGCGTCCTGCTCATCACCCACTACACCCGCATCCTGCGGTACGTGAAGCCCGACTTCGTGCACGTGTTCGCCGCCGGCCGCGTCGTCGCCGAGGGCGGCCCGGAACTGGCCGACGAGCTGGAGGAGCAGGGCTACGAGAAGTACGCGAAGGCGGGCGCGTCCCTATGACGGCGAGCGAGGCGGGCCGGGCGGCCGCGGCCCCGCCCGGGGCGGGCCTGCTCCCCGAGGAGCTGAAGAAGGACTTCCCGCTGCTGGGCCGCACGGTCCGCGGCGGGCGTCCGCTCGTGTACCTCGACTCGGGGGCGACGTCGCAGAAGCCCCTCCGGGTGCTGGACGCCGAGCGGGAGTTCTACGAGCGGCACAACGCGGCCCCGCACCGCGGCGCGCACCTGCTCGCCGAGGAGGCGACGGAGGCCTACGAGAACGCCCGCGCCTCCATCGCCCGGTTCATCGGCGCGACGCCCGGCGAGATCGTGTTCACCAAGAACGCCACCGAGGGCATCAACCTCGTCGCGTACGCGATGAGCAACGCCGCGACCGCGGGCCCGGAGGCCGAGCGGTTCGCGGTCGGCCCCGGCGACGAGATCGTGGTGTCGGAGATGGAGCACCACGCCAACCTCGTCCCGTGGCAGCAGCTCTGCCTGCGCACCGGGGCGACGCTGCGCTGGTTCGGCATCACCGACGAGGGCCGCCTCGACCTGGAGGGGCTCGACGAGCTGGTCAACGAGCGCACCAAGATCGTCGCGCTGACGCACCAGTCGAACGTGCTCGGCACCGTCCCGCCGGTCCAGCTGATCGCCGAGCGGGCGCACGCGGTCGGCGCGCTCGTCCTGCTGGACGCCGCGCAGTCCGTCCCGCACCAGCCGGTCGACGTGACCGGGCTCGGCGCCGACTTCCTGGCGTTCTCCGGGCACAAGATGCTCGGCCCGACCGGCATCGGCGTCCTGTGGGGCCGCGGCGAGCTGCTGGAGGCCATGCCGCCGTTCATCACCGGCGGTTCCATGATCGAGGTCGTCCACATGGAGGAGACCACGTTCATGCCGCCCCCGCAGCGGTTCGAGGCGGGCGTCCCGATGACCGCGCAGGCGATCGGGCTCGGCGTCGCGTGCGACTACCTCGCCGAGATCGGCATGGACCGCGTCCACGCCCACGAGGAGGCCCTCGTCGGCTACTCCCTGGAGCGGCTCGGCGAGATCCCCGGCGTCCGCGTCATCGGCCCCGGCACCACCGAGGCGCGGGGCGGCGCGGTGTCGTTCACCGTCGAGGACATCCACCCGCACGACGTCGGCCAGGTCCTGGACGACCTGGGCGTCGAGGTCCGCGTCGGCCACCACTGCGCGTGGCCGATCTGCCGGCGCTTCGGCATCCCGGCGACCACCCGCGCGACGTTCTACCTCTACAACACCCTCGCCGACGTGGACGCGCTCGCCGACGGGGTACGGCACGCGCAGAAGTTCTTCGGAACACACTGACGCGCGGGCCGGTTGTAGCGAAAAAGGCTTGGAAGGGACGACATGCAGCTGGAGGCGATGTACCAGGAGGTCATCCTGGACCACTACCGCAACCCCCACCACAGGGGGCTGCGGGAGCCGTTCGAGGGCGAGGCGCACCACGTCAACCCGACCTGCGGTGACGAGGTGACGCTGCGCGTCCACCTCGACGGCGACGGCCAGGACGCCACGGTCGCCGACGTGTCCTACGACGCCATGGGCTGCTCGATCAGCCAGGCCAGCGCCTCGGTGATGTCCGACCTGATCATCGGAAAGTCCGTGAAGGAGGCGATGGCGGTCGGCGAGGAGTTCCTGGCCCTGATGCAGTCCCGCGGCCGGGACGTCGAGCCGGACGAGGACGTCCTGGAGGACGCCATCGCCTTCGCGGGGGTCTCCAAGTACCCCGCCAGGATCAAATGCGCCCTGCTCGCCTGGATGGCGTGGAAGGACGCGACCGCACGCGCACTCGGAGAGGCATCATGACCGACACGCCCGGTACCACGGTCCAGGAGGAAGAGGTCCTGGAGGCGCTCAAGGACGTCGTCGACCCCGAGCTCGGCATCAACGTCGTCGACCTCGGCCTGATCTACGGGATCAACCTGGACGACGAGGTCGCCACCATCGACATGACGCTCACCAGCGCCGCCTGCCCGCTCACCGACGTGATCGAGGACCAGGCCCACAGCGCCCTGGAGGGCATCGTCAAGGACGTCAAGATCAACTGGGTCTGGCTCCCCCCGTGGGGGCCCGACAAGATCACCGACGACGGCCGCGACCAGCTCCGCGCCCTCGGCTTCAACGTCTGACCCGCACCGCTCGCACCGCTCGCACCGGCCGCGCCCCCGCCCGCGGGGCGCGGCCGGCGCGCGTTCCCGCATCGCGGCGCGCGCCGCGATGCGACGCTCTTGACGGCTGTGCGATCGCCCGTGCGGAGGGAGCCAGGATGGCCGCACCCCCGGAGTCCCCGGACCCGTCCTGCCGCGCGCTGCCGCCCGACCCGGCGGCCGCGCTCCCCGGCAGACCCGTGGGCGGGTCACGCCGGGCGGGTGCCGCGCCTGCGCCGGCGCCGCTCGGCCGCGCGGACGCGCTGACGGGGGGTGCGGCGGCGTGATGGACGCGTTCCCCGGGAGCGATCCCGGGCTGGTGGCGCGGCGGGCGGCCTCGTTCGGGGCGCGGGCGGCGGCGATCGTCACTCTCGCGGCGCGCGGTCTGCGCGCTCCTTCGGTTTCGCCGGCCAGAGGGTGTGGCTGACCGGCCAGATGGCCCAGATCGCCAGGACGACGCCCAGGCGGCCGAGCCAGGCGGTGAGGGCCCCGGTGCGGGCGGGGTCGTCCACCAGGACGATCATCGCGAGGAGGATGCCGCAGGCGATGGCGGTCGCCAGGGCCGCCTTGCCGAACTCGCGCCACTCGTAGCGGGTGCGGGCGGCGCCGTACGCGGGCCTGCCGCGGGGCGGCGGGCCGCCGGCGAAGCGGTGCGCGAAGCGCTCGTCGGCCCAGCGGACCACGCTGTGCCCGAACGCGACGGAGTAGCCGAGGTAGGCGGCGGCCAGGCCGTGGCCGGTGCCGGCGGTCGCCCCGCCGCGCAGGTCGATCGCGGTGGCGGCCAGCAGGACCAGGTCGACCAGCGGGACGCAGATCAGCAGCGCCGCGCCGGTGCGGCGCAGCCGCAGCGGGTAGCGGGCGGCGAGGCCGGCGGCGAGGACGATCCAGAAGCCGATCTCGCAGCCGGCGATGACGGCGATGAGCACGGGTTCCATCGTGCCCCCGGCGGGGCGGCGGATCGTCGTCCGCGGCGACGTTCTCCGGGTCGTCCGAAGGATGTACGCGGGGTCCTCACCCGGGCGGACGAGGCACGGCCGCGGGGATGCTGAGATGTATCCGTGCATCCGATCCGACGGGCGACCACGCGCCAGGACGCGCTGATCACGGTGGCCGCGCTCGCCGGCGGGCTGCTGATGCTGGCGGCGCACGGCTACTCGGCCTGGTCGCCGGACTGGGACCCGTCGCGCTGGGTGCGCCTCGTCCCGCTGCTCGGGCTGTGCTCGGCGATGCTGCTGCGGCGGACGGCGCCGCTGACCGGGCTGGCGCTCGCGACGCCGTTCAACTTCGCCGACGTGGCGCTCGGGCCGAGCATCGCCACCGCGATGATCTACGGGGACGCGCTGTACGCGGCGTGCCTGTACGGGCGGCGGCGGACCGCGGAGTGGCTGCTCGGGGCGACGGTCTTCGCGTCGCTCGCGGTGGCGGCGGGCGTCGGGATCGCGCTGCGCGGCGTCGCGGTCGGCGTGGTGGTGGGCGCGGTCGCCGGACTGGTCTGGGTGGCGCCGGTGCTGACCGCGATGGCCGTCCGCGAGCACCGGTTCCGGGCGGAGGCGGAGCGGCGGCGGGCCGAGGCCGAGCGGCGCCGCGCCGAGGCCGAGCGCGAGCGGGCCGAGCAGGTGGCGCGGCTGGCGGAGCTGGACCGGCGCGCCGCGGTGACCGCCGAGCGGGCCCGGATGGCCCGCGAGCTGCACGACGTGATCGCCAACCATCTGAGCGCGGTGGCGCTGCACTCCTCGGCGGTGCTGCGGGTGCCCGACCTGGACCGGGACGAGATCGAGCGGTCCATGCGCGTCATCCGGGAGAACAGCGTGCAGGGGCTCGCCGAGATGCGCCGGATGATCGGGCTGCTGCGCGACGGCGGCGACGCCGACCCGGCCGCCCGGCCGCGGCTCGCCGAGCTGGACCGGCTCGTCCGGCACACCGCGCGGTCGGACCTGTCGGCCTCCCTGGAGGTCGCGGGGGAGCCGGTGGAGCTGCCCGCGGCGGTGGAGCTGGCCGCGTACCGGATCGTCCAGGAGTCGCTGACGAACGCGCTCAAGCACGCCGGGCCGGGCCGCGCCGAGGTCCGCGTCCGGTACGGCCGGCGGCTGGTGATCGACGTGCTCAGCCCGCTCGGCCGGGACGGCTCCCGGCTCCCCGGCAGCGGCAGCGGGCTGGTCGGGATGCGCGAGCGCGCGGTGATGCTGGACGGGGAGTTCGACGCGGGGCCGGACGGCGGCCGGTGGCGGGTGCACGCCGAGCTGCCCGTGGAGCTGGAGAGGACGCCATGATCGAGGTGCTGGTCGCCGACGACCAGGCGGCGGTGCGGGCCGGCCTGGTGCTGATCCTGCGCGGCGCGCCGGATGTGCGGGTCGTCGGCGAGGCCGCGGACGGGCTGCGCGCGGTGGAGCTGGCCCGGGAGCTGCGCCCCGACGTGGTGCTCATGGACGTCCGCATGCCCCGCCTGGACGGCATCGGCGCCACCCGGGAGATCGCCCGGTTCACCGACGTGCTGGTGCTGACGACGTTCGACATGGACGAGTACGTGTTCGGGGCGCTCCGCGCGGGCGCCGCCGGCTTCCTGCTGAAGGACGTGGACGCCGACGGGCTCGTGGAGGCCGTCCGGACGGTCGCGGCGGGCGAGGGCATCATCGCCCCGCGGGTGACCCGGCGGCTGATCGCTGCGTTCGCGTCCCGCCCGGCGGCGCCGGCGGAGGCGCCCGGCCTGGACGAGCTGACGCCCCGGGAGCGCGAGGTGTTCGCGTGCCTGGGCGAGGGCCTGTCGAACGGGCAGATCGCGGCCCGCCTCGACATGGCCGAGACGACCACCAAGACGCACGTCAGCCGCATCCTCGGCAAGCTCGGGCTGGCCGGCCGCGTGCAGGCGGCCATCCTCGCCCAGGAAATGGCCGCCACCGGACTTTCCGGGCGTGATCCATCCGAGGGCCCGCCGGGGCCGCGCTGATCGCGCTGCGGTGCTCTCAGCGCGGCGCTCCCGGTGCGGCGGTCAGAGACTGCGGGCGCCGGCCAGGGCGGCGATCAGGTACGTGACGCCGGCCAGGGCCGCCAGCCACGCGTAGGCGGTGATGTCGGCGCCGCGCAGCGCCTGCACGACGAGGGCGCCGACGACCGCGACGGTCAGCACGTCGCCGGTCGTCGCGGCGGCGCGCAGGTGCGCGCGGGCCCGGGTGCCGGACCCGAACCCGTCGCTGATCGGCAGCGCCGGCTCGTTGCGCCGGTAGCCCAGGTACAGGGCGTACCCGGTGAGCGCGGCCAGCGCGATGAGGGCCGTCCCGGACCGACCTTCGGCGGCCAGCACGGCCCCGACCACCACACCGGCGCCCAGGACGAGCCCTGGCACGGCCCACCGGCTGAGACTGCGGCGTTCGGGAGCGATCCACATGATGCTCATCCTTCCCGATGTGCGCGCGAGCGGGACCGGCAACGCGCCGGGCTGTATCTTCTCGCTTCGTGGCGCAATTTCGATTGAACGGCTCGAAGATGCTCGCCGTCGACCTCGCCGGCGAGACCATCAGGGCGCTGAACGGCTCCATGGTCGCCTACGAGGGCCAGATGTCGTTCAAGCGGCAGGGCATGACGGGCGGCGAGGGGCTGCGGGGCGCCCTCAAACGGCGCATCGCGGGCGAGGGCATGACCCTCATGGAGGTCACCGGGCAGGGCACGGTGTACCTGGCGAGCGAGGCGACGGAGGTCACGCTCGTCCAGCTCACCGGCGACACCCTGTTCGTGGAGTCGGAGAGCCTGCTGGCCCTCGACGGGAACCTGCAGACGGGCGTCCAGTTCGTGGGGCTGCGGGGCATGGGCACCGGGCAGGGCCTCGCCACCACGAAGGTGGACGGGCACGGGACGGTCGCGGTGCTGTCCGACGGCCCGGCCATCGCGCTGGAGGTGACGCCGCAGACGCCGCTGTGCGTCGACCCGCACGCCTACGTCTGCCATCACGGGCAGCTCCAGCAGGACGTGGTCACCGACGTCAACTGGCGGACGGTGATCGGCCAGGGATCGGGGGAGAGCGTGCAGTTCCGGTACCAGGGGCACGGGCTGGTGTACGTCCAGCCGGCCGAGCGCGGCGGGATTCTGGAGATCTGATGCCCGGATACCAGTCGATCAACTCCAAGATGCTCCAGGTGCCGATCGGGCCGGGGCGGGAGGTCTACAGCAAGCGCGGCGCGATGCTCGCCTACACCGGGGCCGTGTCGTTCGCCCCGACCGCGACGGCCGGGCAGGGCATCGGCGGCACGATCGGGCGCGCGGTCGCCGGCGAGCGCAGCGCGATGATGCACGTGACCGGGCAGGGCACCGTCATGTTCGGGCACCGCGGGCTGGAGGTCACCGTCGTCGACCTGAACGGCGCCGACACCCTGTACGCCGAGGCCGACCGGCTGCTGGTGCACGACGCGACCCTCCAGGTCGGGACGATGTTCATGGGCGAGCAGGGCGGTGTGCGCGGCATCGTCCGCGGCGCGGTCACCGGGCAGGGCCTGTTCACCACGACGCTCACCGGGCAGGGCTCCTGCGCGCTGCTGTCGCACGGGGGCGTGATGGAGATGCCGATCACCCCGCAGCGCCCCGTCCACGTCGACCCGCAGGCCTACGTGGCCCACCGCGGCCAGGTGCAGAACAGGCTGACCACGGCGGTCGGGCTGCGCGACATGATCGGGCGCGGCTCCGGCGAGGGGTTCCAGCTGGAGCTGAGCGGCTCCGGTGTCGTCTACGTCCAGGCCAGCGAGAGGAAGATCTGACCCGTGAGCACGTTCGGCACGCAGACCTGGAACCCGTACACGCTCCCGTCCAACGACAACGTCAACTCCTACGCCTTCAGCGTCGACCTCAACGGGCAGTGGTTCGCGCAGAAGGGCAAGATGATCGCCTACTACGGGCAGATCAGGTTCGAGGCGCTGTCGGCGGGGCCCCTGGACTCCCTCGTCGCGCACACGTTCAACTCTCCGCTGTACGCGCAGGACTGGATCGTCGCGCAGGGGCAGGGCAAGCTCCTCCTCGCCGACCGGGGCTACGACGTCAACTCCTACGACCTGGAGGACGGCAACCTCACCGTCCGCGCCGGGAACCTGCTGGCGTTCGAGCCGGGCCTGGAGCTCAAGCAGTCGATCATCCCGGGGTTCCTGACGCTGATCGGCACGGGGCGGTTCGTGGCGGCCTCCAACGGGCCCGTCCACTTCGTCGAGCCGCCGATCCGGGTCGACCCGCAGGCGCTGCTCGGCTGGGCCGACTGCCCGTCGCCCTGCCACCACTACGACCACTCCTACATGCGCGGGGCGTTCGGCGCGGCGCGCATGGTGTTCGGGATCGGCGGCCAGTCCGGCGAGGAGCACCAGTTCGACTTCACCGGCCAGGGCACCGTGCTGATGCAGTCGTCGGAGACCGTGATGAACGAGGACGTCCTGCTGCGCGACCTCGAAGGGCAGATCGGCCTGGTCGGCACGTCCGGCCTGCAGCGGCTGCACCGGACGATCGGGCAGCGGCTCGCCGCCGAGCGGCAGGGCTGACCCCGCGACCCGGGCCGGGGCGCGCCTCCGGGGGCCCGGCGGCGCGCCGGGCCCCCGGAGCGCCGTCACGACGAGGGCTGGGGCGCCGGCCTCATCACGCGGAACGGCACCCCGAACGGGTCGCGGACGGTGGCGATGCGCCCGTACGGGGTGTCCACCGGCTCCTCGTCCACGGTGCCGCCTCCGGCGCGGACCTTGCGGGCCGCCTCGTCGGGGTCGTCGACCGCGAAGTAGGTGAGCCATGAGGCGACCGGGTCCCCGCCGCCGCCGAGGACGAGGCCCTCGCCGCCGAGGATGCCGCCGATGTAGCGGCCGTCGCCCGCCCGGCGCAGCACGGTGTAGTCCAGCCCGCCCGGGATCTGCTCCAGCTCGTAGCCGAACACCGCGGTGTAGAAGTCGCGGGCCGGCCCGGCGTCGGGCGCGAAGAGCTCGTTCCAGGTGAACGACCCCGGCTCGTCGACGATCCGGGAGCCGGGGTGGGCCTGCCCCTGCCACAGGCCGAACTGGCCTCCGACCGGGTCCTTCAGGATCGCCAGGCGGCCCTGGTCCATCACGTCCATGGCGGGGACGACGACCTCCCCGCCGGCGTCGGCGGCGCGCTTGATCAGCCCGTCGCAGTCGCCGGTGGCGAAGTAGACGGTCCACCAGTAGCGGGCGGGCCGGTCGTCGGGGTTCGGCGCCATCCCGGCGACGGGCTCGCCGCGCAGCGTGCACATGTTGTAGTGGCCCCCTTCGGGGCCGGTGTCCTGGAACTGCCAGCCCAGGAGCGTCCCGTAGAACGTCTTGGCCCGCTCCAGGTCGGGGACGCCGATGTCGAGCCAGTTCGGCGTCCCGTCCGGCGCGTTGCCCGTGACCTGGGTCATCCGACTCACACTCCTTCGTGCCGGGACCACCGGTCCCGGATGCCGATCCGCCGCACGCCGCCACCCTCATCCTGGCCCCCGGAGGGCCGTTCACACATCGCCGCCGCACGGGATCGGCATGGCCGGGACCGGCCCGCGCCCTCCGGCCCCGTCCCGCAGGGCCCTCCCGCCGCCCTGGGACGGCGGAGCGCCGCCCGGCCTCACGTACACTGGGCGGATGGTTCAGCTCCCGAACTGACAGTGCGCCCGGCGCGCCAGCGGCCTGCGAGGCCGCGCGGCGCGCCGTTTCGTGCGCCTGTCCACCGAGCCGTCCGTCAGGGGAGCCCTGTCACTGTGATCATCGCGAAAGACATCGAGCTGCGCGCCGGGTCCCGGCTGCTGATCGAGGCCGCCACGTTCCGGGTGAACCCCGGCGACCGGGTCGGCTTCGTGGGGCGCAACGGCGCCGGCAAGACGACCCTCACCAAGGTGCTGGCCGGGGAGGCGCTGCCCGCGCAGGGCGCCGTGACGTCCTCCGGCACGATCGGCTACCTGCCGCAGGACCCGCGCGGCGTCGACCTGGACGAGCTGGCCCGCGACCGGATCCTGTCGGCCCGCGGGCTGGACGAGGTGATCCGCGAGCTGCGCGCCGCCGAGGACGCCATGGCGGCCGCGACCGGCGCCGAGCGCGACAGGGCCGTCCGCCGGTACGGGCGGCTGGAGGAGCGGCTGCACGTGCTCGGCGGCTACTCGGCGGAGGCAGAGGCGGCGTCGATCGCCTCCAGCCTCGGCCTGCCGGACCGGGTGATGACCCAGCCCCTCGGGACGCTGTCGGGCGGGCAGCGGCGCCGGGTGGAGCTGGCCCGCATCCTGTTCTCCGGCGCCGACACCCTGCTGCTGGACGAGCCGACCAACCACCTGGACGCCGACTCGATCGTCTGGCTCCGCGACTTCCTGAAGGGCCACCAGGGCGGCCTCGTGGTGATCAGCCACGACGTGGAGCTGCTGGACGCGGTCGTCAACCGGGTGTTCCACCTGGACGCGAACCGCTGCGTGATCGACATCTACAACGTCGGCTGGAAGAAGTACCTCGACCAGCGGGAGACGGACGAGCGGCGCCGCAAGCGCGAGTCGGCCAACGCGCAGCGGCAGGCGTCGGCGCTGCTGTCGCAGGCCGACAAGATGCGCGCGAAGGCGACCAAGGCGAAGGCGGCCCAGCAGATGGATCGGCGCGCCCGGCGGCTGCTCGCGGGCGTGGAGGGCGAGCGGCAGGCCGACAAGGTCGCCAAGATCCGCTTCCCGGACCCGGCCCCGTGCGGCAGAACCCCCCTCACCGCGGAGGGTTTGTCGAAATCGTACGGATCTTTGGAGATTTTCACCGACGTGGACCTGGCCGTCGACCGGGGCAGCCGCGTCGTCGTGCTCGGCCTGAACGGCGCGGGCAAGACCACGCTGCTGCGCCTGCTCGCGGGCATCGACGAGCCCGACACCGGCAGGGTCGTGGCCGGGCACGGCCTGCGGATCGGCTACTACGCCCAGGAGCACGAGACGCTGGACGTCGACCGGTCCGTCCTGGAGAACATGCAGTCGGCGGCGCCCGGCATGGCGCCGGTCGAGGTCCGCAAGATCCTCGGCTCGTTCCTGTTCTCCGGCGACGACGTCGACAAGCCCGCGGGCGTCCTGTCCGGCGGCGAGAAGACCCGGCTGGCGCTGGCGATGCTCGTGGTGTCCAGCGCGAACGTTCTGCTCCTGGACGAGCCCACCAACAACCTCGACCCGGCGAGCCGCGAGGAGATCCTCGGCGCCCTGCGGACGTTCGCCGGGGCCATCGTCCTGGTGACCCACGACGAGGGGGCGGTCGAGGCGCTCGCGCCGGAAAGAGTGATTTTGCTGCCCGATGGTGTGGAAGACATCTGGAGTGACGAGTTTGCCGATCTGGTGGCGCTCGCGTGACCTGCGAGGTGACTTCCGCAGATCTTTTCTGGCCGAGTGGGTAGCCGAACAGCCGGGAATGACTGATCATGGCGGGGGATAACGCAGCGGTCACCACATCACTACGGGAGGTACTCGTGGCCGAGACCCTTAAGAAGGGCACCCGCGTGACCGGTGCCGAGCGCGACAAGCTGGCGGCGGACCTGAAGAAGAGGTACGACTCCGGCGAGAGCATCCGCGCCCTGGCAGCCGCCACCGGCCGCTCGTACGGTTTCATCCACCGGATTCTGACCGAGTCCGGCGTCAACCTGCGCGGTCGCGGTGGCGCGACCCGGGGCAAGAAGTCCTGACCGGACCCCTGCCCCCGGATGAGCGCACCGCCTGATCCGGCGCCGCGGCCGACCGAGTAGGGTTCGGTCGCGGCGGCGGACCGGGCGAGCGGGTCCCGCCCCGTGGACGGCGGGGCGGGCCCGCCATGCTCCCGCCGCACCGGCGCGGGCACGCTCATCGAGAGGAATACCAGTGGGGGACGCGACGACGGGACGGCCGGAAGCGGTCAGCGAGGGCACCGGTCCGGGCGGGGCGGAGCCGCCGGGCGGGGCGGAGCTGGCGAAGGCCGGGCTGCGGCTGGAGGTGGACGGCGCCCTCGCGACCGTCACCCTGAACCGGCCCGAGCGGCGCAACGCCATGACGTTCGACACCTGGCGCGGCCTCGCCGCGATCGGCCGCTCCCTCCCCGCGGGCGTGCGCGTCGTCGTCCTGCGCGGCGAGGGCCCGTGCTTCTCGGCGGGCATCGACCTCGGCATGTTCTCCGGAGACGGCGAGGGCTTCGCCGACGGCTCGGACGCCGAGGCCACCGACCGCTTCATCGCGGAACTGCAGGAGGGCTACACCTGGCTGCGGCGCCCCGAGATCGTCACGGTCGCGGCCGTGCACGGGCACGCGATCGGCGGCGGCTTCCAGCTCGCGCTGGCCTGCGACATCCGGGTGGCCGCCGACGACGCCAAGTTCTGCATGAAGGAGCCGGCGCTCGGGCTCGTCCCCGACCTGACCGGCACCAAGCCGCTGGTGGAGATCGTCGGCATCGGGCGCGCGCTGGAGCTGTGCCTGACGGCGCGGACCGTGCCCGCCGACGAGGCGGCCCGGCTCGGCATCGCCGAGATCGTCGTCCCGCGCGACGGCCTGGACGGCGCCGTCCGCGACCTGGTGGCGTCGCTGCTGGCGGTGAACCCGGGCGCGGCCGTGGCGACCAAGCGGCTGCTGTGGGAGGCCGCCGAGAACACCCTTGAGGAGCAGTGCGCCGCCGAGCGCCGCGAGCAGATCGGCCGCCTCCGCGAGATGTTCGGCAGGTGACCGGAGAAGGGGCGGGCCGCCGGCCCGCCCCTTCCCGCGCCTCGGCGGCGCGCTACTTCAGCGCGCCGCGGCCGCCGCGCGCCAGCGGCAGCAGCACCCGGCTGACGCCGGGCCGGACGGCGACCTCGGTCCCGGCCGGGTAGCGCAGCGTGTAGTCGTAGTCGGTCGACAGCAGGATCACGCCGAGCCGGTGGCCGGCCTTCACGGTGTAGTCGGCGGGTTCGAGCCGCCACCGGAACGTGTAGGTCTTCCCGGCCTCGATCGGCTCCGTCCGGCTGAAGCCGTGCCGGTTCCGGGCGTCCAGCCACCCCCGCGTGATGATCTTGAAGGGGGCGGTCTCGGTCCGCAGCGCCTGCCGGGTCGTGCAGCCGGAGTCGCCGGGCGCGCTCTGGCCGTAGCAGACCCGCTCGCCGGTGTCGACGCGGGCGCCCGTGGGGCGGGCGTCGGTGCCGTAGTCGACGAGCAGCGCGGTCAGGTACGGCGACCGGCCGTCGAGCGAGGCCCGCAGCGAGACCGACGGGACGCCGTCGATCCGGACGGGGGACGGCAGCGGCCCGGTCAGGTAGGCGAGCCGGTTCGGGTCGGCCGCGTCCTCGCCGGCGAGCAGCTGCTCGGCGGTCCGGGTCCTGCCCTCGTCCGTGAACGACTGCGCGTCACCGGGGCGGGGGCGGAGGCCGAGGGCGCCCGGCTGACCGGACGGCCCGGCGTTCAGGCTCAGCGGGACGGTGCGGGTGCCCGGGACGGGCCAGTCGCGCGCCGTCTCCCACGTCCCGTCCGCGCGCTGCACGTCGACCCGCGGCTCGTGCTCGATCCCGTTGCGGATGCCGTAGAGGTACCGGTCGAACCAGTGCAGCGTCTGCCGCAGCCACTCCTCGACCCGCCACCGGAACGGCGTCGAGTGGTCGCCCTGGTGCAGCCACAGCTTCCGCGGCACGCCCGCCTTCTTCAGGGCGTTCCACCACTGCACCGAGTTCTTGATCTTGACGTTCCAGTCGTTGAGCCCGTGCACGACCATGACGGCGGCGCGCACCTTCCGCGCCTGCCCGACGTAGTCGCGCTCGGCCCACACCTTGGAGTAGTCGCCGGTCTCGCGGTCCTGGGCCGCCTCGATCCCATCGATGATCTCGGTGCAGACCTCCGGGTTCCGCCGCGTCAGCACCGCCCTGGCCAGGACGTCGAGGTCCTCGCCCTGGAAGCCGCCGGGCGCGACGACGCCGCCGCCCGCGCGGTAGTAGTCGTACCAGCTGGAGATCCCGGCGATCGGGACGATCGCCTTCAGGCCCTCGACGCCGGTCGCGGCGGCCATGTTCGGCAGCGTCCCGTCGTAGGACTGGCCGATCATGCCGACGTTCCCGGTCGACCAGGCCGCCTTCACCGGGGTGCCGTCCGGCGCCCAGCCGCGGGCGCGGCCGTTCAGCCAGTCCACCGCCGCCTTGGCGCCCGCCTGCTCGCTGCGGTCCCCGGACGTGGGGCAGCCGGTCGAGCCGCCCGTCCCGATGCTGTCGAGGTCGGCGACGGCGTACCCGCGCGGCAGGAAGTAGTTGTCGTAGTAGCCGGGGAAGATCTCGGCGAGGTTCCGCTGCGTGCTCGTCAGCGCGTGCCGCGCCGCGTCGCCGATGTCGACGGGGTGGTTGGGGACGTCGTTGATGCCGGCCCAGTAGGGGCTGGGCTCCAGGATCGTCGGGACCTTGAGGCCGGCCGTCTCGGTCTCCTTGGGGCGCATGATCCGCATCTGCACGCGGTCGCGGACCCCGTCGCGGTCGCTGTCGGCCGCCGTCTCGATGTTCACGGTCTGGGTGACGGCGTCGGCGCGGGAGAACACCGGCTGCGTCTCGCCGTTCCTGACGGTGACCTCGTGGACCGGTGCGGCGGCCCCGGTGGGGGCGTTCGCCGACGCTGGGAGCGCGGCCGCGGCGAGCAGCGCGGCGGTGAGGGTGATCACGCCGGCGCCGCCGCCGGGGAGGCGTCGTCTCATTTGTGGGCTCCTGGGGGGTGTGAGCCTGGGAACGCCGATCACACTTACACCGGCGCCGGGGGTTGTCCAGGGCCGCGCACGGGCGCGATCCGGCGCCGCGGACGGCACGATCCCGCGCCGCGGACGGCGCGATTACGCCGTGAGCGGAGCGGGGAAGCCCCGTGGGCGGGGCGGCGTTGTGCGGGCCGGATACTGAGATGCTTACTTGATTACCTCGATGGCGACGGCGTCGGGGCGTGGACGCAGCGGAGGCAGATGTGGGAATGCCAGGCAACGGCTGGCAGGTGATGGCCTCGTTCCGCAGGGACAGCTCCGTCACCCAGCAGAAGCTCAAGCCCGGCACGGTCCGGCGCATCGCCGGGTACGCCCGCCCGTACGTCCGCGAGCTGGTGATCTTCCTGGTGCTGAACGCGCTGGCCGCGGTGATCGTCGTCGCCAACCCGCTGCTGCTGAAGTCGATCATCGACAGCGGCATCGTGCCGGGCCGGCAGGACGTCGTGCTCTGGCTCGCCGCCGCCGTCGCGGGGCTGGCGTTCGTCGAGGCGGTGCTCGGCCTCGCGCAGCGCTGGTTCTCGGCGCGCATCGGCGAGGGGCTCATCTACGACCTGCGCAGCCAGGTCTTCGCGCACGTCCAGCGGCAGCCCGTCGCGTTCTTCATGCGGGCGCAGACGGGCTCGCTCGTCAGCCGCCTCAACAACGACGTGATCGGCGCGCAGCGCGCCCTCACCACCACGCTGTCGTCGGTGGTGTCCAACGTCATCAGCCTGGCCCTGGTGCTGGCCACGATGCTGTTCCTGTCGTGGCAGGTCACGCTGATCGCGCTGCTGTTGCTCCCGATCTTCATCCTGCCGGCGAAGTGGGTCGGCAAGCGCCTGCAGCGGGTCAGCCGCGAGCAGATGGTGCTGGACGCCGAGCTGGGCTCGCTGATGACCGAGCGGTTCAACGTCGCCGGCGCGATGCTCGCCAAGCTGTACGGGCGGCCCGCCGAGGAGGAGCGGAACTTCTCCGGCCGCGCCGCCCGCGTCCGCGACATCGGCGTCGTCTCCGCCATGTACGGGCGGGTCTTCTTCACCGCGCTGACGCTGGTCGCGGCGCTCGCCACCGCCATGGTGTACGGCGTCGGCGGCTACCTCGTCGTGGACGACACCCTCCAGCTCGGCACGCTCGTCGCGCTCGCCACCCTGCTGACCCGGATGTACGGGCCGCTGACCGCGCTGTCGAACGTGCACGTGGACGTCATGACCGCGCTCGTCAGCTTCGACCGGGTCTTCGAGGTGCTCGACCTCAAGCCGCTGATCCGCGACCGCGAGGACGCCCGCCCGCTGGGGGAGGCGCGCGCCGGGGCCCCGGACCTCGCGAAGCCGGCCGCCCCCGCCGGGGCGCCGGTGCGGGCGCCGTCGATCGAGTTCGACCACGTCCGGTTCGCCTACCCGTCCGCGGACGAGGTGTCGCTGGCGTCGCTGGAGTCGATCGCCCGCACCGACACCGCACCCGGCCGGGAGGTCCTGCACGACGTCGACTTCCGCGCCGAGCCCGGGCAGCTCGTCGCGCTCGTCGGGCCGTCCGGCGCGGGCAAGTCGACGATCACGCACCTGGTGTCGCGGCTGTACGACGTGTCCGGCGGCGCCGTGCGCGTCGGGGGCGTCGACGTCCGCGACGTGACGCTGGAGTCGCTGCGCGCCGAGATCGGCGTGGTCAGCCAGGACGCGCACCTGTTCCACGACTCGATCCGGGAGAACATGCGCTACGCCCGCCCGGACGCCACCGACGAGGAGATCCTCGCGGCCCTGGAGGCCGCGCACATCGGCGGTCTCATCGCCGGGATGCCGGACGGCCTGGACACCGTCGTCGGCGACCGCGGCTACCGGCTGTCGGGCGGCGAGAAGCAGCGCCTCGCGATCGCGCGGCTGCTGCTGAAGGCGCCGTCGGTGGTGGTGCTGGACGAGGCGACCGCGCACCTGGACTCCGAGTCCGAGGCGGCCGTGCAGCGGGCACTGCGCACCGCCCTCGCGGGCCGGACGTCGCTGGTGATCGCGCACCGGCTGTCCACGATCCGGGAGGCCGACCAGATCCTGGTGGTCGAGGACGGCCGGGTCGCAGAGCGCGGCCGGCACGAGGACCTGCTGCTGGCGGGCGGCCTGTACGCCGAGCTGTACCGCACCCAGTTCTCCCACCAGCGGGACGGGGAGCGGCAGACCGAGCCGCTGGGCGCCGAGTAGCCGGTCAGGCGTCCTGGCCGGTCCGGTAGCCGAGCCGCCGCAGCTCGGTCCCGGCGACCTTCTCGACCTGGGCGGCCTGCCGCGGGGTGAGCCGGTCGCGCCACGACCCGACCCCGCCGTCGTTCGCGTCGCCCGCCCTGACCAGGCCGGAGAACGCCGTCTTCGGGATCCGCGCGTCCAGGTACTCCGACAGCCCGGCGGCGACGGCCCGCGGCCGCGCCACCAGCTCCTCGTAGCGGACGGTGAGCAGCTGCTCCTCGGGGATCTGCCGGCGGAGCCGCGCGCTGAGCCGCACCGAGCCGCGCCAGCGCAGCGCGCACTTCACCGCGGCCGCCGCGCGCGGCCAGCGGTTCCGGTCGGTGTGGTCCTCGACGCCGAGGAAGGGGTTGGGGAACACCGTGTCCAGGTTGGCCAGGCCCGGCTTGAACCAGGCGAGGCAGCGCTCGTCGTCCAGCATGTCGGCGACCGCGTCCCGCCCGTCCCGGATCACCTGGACGAGCTGGGCGTCGGGGAAGGCGTCCAGCAGCACGTCGGCGCTGTAGATCAGGTCGGGGGAGGCGTCGGCGAACCGTTCGAGGCCCTGCGGGTCCGCGCACGGCTCCGCGAGGTCGGCCTCGGGCGCCGGGCGTCCGGGCGGGGCGGGCGGGCGCGGCGGCAGCCCGGCCGGCTCGCGGCACTCGTCCGGGCACTGCGCGCAGCCCCGGGCCGAGATCTGCCACGCCTCGGCGAAGGCGTCCCGCAGCACCCGCGCCGCGCCCTTGCCGCGCTCGGTCGCGATGGAGGGCTGCCGCGCGAACGCGTAGGTGACGCGCAGCACGCCGGGGCGCCCGATGGTCAGGTGGAAGCCGGGGGACCGCTTGACCGCGCGCGCCAGCTGCTCCGCACCCGAGTGCGGAGCCCCCAGGATGAACACCGGGCGGCGGACCTTGGTGCCGTTGACCACCAGGATGTGCGGCGTCGACCTCATACGCGGCACAGTTTGTCACCTTTTGAGGGCTGGTCGGTCCGTGACTCCCCGTAAGGGCCCGCCCGATACCCATCCGTTAACCGCGGCGCGCGGCGGCCGCGGGCCCACCCCGCGGCGGCGCCTACCATGTGAGGGTGGACGCTCCCCTGACGCTCGCCGAGCTCCTGCCCAAGGTCGAGGCGATCACCGTGCTGACCGGCGCCGGGATCTCCACCGACAGCGGGATCCCCGACTTCCGCGGCCCGCAGGGCGTCTGGACCAAGGACCCGTCGGCGGAGGCGATGTCCACGATCGGCGCCTACCTCGCCGACCCCGAGGTGCGGCGGCGCGCCTGGCGGTCCCGCCGCGACCACCCCCTGTGGAACGCCGAGCCGAACGCCGCGCACGCCGCGCTCGTCGAGCTGGAGCGGGCCGGCCGGCTGCGCGCCCTGATCACCCAGAACATCGACGGGCTGCACCAGCGCGCCGGGTCGTCCGACGCCAAGGTCATCGAGATCCACGGCACCATGCGAGAGGCGGTCTGCCTGTCCTGCGGCCTGCGCACCCCGATGCCGGAGGTCCTCGCCCGCGTCGACGCCGGCGAGGACGACCCGCCCTGCGCCGAGTGCGGCGGCGTGCAGAAGTCCGCGACGATCTCCTTCGGGCAGGCCCTCGACCCGGACGTCCTCGACGCGGCGGTCGCCGCCGCCCGCTCCTGCGACCTGTTCCTGGCCGTCGGCACCTCGCTGACCGTGCAGCCCGCCGCGGGGCTGTGCCTGGAGGCGGTCGACCACGGCGCCCGGCTGGTGATCATCAACGCGGAGGAGACGCCGTACGATGGGCTGGCCGACGCGGTGCTCAGGCGGCCGATCGGCGAGACGCTGCCGCGCCTCGCCGGCCTCGCGCTCGGCACGGCGAGATGATCTGTTGGCGGGTCGTGACCAGTCGCCTCTTCCACTGGCGACCGGATCCTGACAAGCTCTATCCGTCGCGGTGCGAGGAGGGATCGGGTTGATGAGCGGGGGCGCCCGCGCGGAGACGGCCGAGGGGCCGCCTGCCGCGCCCGCCGTCGGCGTGCCCGGCGGCCGCGGCCGTGCCCGCGAGACCCGCAGGTACGGGCGGTTGCGGCCGGGTGACCGGGTCGCGGTGATCGCGCCGAGCGGTCCGGCGGAGCCCGCCCGGCTGGAGGCCGGCTGCGCCGCGCTGCGCGGTCTCGGCCTTGACGCGGTGGTCGGCAAGCACGCCTTCGACCGTGTCAACCTCGGGGCTCCCGGGCCCGTCCGCGACGACTGGCACCGGCTGGCCGGCAGCGACGCCGACCGGGCCGCCGACCTGCAGGACGCCTGGTGCGACCCGCGCGTCCGCGCGGTGGTCTGCGCCCGGGGCGGCTACGGCGCGACCCGCGTCCTCGACCACCTCGACTGGGACGCGCTGGCCGCCGCGGCCGACGTCGCCGAGCCGAAGATCCTGCACGGGTCGAGCGACATCACCGCGCTGCACGCCGCTTTTGGAACGCGCCTGGGAGTCACGACGTCCTTCGGCCCGATGCCCGCCGGCGCCCTCGCCGAGCCCGAGCCGGACGGCGCCACGCTCGCCGCCCTGCGCGCCGCGCTCTTCGGCGGCCCCGTCGTCCTCCCCGGCACGCGCGCCCTGCGGCCGGGGCGCGCGGAGGGCCCGGTCACCGGCGGCACCCTCTCGCTCCTCACGGCGCTGCTCGGCACCCCCTACGCCCCGCCGCCCGCGGAGGGCCGCATCGTGTTCCTGGAGGACGTCACCGAGGCGCCCTACCGGGTCGACCGGATGCTCGTCCAGCTCCTCCAGGCCGGCTGGTTCGACGGCGCGGCCGGCGTGGCGCTCGGCTCCTGGCGCGACTGCGGCGACCCCGCCGAGCTGGAGTCGGTGTTCGCCGCCCGGCTCGGCCCGCTCGGCGTCCCCGTCCTCGCGGGCGTCCCCGCCGGGCACGGCCCGCGCCAGCTCACCCTCGAACTCGGCGCACCCGCCGTGCTCACCGTCTCCCCGCGAGATCCGCACCCCGCCGTGCCGGAACCCGGCGCGCTCACCCTCGAAGCGCCCCCGGGAGGTGCGCGATGAGCGGCCGCCATGCCCGTCCCGAACCCTGGGACGACGGGACCCTCGATTCGCTGCTCGTACTGGTCGCCGAGAGCCTCGGCTACCGCTGCACCCGCGCGCCCGGCGAGGTGATGCTGCTGGAGGGCGCGAACCGGCTGCACGTCAGCCTGCGCGACCTGCGGCAGCTCGCCCGGCTGGTGCCGCGCGACGACTGGCCGGCGCTGGTGTCCGACCACGTCACCACCATCGTCACCGCGATCGAGGAGCCGCTCGACCTCAGCGACTTCGACCTCGCCCAGCACCTGCTGCGCACCCGCATCTACCCGGCGGAGGCCGACAACGGCATGCTCGCCGCCCGGCCGTTCGCGCCGGGCCTGATCGAGGCCGTCGTCGTCGACACCCCCACCACCGTGCGGACAGTCACGACCGAGGAGATGAACGGCTGGCCGGTCTCCGGCGACGCGCTGTTCATGCTCGGCCGCGCAAACGTCCGCGCCGACGGGCCCCTGCAGATGGACGAGCAGGACCTCGGCGGCGTCCGCGTGTCGGTCCTGCACGGCTGGACGTTCTACGCCGTCACGCACCTGGCCTGGCTGGAGGAGTACCTCCCGATCGGCCCGTACGGGGCGCTGGTCATCGCGCCGAACCGCAGCCTCATCGTCGCCCACCCGCTCCGCATCGCCGAAGGGCACCCGAGGGCGCGCTACCGCGCGGCCGTGGCGGCGGCGACCGAGCTGCAGGCGCAGGCGCACCGCGCCTACGAGGAGGGCCCCGGCTCCCTCAGCCCGCACCTGTACTGGTGGCGCGCCGGCGAGCTGACCCTCCTGGAGACCCGCTACGAGGGCGACACGATGGTGCTGCCGGAGGAGTTCGCCTCCGTCCTCGCGACCCTGGCCGCCGAGCACTGACCATGCCGCGGGCCATGCGGGTGGTCGTCGCGCCCGACTCGTTCAAGGGCAGCCTGTCGGCCGTCGAGGTCTGCGCCGCGGTGGAGGCGGGGGTGCGCCGGGGGGCGCCGCACGCGGAGGTGGCCGCCGTGCCGATGGCGGACGGCGGCGAGGGCACCCTCGACTGCTTCCTGCGCGCCCGCGGCGGCGCCGCGGTCGAGGTCGCCGCAACCGACCCGCTGGGGCGCCCGGTCAAGGCCCGCTACGCGCTGTCCGGCGACGGCCGGTCCGCGGTGGTGGAGCTGGCCGCCGCGTCCGGGCTGCCGCTGGTCGAGGACGTCCCGCCGGACCCGATGAACGCCGCCACCACCGGCACCGGCGAGCTGATCGCCGACGCGGTGCGGCGCGGGGCGCGCGACGTGCTGGTGTGCGTCGGCGGCAGCGCCAGCACCGACGGCGGCGCGGGCCTGCTGCGGGCCCTCGGCGTCCGCTTCCTGGACGCCGCGGGGGAGGAGCTGCCGCCGGGCGGGGGGGGGGGCGCCCCCCCGCCCCCCCCGGACCCCGCCCCCCCGGCGGCCGGCGGCGGCCCC
>NZ_JBEORG010000040.1:0-56955 GCF_040302145.1 Spirillospora sp. NPDC127506 | reverse complement strand
GACCGCCGCGGTGTGGTTGAACGTGCGGGCGAGGTCGGCCGGCTCGTCCCGGCCGCGCACTTGGGCGCGCGGGGACCCGGCTTGGGGCCGCCCGGCGCGCGGGTTCCGGCGCCGTTGCCGGCCTGCGGGCCGGCGGCGGGCGGGGCGCTCGGGCCCTGCGCCGCGGGCGCGTTCACCGGCGTGCCCGGCGCCGGCGGGACCGGCGGGCGGGGACCCGGCTTGGGCGCGCCGCCCTGGCCGCCGGGGCCCGGCTTGGGCGCGGGCGGGCGCGGCGCGGCGGGCCGGGGGGCCTGCGGGCGCGCACCCTGCCCGTCGGAGGCGCCGCCGGGCGGACCCGGACGCGGCGCGGCTGGACGCGGGCCCGACGGCCGCTTCGGCGCGGCCCGCTTGTCCCCCTGCTTGGGGGACGGAGAAGAAGAAGAAGAATTGGAGAAGGCTTCCGTGAGCCTGCGAACGACCGGCGCCTCGATCGTGGAGGACGCCGACCGGACGAACTCGCCCATTTCCTGGAGCTTGGCCATGACGACCTTGCTCTCTACACCGAACTCCTTGGCGAGCTCATATACCCGGACCTTGGCCACTGCACTCCCTACTCGGTCCGGGGGTGGGGCCTCCGGACCGTCGCTAACTTGCCGTACTCATCGCGGCGTGCTCATCGAGCGCTCATAGCAATCTCGACCTGCTTCCGACTAGACGTCGCTTACCATTCGGCCATCCTGCTGCTGCGCGGCGTGTGCCGCAAGCCGCTCCCGCAGCGCACGGGCGTCGAGCGGGCCCGGCAGGCGGAACGCCCGCGGGAACGCCCGACGTCGCTCTGCGAGCTCGAGACACGCCGGATCGGGGTGCAGGTGCGCGCCCCGTCCCGGCAGCCGCCCATGAGGGTCGGGGACGATGACGCCCTCGACCACCACCAGGCGCAGCAAGTCGGACTTGGCCGTGCGAACCCGGCAGCCCACACACGTGCGAACGGGGGCCGCCCGGCCACGTTCCATGAGTCTACCGCGCCGAGGCGTCCGCGGGGCCGGTCGCATGCTCTCCTGACGTAGAAGATCCGGTTTGGCCGGGCTCGGTCGGCTTCACGGGCGCCTGCTCGGGCTCGGTGTCGGACCGGATGTCGATCCGCCACCCGGTGAGCCGGGCCGCGAGCCGCGCGTTCTGCCCCTCCTTGCCGATGGCGAGGGACAGCTGGTAGTCGGGCACCACCACCCGGGCGACCCGGGCGTCGGCGTCGATGACCTCGACATGGGAAACCCGCGCGGGCGACAGGGCATTCCCGACGAACTCGGCGGGATCCTCCGACCAGTCCACGATGTCGATCTTCTCGCCGTGCAGCTCGGCCATCACGTTGCGGACCCGCCCGCCGAGCGGCCCGATGCAGGCGCCCTTGGCGTTCACGCCCTGCTTGCGCGAGCGCACCGCGATCTTGGTGCGGTGGCCGGCCTCGCGGGCGATCGCGGCGATCTCCACGGTGCCGTCGGCGATCTCCGGGACCTCCAGGGCGAACAGCTTGCGGACGAGGTTCGGGTGCGTCCGCGACAGCTGCACCGACGGCCCGCGGTGGCCCTTGCGGACCTGGACGACGTAGGCGCGCAGCCGCTCCCCGTGCTCGTAGCGCTCGCCGGGCACCTGCTCCTGCGGGGGCAGCACGGCCTCGATCCGGCCGAGGTCGACCAGCACGTTCCGGGGGTCCTTGCCCTGCTGGATGATGCCGCTGACGATGTCGCCCTCGCGGCCCGCGTACTCGCCGAACGTCAGCTCGTCCTCGGCGTCGCGCAGCCGCTGCAGGATCACCTGCTTGGCCGTGGTCGCGGCGATGCGGCCGAATCCGGTCGGGGTGTCGTCGTACTCGCGGAGGTCGTTGCCCTCCTCGTCGGTCTCGGTCGCCCACACGGTCACGTGCCCGGTCTGCCGGTCCAGCTCGACGCGCGCCTTCGGCGCCGCGCCCTCCGTCCGGTGGTAGGCGATCAGCAGGGCGTCTTCGATGGCCTTGACGGCCACGTCGAGCGAGATGTCCTTCTCGCTCTCCAGGCCCCGCAGGGCGGTCATGTCGATGTCCACGAGGTTCCCCCCTCTAGTCCGGCTCAGCCGGAGAACGCTTTTCCTCGGCCTGGGGGTCCAGGGGCTTGAACTCCACCTGCACCCGGCCGCGCCCCAGCTCACCCAGGCCGAACCTGCGCCGCACCGGCCCGGCGCCGCCCTCCGGCCCGGCGGACGTGCCGCCGCTCTTCGCGCCGGCTCCCCTGCCCCGGCGCTTCTGCACGACGTCGATCTCGACGGCCTCGTCGTCGGCCGCGACCACCCGGCCCTCGACCTGGCCGCCCTCGGTCAGCGGGGCGACGACCAGCCGGCCGACGGCGCGGCGCCAGTGCCGCGGCTCGGTGAGGGGGCGGTCGACGCCGGGCGAGGTCACCTCCAGCACGTAGGGCGAGGTCCCCATGACGTCGGACTCATCGAGGAGCCGCGAGACCGTCTCGCTGATCCGGGCGATGTCGTCGAGGGCCACCCCGCCGTCCCCGTCCACGACGACCTTGACGAGCCGGCGGCGGCCGGCCGGCCGGACGTCGACCTCCTCCAGGTCGAAGCCCGCCGCTCCGACGGCGGGCCCCAGCAGGCCGGTCAGCTCGGCGACGGCGGCGTCGCGCGGGGGCCGTGCGGAACCGGCGGCGCGCCGCCGGCCGGCGCCCCGCTCGGGGGCGCGCCTCCCGGCGCGGTGCCCGCCCTGAGCGCGGCCACCGCGGGACTCGACGCTCATGGGCCCTCCTCGTGTTCCCTCTGTTGTCACGCCTGCGGTCGCGGATGTCGCCGTATCGCTCGTCCGCCCACATCTCAAGACTATCGACAGCCGGGGA
The DNA here is from genome assembly GCF_040302145.1 of Spirillospora sp. NPDC127506. Taxonomy (NCBI): domain Bacteria; kingdom Bacillati; phylum Actinomycetota; class Actinomycetes; order Streptosporangiales; family Thermomonosporaceae; genus Spirillospora; species Spirillospora sp. NPDC127506. The sequence continues at coordinate 54,106 of NZ_JBEORG010000040.1, read as the reverse complement.
CCGCGGCGGTCTTTCGGACGGCTCACCGGCGCGGCGGATATGGAATGCTTGAGCTGGCCCGATGTGCGCGTTCGGGGACGGGGACCGCGGAGGGCCACCGCCACCACACCACCGGGTGAGGAGTCTGCCTTGCCAGAGGCGATGCCGCGGCGCGCGCTGCTGCTCGGCGGCGGGGCCGCGCTGGTCCTGCCGTGGCTCTCGGGCTGCGCCGCGGAGGCGGCCCCGCGCAGGGACGTGTCCGTGCTCGTCCGCGCGATGGCGTCCGAGCAGGAGCTGATCGCGGCGTACGGGGCGGCGCGGTCCGCCGGCTCCGCGCCCGCCGGGCGGCTCGACGCCGCCCTCGCGCACCACCGGGAGCATCTGGCCGTCCTGAAGCGCCACTACGTGCCGGGGTCCGGCGACCGGGCGGACGAGGGCGGCGCCATGCCGGGCCCGAGCCCCGCCCCCGCGGTGCCCGGCGGCTCGGTCCTCTCGTGGCTGCGCGGGCTGGAGGACCGCGCGGCGCGGGCCCGCACGGCCGACGCCGCGGCGGCCGGCCCCGCGCTGGCCCAGCTGCTCGCCAGCATCGGCGCCTGCGAGGCGGGCCACGCCGGGACGAACAGGGGGGAGCCGCCCGCCGTCCGCTCGACGTCCGACGCCGAGGCGGTGCGGACGGCGCTGGCCGCCGAGCACGCCGCCGTGTACGGGTACGGGGTGCTCGGGGCCAAGCTGAGCGGAGCGCTGCGCGGGACCGCGAAGGACATGTGGAACGACCACCGGGCGCAGCGCGACGAACTGGAGTCGGTGCTGTCGGTCCGGCCCGTCCCGGCGGCGGCCGCGTACCGGCTGCCGGTCCGGGTGACCGACGCCCGCAGTGCCGCGCGGCTCGCCGCCGCGCTGGAGGACGACCTCGTCGGCGCCTATGTCGGCCTCGCCGGCCTCTCCTCCCCCGACCTGCGGGCCTTCGGCGCCGACAGCGCGCAGCGGGCGGCGGCGCGGGCGGCCCGGTGGCGGGAGAAGGCGGGCGCCGCGGTGCCGCGGGACGCGTTCCCCGGGCTGCCGCCGGCGGCGCTGTCGCCGCGTCCCGAACCGGGTGAGTGATCTTCCGCACGGCGGGAACGATGCGCGGGATCGACCGCGTTGCCCCTATGGCGGCACGCATAGAAGGACACCCATAGAGGGACACGCACAGAAGGACACGGGTACTACGAGGACACAGGTACAGGGACGACTCGGGGGAGGAGCCCAGAGGTGACCACGACTCCGAGGGAGGGCGGACGCAGCGCCCTCGACGAGCTGCGGGACGCCTACCGCGAACAGCTGAACCAGCTCGCGGCCGAGCGCGACGCCGCGCGGCGCCAGGCGCGCAGGGCGCAGGCGCAGGCGGACGTGGCGCGCGCCGATCTCGCGAGCCTGCGGAGCCGCGTGCAGGAGCTGCTGGCGGCCGCCGCACGGCATCTCCCGGACCTGCCGCCTCCGGAGGTGCCGGCCGGGGAAAGTCGGGCGGAGCTCGGAGCGGGCGACGCGCCGGAGGTCTCCGCCGCCGGGGACGCGCGGGCCCTGCCCGCCGCTCCGGACGCTCCCGCGGACGACGCCGCGCGTCCTGAACGGTCCGGGCCCCGCACACGACCCGAACGCGCCGAGCGTCCGGCGCGGGCGGCCTGACCGGGGAGGAACGGCCCGCCCAAGGGCCGTGCGGGGGCCGCCGGGACCCCGTCCCGGCGGTCTCCGCTCGCGGCGTCCCTTAGGGTTCTGCGAATGACCGCGTACGGCCTTCTCGTCTCCCCCTCCCACAACCGCGTGTACGCCCAGTCCGCCGCCGCCCTGGTGCGCGCCGAGCTGACCGTGTTCGGTGAGCGGGCCCTCGGCGGACGGCTCGGCGACGTCCGGGAGACGGAGATCGGCGGCGTCCCGTACGTGACCTTCGACGCCGACGAGCTGACGGAACTGGACATCCGTCTCCTGTCGAACCTGTCGTCGTTGTACGCGCTGTTCCAGATCGAGGGCGATCTGCTGCGCCCGGTCCCACTCCAGCCGCTGGACCTGTTCGGCAGCGATCTCCTGTCCATCCAGAAGTACTCCGGCAAGACGAACGAGTACTTCACCAAGCTGCTGCTGAACGTCACGGCGATGGCGATGGATTCGCCCATGGACCTGGTGACCGGCCGCCCCCGCGTCCTCGACCCCATGTGCGGACGGGGCACGACCCTCAACCAGGCCATGATGTACGGGCTGGACGCCGCCGGGATCGACATCGACGGCAAGGACTTCGACGCCTACGCGGCCTTCATCAAGACCTGGCTGAAGAACAACAGGGTCAAGCACCAGGCGGAGACGGCCAACATCCGGCGGGAGAAGGCCGTCATCGGGCGCCGCCTGCACGTGACGCTCGGGGCGTCCAAGGAGCGGTACAAGAGCGGCGAGACGATGGAGATCACCGTCGTGAACGGCGATGCCGTCGAGGCCGAGCGGTTCTTCCGCCCCGCCTCGTTCGACCTGATCGTGACGGACGCGCCGTACGGCGTCCAGCACGGCAGCCGCCGCGGCCGCGCGGGGGACTCCCCCCGCACCGCCAAGGGTGCGCAGCCCGGCCGCGGGGGGAAGGCGCGGCTGTCGCGCAGCCCCGTCGAGCTGCTGGCCGCGGCGGTCCCCGGGTGGGCGCGGCTGCTGCGCCCCGGCGGCGCGATCGGGATCTCCTGGAACACCTTCGTCGGCCGCCGCGAGCAGCTCGCCGGGATCCTCGCCGCTAGCGGCCTGGAGGTGCAGGACTCCGAGTCCTACCGCGGTTTCCGCCACCGCGTGGACCAGGCCATCTCCCGCGACCTCATCGTGGCCCGGAGGCCGTCAGGCTGAATGCCACTGCTCTACGTGCGGGAGCAGCTCGTCCAGGCCGTGGATGACGGCGTCCGGGGGCGTGAGGCCGGGGCGCTGGAAGGCGTGGGTGGTCTGGTGCCAGATCTGGACGGCGCGCAGGCCGGCGGACTTGGCGCCGTGGATGTCGTCGTACGGCCGGTCGCCGACGAAGACGCAGGCGGCGGGGTCTGTGGCGCCGACGGCGTCCATGGCGGCGCGGAACGCCTCCGCGTGCGGCTTCGTCCAGGGGATCTCGCTGGAGTAGACGGCGCCGTCGAGCAGGTCGAGGACGTCGTCGCGGGCGAAGACCCGCTCGTGCCACTCGCGGGTCCAGATGGTGTTGGACAGGACGCCGATCTTGATGCCGCGCTCGCGGAGGGCGTGGAACAGGCCGGGGACGGCCGGGTCGGTGTGGGTGTGCGGGGTCCACGTCTCGAAGTGCGTCGCGAGGAGCTCCTCGGTGGGCTCCACGCCCGCCATCTCGAACGCCTCGGCGAGCGTGGCGCTGCGGTGCTCCTCGACGCCGCGGCGCCACAGCTCCAGCTCGGCTCCGGCGAGCGCGGCGGCGGCCTTCTCGACCTCGTCCTCGGGCAGGTGGGCGGAGCAGATCGCCCGCCACATGTCGGCCAGTTCGAGGTCGTGCCACGGGGTCAGGGTGCCGCCCCAGTCGAAGATCACAGCTTGTACGCCCATGACCGGATCGTAACCATAGGGCGGAGACGGACGATCACCGTTTACGCTGTGGATCCTCCCGGAGGGCGCGACCGGGGGCAGGTCACGTCCGACGAGGAGCCCTCGATGCGCAGACCCCTGCTCGCCGCCCTGCTCGCCGCCGCCCTGGCGGCGCCCATGGCCGGCGCGGCCGCGCCGGCGGCGGCCGACCCGATCCCCGACGGGCCCGGCAGGGGCTTCGTCCCGGCGTTCGTCGGCGGGCCCGCCGTGCCGGAGCCGCTGGCCGGACGTCCTGTTCCGGCCAACCCGCACCAAGGGCCGGTGGGGACCTCGTCGATGCACGCCGACAGCTACGCGTCCGACACGTACCCGTTCCTCGGGCCGCTCGGCCGCGCCCCCGAGGTCCTGGACGAGGCCAAGGGCGGCGGGCTGCCGGGGCTGTGCTCGACGGTGACGTTCGCCCGCCGGACCGGCCTGATCGTCGCGCAGTGCACCCGCGGGCAGAACTTCGTCCTGCGGCTGATCGACCCGAAGACGCTGAAGGACCTCGCGACGTACGACCTGCCGCCCAGGCCGTCGACCGTCCAGGCGGTGTTCTCGCTCAGCCTGGACAAGGTGCTCACCGACACTTCCGGCGGGGCGTACTACTACCTGGACCCGCAGGACCGCGCGGTGCTGGCGGACTCGGCGTTCCATCTCCGCCGTTTCGCGCACGAGAAGGGCCCGGACGGCAAGTGGCGCTTCAGGGTGACCGACGACTGGGACCTCAGCGGCCGCCTCCCCCACGACTGCGCCACGTGGACGAACCCGTGGCCGAAGGGCGAATGCGACCCCATCACCGCGGTCGGCCCCGACTGGGACGGCCTGATCTGGTGGATCACCCGGAACGGGCGCGTCGGCACGGTGGACCCGGACTCCGGCGCCGTCCGGATGACGCGGCTCGCGGGTGAGAGCATCCAGAACTCCTTCGCCGCGGCCGAGAACGGCGTCTCGATCGTGTCCGACCACGCGCTCTACCAGATGCGGGCCGACGCGAGCGGCACCCCCGAAGTCGTGTGGCGCCGTACTTACGACAGGGGGACGGGACGCAAGCCCGGCCAGATCGACCAGGGCTCGGGAACGACGCCCACGTTCTTCGGAGACGGCTACGTCGCCATCACCGACAACGCCGACGACCGCATGCACGTCATCGTCCGCCGCAGCGACGACGGTGGGCTGGTCTGCCAGATCCCCGTCTTCGGCAGCGGGGCAAGCGCGACGGACAACTCGCTGATCGGCTACGGCGACAGCCTCTTCGTCGAGAACAACTACGGGTACCGCAACTTCTTCGAGCTTCCGCCGGGAGGGTCGTCCGCGGGCGGGGTGAGCCGCGTGGACGTGAAGCCCGGCGGGAAGGGGTGCGAAACGGCCTGGACGAGCGCGGAGCGTTCGCCGTCCACCGTGCCGAAGGTCTCCGTCCCGGCCGGGCTGCTGTACCTCTACACGAAGGAGCCCCGCAGGGACCTCCTCGACGCCTGGTACCTGACCGCGGTGGACGTCCACACGGGCCGGACCGTCTACAAGGTCCTCACCGGCATGGGCAAGTGGTTCGACAACAACTGGGCGCCCATCACCATCGGCCCGGACGGAACCGCGTACGTGGGCGTCATCGGCGGGCTCGTCGCGGTCCGCGACCGCGGGTAGGGCGGGTCCGCGACCGCGGGTAGGGCGGGTCAGCGGCCGCGGTGGCGCGGTTCCGCGGCCGCGAGTAGGGGCGCGGTCAGCGGGGATACCGGTGCGATCAGCTGAAACCGCTGCGAACCGGGAGGAATCCATGAGGGCAGGCGAGCCCGGCGGGACCCGCGGCTTCCGCGAGGACGCCGACGACATGGGCGACAACGATCAGGACGAGGAGATCGCCCTGACCGAGGAGTACGTGACCGATCCGCCGGAGGAGCTGGTGATCGAGGAGCCCGAGCAGAGCAGGGACGGGCTCGGCATCACCGAGTACGAGGAGCAGGCCGCCAGGCCCGGCGACGACGAGCGCCCCCATCCGGACGCCCCCGCCGAGTCCGACGCGGTGAACCCCACCCGCCGGCCCTGAACCCGACCTCGCCCCTCGTACCGCCCGGGGCGCCCGCGTCCGATCCCGGGGTGCGGGAGCCGGGGGCGAGATCGCCGAAGGGCCCGCGGCGCGACCGCGGTGACGCGTGTGGCAGGGGTCTCTTTGCGGTTCGTTTCCGCATCGGGGGGAATGTCATAGGCGGGCCGTAGGTTGCGCTTGGCGGGCTGACTTGCGAGGTGACCGGGACATGCACGAAACAGTCGCGGCACCGGCCCGTCCCCCGGCCGAGGCCGAAGCCGAATCCCCGTTCCCGCCCGCCGGTCCGGCGCGGGACGACGACGCGGCCCGGCGCCCCTGGTGGCGGCGCAGGCTGGGGCTGATCACGCAGTGGGCGCTGGTCCTGGCGGCCCTCGCCGCCGTCCCGCTCTACCGCGACGAGCTGCCCGACCTCGGCGCCGTCTGGTCGGCCGCGGCGCACGCCGACCCCGGCTGGCTCACCGTGGTCGTCCTCGCCGTGGCGGGGTCGATGGGCGCGTTCGCCCGGCTGCAGCGCCGGCTGCTGCGCGTCGGCGGCCTGCGGATGACGCTGCGCCGCGCGTTCGCGATCACCTACGCGGGCAACGCGCTGTCCACGACGCTGCCGGCGGGCCCCGCGGTGAGCGTCGTCTACACGTTCCGGCAGTTCCGCCGCGGCGGTGCGTCGGCCCGGCTGGCGACCGCGGTGATCCTGGCCGGCGGCGTCATCACCACCACCGCCTACTCGCTGGTGGGCCTGCTGGCGCTGCTCGCCGACCCGCACGCCCGCGGCCCCGCGCTGATCGCGCTGGCCGTCCCGCTGGCCCTCGCGGCCGCGCTCGTCCCCGCGCTGCGCCGGCCGCGGCTGCGCGCCCGGGTGACGGCGCCGCTGCGCCGCGCCCGCCGGTTCGCGCTCGCCCACCCCAGGACGGCCCCGTACGCCGAGCGGCTGGCGGGCGTGCGCGACGTGCTGCGCCCCACCGGCCGCGACTGGGCGGCGCTCGCCTCGCTGGCCCTGCTGAACTGGGTGTTCGACATCCTGGCGCTGCTGTCGGCGGCGCACGCGGTCGGCATCGACGTCGCGCCCAACGGCGTCGCCCTCACCTACTTCGCCGCCCAGGCGGCGGGCAGCATGCTGCCGCTGCTGCCCGGCGGGCTCGGCGCGATCGAGGGCAGCATGGCCGCCTCCCTCGTCGCGTTCGGCGCCGCCCTGTCCCCCGCCGCCGCGGCCGTCGGCCTCTACCGCCTGGTGTCCTACTGGGCGGTCGTCGCGGTCGGCTGGCTGGCCTGGGCCGCCCTGCACGAGCACGCCCGCGTCAAGTCCCGCCTCGCCGCCGCCGGAACCCTGCTGATGGACGGCATGACGGCCTTCGCCTTCGCCACCCCGTACACCACCGTCCCGCTGAACCCCCAGGCCAAGCCCAACCGCCCGTGACGCGGCCGGGCGCAACGGCACGGGGCGGCTAGACGGGGCTGTCCTCGGGGGCGCGGAGCCTGGTCAGCACCTGGACGGGGTCGGCGAGGACCTCGGCGAAGGCGAACTCGGCGGCGCCGACGAGGGTCGTGTCGTCGCCGAGCGCGGCGGTGCGGAGCTTGACCTTCTCGCGCGGCGCGGCGAGGGCGCCGGTCGCGAGGACGCTGCGGATCTGCGCGGCGGCGCCGAGGTAGATGTCGCGGAGCGTCCCGCCGAAGACGACCATGCCGGGGTTGAACACGTTGACGAGGTTGGCGACGCCGAGGCCGAGCCAGGCGCCGACGCGCTGCAGCGCCTCCCGCGCCACGATGTCGCCCGCGTCCGCGGACGCGAGGACGTCGCGCACCGCGTCGCGCCCCGCCTGCCCGGGGGTCTCCTCCCGGCCGGCGTGGGCGAGCAGGGCCCGCTCCCCCACCTCGGCCTCCAGGCAGCCCTTGGAGCCGCACGCGCAGCGCCGCCCGCCCGGGTTGATGATCATGTGGCCGATCTCGCCGCCGAAGCCCTCGTCGCCGCCGAGCAGCCGGCCGTGCGCGATGATGCCGCCGCCGACGCCGACGTCGCCGTGCAGGTAGATGAGGTTGTCGCAGTTGACCCCGGCGCCGCGCTCGTGCTCGGCCAGCGCGCCGAGGTTGGCGTCGTTGCAGACGGAGACCGGGATGCCGAGGCCGAGGCGGCGCGACAGCGCGTCGCCGAGCCGCAGCTCGCCGACGTCGAGGTTCGGGCCGAACATGATGGTGTCGTCGGAGCGGCGGACGGTGCCCGGGAAGCCGAGCGCCGCGCCCACGCAGACGGCGTCGCGCTCGGCCTTGCGGACCAGGGAGCGGGCGCCGGCGACGAGCACGCCGAGCAGCTCCGACGGGTCGGAGTCGCGGGTCCGCACGCCCTCGCGCCGGTCCAGCACGACGCCGCCGAGCCCGACGCGGGCGACGACGAGCCGGTCGACGCCGACCTCGAACGCCAGCACGTACACGCGGGTCGACTCGGGCCGCACGACGAGGGACGGCCGCCCGGCGCGCCGCCCGGGGCCGCGCGGCAGCTCCTCGCGGACGAGTCCGGCCGCGGTGAGGTCGGCCGTCAGCGCCATGATCGTGCTGCGGTTGAGGCCGAGGGACTCGGCGAGCGTCGCCCGCGACGCCGGGCCGCGCAGGTGCACGAACCGCAGCAGGGTTCCGAGGTTGTGTCGCCGGATGTCCTCTTGTGACGGGCCCGCCTTCATCATCGGCGCAGCCCCAGCTCTCCCGTGGTGCCCGAGGTGATCAGCTCGACCACCTGCCGGTGGGTGATGTCGGCGGTCCTGACCTGGGCGACCATGCGGCCGAGGTACAGGGCGGCGATCCGGTCGGAGATCGCGAAGACGTCGTTCATGTTGTGCGAGATGAGCACGACCGCGAGGCCCTTGTCGGCGAGCCGCCGGACGAACTCCAGGACCTGCTGGCTCTGCGCGATGCCGAGCGCGGCGGACGGCTCGTCCAGCACGACGACCTTGGCGTCCAGCAGGACGGCGCGGGCGATCGCGACGATCTGCCGCTGCCCGCCGGACAGCGTGGCGACCCGCCGCCGGACCGAGCCCAGCGTGCGGACGGCGAGCGTCGACAGCGCGGTGCGCGCCGTCTCCTCCATCAGCTCCTCGTCCAGGGTGAGGCGGCTGCGCTCCTCGCGGCCGAGGAAGAGGTTCTCGACGATGTCGAGGTTCTCGCAGAGCGCGAGGTCCTGGTGGACGATCTGGATGCCGAGCCGGGTGGCGGCGCGCGGGCTGGACACCTTCACCGGCTCGCCCTCGAACCGGTACTCGCCCCGGTCGATGGGGTGTATGCCGCCGATGCAGTTCACCAGCGTCGTCTTGCCGGCGCCGTTGTCGCCGACGAGCGCGGTGACCTCGCCGGGGTAGGCGGAGAACGAGACATCGTGCAGGACCTTGACGGACCCGAAGCTCTTGTCGATGCCGCGCAGGTCCAAGGCCGGCGTCACTGACATGCCGAGGGGCTCCCACCGTGCCGCACCGCCGCCGTGCGCCAGGCGGTCGTGGCTCGTGAGCGTATCAGCCGTGCCCGGAGCCCCGGAACCGCCGGAGGCCCCGTCCGGCCACGCCTGGGAGCCGATGGTGCGGGCCACCGGCTCCCAGGCGTCCCGGGCCGCGTTCACGGGATCACCGCGTCCGCGGTCTCATCGCCCGGCGGACGACCGCCGGCGCCTGGCCAGCGCGTCCATGGTGGCGGCGAGCAGGAGCACCACCCCGGTGATGAGGAAGCTCAGGTACGCCTTGGTCCCGAGCAGGCCCAGGCCGTTCTCGATGATGGCGATGACGAGGCCGCCGAGGACGGCGTCGCGGGCCTTGCCGCGCCCGCCGAACAGGCTCGTCCCGCCGATGACGGCGGCGCCGACCGCGTACAGCAGCGTGTTGCCGCCGCCCGCGTCGGTGGCGACCGAGTTGAGCCGGGAGGCGGCGACGATGCCGCTCACCGCGGCCATCCCGGACCCGATCATGAAGACGGAGATCCGGATGCGGGTGACGTTGATGCCGGCCCGGCGCGCGGCCTCGGCGTTGCCGCCGACGGCGTAGATGTGCCGCCCGTAGGCGGTGCGGCCGAGCACGAACGTGCAGACGATCAGCAGGATGCCGACCAGCAGGACGCCCCACGGGATGCCGCCCAGCGTGATCAGCGGGCTCGGCGCCCGGTCCTGGCTGAGCACGTAGGTGCTGATCAGCAGCGCCGCGGCGACGACCGCGGACTGCGCGATCACGAACTCCAGCGGCTTGGAGTGCAGGCCGCGGACGCGCTGGCGCCGCCAGCGCAGCAGCAGGGTCGCGGTGTAGCCGATCGAGCAGGCGGCGGCGAGCGTCCAGCCGAGCCAGATCGGCATGTTCTTGGTGGCGATCGCGACGATGACGTCGTCGCGGACGGGCACCGTGCCGCCCTCACCGATGAGCCGCAGGGTGATGCCCTGCAGGCCGAGGAAGAAGGCGAGCGTGACGACGAACGACGGGATGCGCAGTACGGCGACCAGCCAGCCGATGACGGTGCCGATGACGATGCCGGTCGCGATCGCGCTGATGATCGTGACGTACCAGGGCTGGCCGCCGTCCACGAGGAGCTTGGCCATGACGGCCGCGCTGAGCCCGCTCGCGACGCCCGCGGCCAGGTCGATCTCGCCGACCAGCAGGACGAACACCAGGCCCATGGCGAGGATCGTGATGGGGAGCGCCTGGGTGGACAGGTTGGCGAGGTTCGCCTTGCTGAGGAAGGTGTCGGGCTTCAGGGCGGTGAACAGGATGACGAGGGAGATCAGGCCGAGGATGGCGGGCAGCGCGCCCAGCTCACCGGACTTGATCTTGTTCCAGTAGTCCTGCACCGCCGACTTCACGTCGTGTTCGCGCCGGTCGGTCGCGAAGTCCGAGTCCGCCAGCTTCATGGCGGCGTCCTTCTGGCTCGGGATGTCGGTGGACACGCGGTCCCCCTTCAGATGCTTTCGGCGGCGGTCGTCGGCGCGAGGCCGAGATCACCGGAACGGCCGGCGGTGATGAGCTCCACGACCTGGCCGTGGGTGACCTCGGAGCGGGCGACGTCCGCGGCGACACGGCCGAGGTACAGCGCGGTGATCCGGTCGGCCACCTCGAAGACGTCGTTCATGTTGTGCGAGATGAGCACGACGGCGTGGCCGCTGTCGGCCAGGCGCCGGACGAGGTTGAGCACCTGCCGGGTCTGGGCGACGCCGAGGGCCGCGGTGGGCTCGTCCAGGATCACGACCTTGGACTCCCACAGCGCCGCCTTGGCGATGGCGACCGTCTGCCGCTGCCCGCCGGACAGGCTCGACACCTGCTGGCGGACGGACTTGACGGTGCGGACGGAGAGCCGCGCGAGGACCTCGCGGGCGGACTCCTCCATCGACGCCTCGTCCAGGACGATGCCGGTGCGGCGTTCGCGGCCGAGGAACATGTTCTGCACGATGTCCAGGTTGTCGGCGAGCGCGAGGTCCTGGTAGACGACCTCGATGCCGAGTTCGGACGCGGTGCGCGGTCCGTCGATCGTCACCGGGCGGCCGTCGAACTCGATCTGCCCCGAGTCGATGGGGTGGATGCCGGCGATGCACTTGATCAGCGTCGACTTGCCGGCTCCGTTGTCGCCGACCAGGGCCATCACCTCGCCCAGCCGCAGCGTGAAGTCCACGTCGTGCAGGACGTGGACGGCGCCGAAGCTCTTGTTGAGCCCGGTCAGGCGGAGGACGGGGTCTCCGTTTTCAGCCACGTGTTTCCTTCCAGGTTCTGCCGCACGCCCGTGGCGGGCCCCTGGCGTCCCGGGCTTCCGGGTACCCGGGACGCCCTCAGCGGTGCGGGGCCCGCCACGAGGTTCGACGGGGGTCGTTACTGGACCGTGATGCCGGCGGCCTCGCACTTGGCCGCGTACGCCCCCTTGCAGAGGTCGGCCGCCTTGACGGAGCCGTCGTCGACGACCTTCTTCACGTTCTCCTTGGTGACGCTGATCGGGTCGAGCAGCACCGACGGGACGTCCCGCTTGCCGACCGGGTCGTGCTCGGTGGCCGTGGTCTCGCCCTTCTCACCCTTGATCAGCGAGATGGCGAGCTTGGCGGCCGCGTCGGCCTCCTGCTTGGTCGGCTTGTAGACCGTCATGCACTGGTTGCCGTCGAGGATGTTCTGCAGACCCTGGACGGTGGCGTCCTGACCGGTGACCGGGATGTCGCCGGCCCGCTTGTTCTTCTTCAGGATCGAGATGACGGCGTTGCCGAGGTTGTCGTTCGCGGCGATGACACCGTCGATCTTGCCGTGCTGCTCGGTCCACATCTGCTCGAAGATCGTCGCGGCCTTCTCGGCCTCCCAGTCCGGGACGGGCTGCTCGGCGACCTTCTTGTAGTTGGAGACCTTGTCGAGGACGTTGTGCGCGCCCTTGGCGAACAGGGTCGCGTTGTTGTCGGTCGGGGCGCCGTTCAGGTAGACGATGTTGGAGTCCTTGTCGCCCAGGCACTTCTGCAGGCCCGCGCCCATCGTCTCGCCGACCTTCACGTTGTCGAAGGAGACGTAGTAGTCGGCGACGCCGCCCAGGGTGAGCCGGTCGTAGTCGATGGTCTTGACGCCCTGCGCCTGCGCCTTGCGCTGCACGGCGGCGGCGGAGTTGGAGTCGAGGCCGGTGATCAGCATGACCGTGACGCCGCTGGTGAGCATCTGGTCGGCGATGGTCTGGAACCGCTGGGCCGAGCCCTCGGCGTTCTGGATGTCGCTCTGGATGCCGGCCGCCTTGAAGGCCTGCTCCAGGTAGGGGCGGTCGAAGTTCTCCCAGCGGGGGGAGGAGGCCGTGTCGGGCAGGATCACGCCGACCTTGCCCTTGGCCGCTTCTCCGCCGCCGGAGTCGTTTCCGTCGTCCCCGCACGCGGTGAGGCTGAGCGCCGCGGCCGTCGTGAGGGCCATCAGGCTGAGGATCCCCTTGCGCATTGCCCGGGTCCTTTCTGGGGGCGGCCGCCGTGGCGCGGCCGGGGGTCTGCATTGGCCCGGTGAGCGAGATCACACGTTCACCGGGGTGAATGTTGTGTCCCGCAACTTATGTCGCCCATGTCCGTCGCGCCAGACCTGACGGCATGTTGATTTGTTGTCGGCGGTAACAATCACGTAACACGAGATCAACAAGGGTGATCCGCACGATGACCGGGACGCGGCGGCGGGGCGCCGCGGCGGGGCCCCGGGCATGCCCGTGCGGGGCCGCGTCCAGCGAAATGTTTCTCGGCTCAACATTCAGCCCGAGCCGCCGGGGCCGCCCGTCCCTCCCCCGGGACCGGGCGGTGCGGGGCTCGGGCCGGACTCCGGAGCCGTCCCGGAGTCAGCGCACGGCGAGGACGGCCGCGATGCGGTCGGCTGCGGCGGTGACGTCGTCGGCCCCGGCGATGCGCTCGCCCCACGACCACCAGTACCACCAGCCGTCCGCGCCCTGCTCCGCCAGGATGTTCTCGGTGAGGGCGGCGGCGTCCGGATTCATCACGTGCAGGCTCGGCGACTGCCCGCGGGGCAGCAGCAGGCGCACCCGGAGGCCGCGCTTGACCAGCTCGCCGCCGAGCTCTTCCAGATATTCGATCCGCGTCTTCGACGGCGCGGCCGTTCCCGTATCGTCAGGCGTCATCCTTGCTTCCTCACGGACTCCGCGCGGCCCGACGTGCCTTCACCCTCCCGCTTCACCGGCCGGGGCGCAAGCACATCGGCTGGTCAGCGCGGTGCGCCGCCCGTCCGGGGGCGGCGGACGGCCCGCGTTCGGCGGGTCCCCGGGACCCTATCCGGGATATGTTGCGCGTAGCACACGAACCGGAACAGGGGGACGGAGATGACGGTGGACGCGGACGTCCCGGCGGCATCGGGCGTGCGGACGTGGCACCGGTTCCACACCGCGGTCGGCGTGTTCCTCCTCGCGTACGGCGTGACGACCCTGCTCAGCGGGCTGCTGCTCTGGGGCGACCGGGTGGACGAGGCCGAGGGCTACTTCGGGTCCGGCCCCGCGACCGGCGTCCTCGTCGTCGTCAAGGCGGTGGAGGTCCTGCTCGTCCTCTGCGCGGCGGCGGGCACGGCGCTCCGCCGCGACGTGCTGTTCGTGCCGCCGCTGGCCGGCTGGATGGCGGGTTTCGCCATGTTCGCCGTCCTGGACGTCTTCAAGGGGCGGTGGGGCGGCCTGATCGAGCACCTGCTGTACCTGGCGGCGTTCGTCGTGCTGCTGTTCCTGTCCTACGGGCTCAGCGCGAAGGCCCAGCTCGCGAGCGCGCCGCGGGCCGCCGCCGGGCCCGGCGCGCCGCCCGCCGGGCCGCGCGGGCTCACCCGCACCCAGGAGTTCGCCCTCCAGGCGATCGAGCGGGCCGCCGCGCTGACCGGGCCGCGCCCGCGCCCCCGCCCGGAGAAGCGCGACTGATCTCGGCGGAGGCCGCCGGCGGCGGGGCCTCTCGCCCGGCGGCCCGCCTCCGCGCCGTTCGCGCTACCCGCGGACGATCCACGCGATCGCGGTCATGGTGCCCGGCGGGACCTCGGTGAACCCGCCGTCGCGCACGGCGACCGCCGCCTTCTTCACGCACATGCTCCACGGGACGTCCCGGGCCAGGTGCACGGGGGCGCCCGCGTCGACCCACGCCGCGACGTCCTTGCGGCGGCCCTGCCGGAGCAGCAGCTGGGCCGCGTGCCCGCACTGCGCGGCGGCCTTCCCGGTCGTGATCGTCACGTCCGGGTTGAGGGCCATCGCCGCGTACGGGGGCGCGGGCGGCGGCGGGGGCTCCTCGGCCTCGGCCAGGTCGAGGCCCGCGACCTGCAGCTTCGCCAGCTGCGGCGGGACGTCCGACACCGGGCCGGGCGGGAACGCCCGCACCTGCGCGCCCGCGTGCTCGACGGTGACGCCGGGCAGCGCCTGCACCTCCGGCCACCGCACCCCGCGCGCCCGCCTCGTCACCTTCCGTATGCGCCGCGACTCCCACTCGCGGACGGCGTCCCGCCATTCGCCCTCGACGGCGCGCGGGTCGGTGAGCAGCCGGACGACCGCGGTCGCGGCCGCCTCGCAGACCGCGCCGTGACTGGGCGGATCGGCCTTCTCTGCGCGTACTACCAGCTGCATCGCCCAGGGCGGATCATCGAGGGGGTCGTAGTCGGGTCGCACCCGAGGAGTATTCCAAAACCGGATCCGGCTTTCTCCCCGCGGATGCGGGGTAATGCAACTCTTGCCGTCCCCCGGACGTCGTTCAGGTACGGGAGGTCTCCGGTGACCAGTGGTACGTGGAGTGATTCCATACCGGGAATCGGAACATACTTCGTCGGTATCGACGTCGCTCCCGGCCGTTACCGATGCGAGGACGGCAAGGGCGGCTGGTGGGTGCGCTTCACCGGCCCGGGCGGGGGCGACCCGGTCGGCTCCTGGCCGCTGCCCGCCGGCCCGACCGAGATCGAGATCGCGCGGACCGACTTCGCGTTCGAGACCCACGTCTCCACGTCCTGGCGGCGGATCGCGCCCCCGCGCTCGCCCGAGGACGGCTCGCCCGGCGAGCCGCGCCCCGTCGCCGACCCCACGCTGCGCGCCGAGCTGGACACGATCGTCGGGCGCCGCCGCCCGCTGCTGTGGCTGGCGCCGCTCACGGTGCTCGCCCTCGGGCTGGTCGGGTCGCCGCTGCTCGGCTCCCTGTGGCTGATCGGCCTCGGCATGCTGGCGGTGCTGGTCGCTCTCGGCACCCCGTCGGTCTCGCTGGACCTGCGCCGCGCCCGCGAGCTGGAGCGGCGCCGCGACCGCTACCTGACCCCGGAGGACCTCGACGACGAGGGCCGCGCGATGCTGGCCCGCGTCCAGGCGGCGATCGACGCCGTCCGCGACTCCGCCGTCAACCGCGAGGGCCTGCTGGACGCCGTGGACAACGCGGTCACGCTGCCCCACCAGGAGTGGGAGATCGCGCAGGTCCTCGCCAAGCAGTCGAAGCTGCGCGCCGACCACGCGGCGATGGCCGGGGAGTCGGCCCTCCCCGAGGTCGCGGCGGCGCTCCGCCCGCTGCGCGAGAAGCTCGACATCTCGGTCGAGGCGGTGACGCGCCGCGTCGAGGCGCTGGAGCGCTACGCCGAGCGCGCCAAGGCGGCCGACGAGGTCCTGCGCGCCCAGCGCCACCTGGAGGCGATCGCCGAGAAGGCGCACGAGTACGACGAGCTGCTCGCCGACACCGTCCGCGACGACCTGGCGCTCCCCGCGATCGAGCGGCTCACCGAGCAGGGCGAGGAGCTGCTCCGCACCCTCCGCGAGCGCCTCGCCAAGGCCGCCGAGGCCGGCAGCGAGCTCCCGCCACCGCGGTGACCCCTCCGCCGGGCGCCGCCCGCGGACGCTAGCGCGGGAGGACCTCGTCCAGGTGGCGGCGGAGGATCTCCATCGCGGACTCCGCGCTCCGCCGCCCCACCAGGACGCTCGTCCCGAGGCCGTGGGCGAGGGCGAGCAGGCGCGCCGCCTCAAGGCCGGGGTCGCCGGGCGCGCCCGCCTCGGCGAAGAGCTCCGCGAGCTGCCGTTCCAGGCGGTCGGGGCCGTCCACGAAGGGCTGCGCCGCCAGCGAGGGCTCGGTCAGCGCCAGCACGGCGTAGGACGTCCACACCTGGTGGAACGCGCGGCTCTCCGGATCGGTCGGCAGCGCCTCGGCGAGCAGCGCCTCGACGACCTCGCGCGGTGACGGGTCGTCCAGGCCCGCGAGGCGGGCCGCCCACCGCTCGCGGCTCTGCCGTTCCAGCCGCTCCAGCGCCGCGTTCATGAGCCGCGCCTTGCTCTCGAAGTAGTACTGGACGAGCCGCAGCGACACCCCCGCCTCCGCGGCCACCGACCGCATGGTGACGGCGTGCAGCCCGTCCCGCGCGGCGGAGCGGACCAGCCCGTCGATGATCTGCGCGCGGCGCGCGTCGTGGTCGGCGGTTCTCGGCACACCCCTATGGTACCGATGTATCATAATGATACAGCCGTACCACAGTGAGGAGCCCTCCCGCCGCCCCTCGGGCTGACGACTTCCGGGGACGCCGCCTCCGGCGCGTCAGGCGGTCAGGGAGCGGACCTGGGCGGGGCCGGTGAAGACCTCGGCGCGCATGCCCGCTTCGCGGGCGGCGCGGACGTTGCGCTCGCTGTCGTCGAAGAACAGGACGTCGCCGGGTGCGGCGCCGAGGCGCTCGGCGCAGATCTCGAAGGCGCGCGGGTCGGGCTTGGCGACGCCGATGCGGCACGAGTAGACGAGCGCGTCGAAGCGGTCGAGCAGGGCGCCGTGCCGGGCCTCGAAGCGCGGGACGAGGTCGGCGATGATGTTGGAGAGCAGGCCGAGGGTGCGGCCCGCGTCGGCGAGGTCGTGGACGAGGGCGACCATCTCGTCGTCCACGCGGGTCCAGCTGTCGAGGTCGGCCTCGATCAGCGCGGGGACGTCGCGGAACCGGACGCCGAGGCGGGCCGCGACGTCCGCCCAGTAGGCCGCGCTCTCCTGGCCGGCGTCGTAGGCGGGGCGGCAGGCCCAGTAGGCGTCCCAGAACGCCGGGCCGCCCGCCCCGGCCAGCTCCTCGATCCGCCGGACCGCCTCCGGCGCCTGGGTGCGGGCGATCACTCCGTACAGGTCGAACACGATCACATCGGCCATGCGCCCGAGCCTATGCGGCGCGCGGCGGATCCCTCCGCACGGACCCGTAGCAAGCGCTTGGTAATACCCGTAGCCTGGGGCGGCGGCCGAATCGAGCAAGCGGTTGGGCGGCACGGCATAATGAGAGGGTGACGACCACGAGCGCTAAGTCCGGACGAACCAGAACCCGCGCGGCGGGCGAGGGCGGTCCCCGCCGGCGCGGCAGGGGCTCCTCGGCCCTGACGTCGGAACGGCGCGAGCACCTGGTCAGACTCGCGGCCGAACTCTTCGCCGAGAAGGGCTTCCAGGCCACCACGGTCCGCAACATCGCCGACGAGGCGGGCATCCTGTCCGGCAGCCTCTACCACCACTTCGACTCCAAGGAGTCGATCGTGGACGAGATCCTCTCCGGCTTCTTCACCGAGATCATGGCCTCCTACCGGGCCGTGATCGAGGAGGGCCGCGACCCGCGCGAGACCATCGCCGGGCTGGTCAGGGTCGCGTTCGGCACGCTGGAGCCGCACCGGGCCGCCATCACGGTGATGCAGAACGACTGGAACTACCTCAAGGGCATGGACCGGTTCGCCTACCTGACCAAGTCCGAGGACGAGGTCGAGAAGATGTGGGTGGACACGCTCGCCGCGGGCCAGAAGGAGGGGCTCTTCCGCCCCGACCTCGACCCGAAGCTCACCTACCGGATGATCCGCGACACCGTGTGGGTGGCGGTCCGCTGGTTCCGGCCGGGCGGCCGGCTGGACGCCCAGGGCCTGGCCGAGCACTACCTCAAGGTCATGTTCGACGGCATCAACCTGCACTAGCCCCTGCCCGCCCGCAGGCCCCGTGCGGCGCGCCCCGGCCTTTCGGCCCTCCGAATACGTCCGTTCGGACACATCCGGCGCGGTATCCCACAGTGAGCGGCTGCTAACCCCCATAGTGTGCTTAGTCACAAATCGCCGAGTAGGGGTGACGCATTGGCCCGTGGGGACGCTGTTAGCGGACTGATCGACGGGGGAGGGCGGCATGACGGCTGAGCGCGGCACCGCCGGTCATGACGGGCCCACGCCCGCGGCCCTGCGAGCCGCCACGGCGCGCGCCCTTCAGGAGACGTTCCCCGGAGTACGGGTCTGGTACGGCGAGGCGACCGGATCGTGGTGGGCGATGGTGCTCCTGCGGGACGGGCCGCGGCTGGTGGAGGCGCCCTCGGCGGAGCGGCTCCGCGAGGAGATCGTGAACCTGCGCGGCTTCGGCTGACCGCGCCCCGCCGGCCGGGAGGCGTGCGCCGCCCGCCGGGAACGGGGCGCGATCCGTTCCCGGCGGGCGTCTCTGCAGAAACTAACCCGAAATTCGTTCGGACACAAGCGCTTGCTCGGTTACGCTCGGCGCTCACATCTCGTACTGGATCGCCGCGCGCTCCGCGACGATCGGGGTGATGTAGGCGTCGATCACCGCGCGGTGGTCGGGATGGTCCCGGTAGACGAGGTAGGCGTCCCGGTCGGCGAAGTCCGCGACGACCGCGAACTCGTAGCCGCCGGGGTTCACGCCCGCGTTCACCCCGAGGCTGTACGTCTTGATCTCGGGGATGCGGCCGGGCAGCTCGCCCAGCTTCTCCGCGACCTCGTCCTGCTGGCGGGTCGTCGTGCCCTCGACCCATTTGAACAACACCACATGGCGGAATCCACTCATGGGGGAAAGCTATCGGCCGGCCCCTCAGACGCCGCCGAGTTCCGCCGCGGTGATGGCGCCGAGTTCCCAGCACGCCTCCAGGTCGGCCCGGCCGGGCTCGCCGGTCACCACCACGGGCGGCTGGACCGCCTTCCACTTCAGCCCGCCGGTGATGGAGGTCAGCGCGCGCAGCGCGCCGGTCGCGTCGCTGTTGCCGTGCAGGAACGCCCCGAACGGGCGGCGGACCGTCTCCTCCAGGCACGGGTAGTAGATCTGGTCGAAGAAGTGCTTGAGCGCCCCGGAGAGGTAGCCGAGGTTGACGGGCGAGCCGAGCAGGTAGCCGTCGGCCTCCAGCACGTCCACGGCGGACGCCGTCAGCGCCGGGCGGGACACGATCTCCACGCCCTCGATCTCGTCGGTGGACGCGCCCGCGCGCACCGCCTCGAACATCGCCTGGACGGACGGGGACGGCGTGTGGTGGACGATCAGCAGCCTCTTCATCACCACGAGACTATCGGCGGCCCGCCGCCCCTGGCCGGGTGCGGCCACCGCCCGGCCCTCCGCCGTAGGCTGCACTTACGAGGCATACTCAACGTCCGCCCCGGGGAATGAGTTCCAAAGGATCTTGGTTGGGGGCTCAGCGGAGGTGTACTTCGTGCGACCAGACGAGTCATCGCGGGGGCCGGGCCCCCAAGGCTCCCCGGCGGAGGGGCGGGAGGCCGATCCGCCCGCGCGGTCGGTGCGCCCGCTCGCGCTGGCCACGGCGCTCGTCGCCGTGCTCGTCGCGGTGCCGGCGCTGCCCGCCGCCCCGTCCTGGCTGGAGCGGCTGTCCCGGCTCGTCACCGGCAGCCCGCTCGCCCCCGCGCACGCCCTCGCCCTCGGGCTGGCGCTCGCGCTCGTCGCCCGCGGCGTGCTGCTGCTGCGCCGCGCCGCCTGGTACGGCCTCGTCGTGCTGATCGCGCTCGGCCTGCTCGCCGTCGTCACCGGCGAGGACCCGCTGTGGCGGCTGCCGCTGCTCGGCGCCGTCCTCGGCGGGCTGTGGCTGGAGCGCGACCGGTTCCCGGTGCGCCCGCACCACGAGCGCGTCCGCACGGCGCTGAAGACCGGCGCGCTGCTGGTCGTCGCCGCCATCGCCGTCTCGCTGGTGTTCGGCGGCGTGTCGGTCCGGTCGGTCGGCGCGGTCGCGGCCGGCCTCGGCTCGACCGGGGCGCCGCTGGACGGCGCGTCCTGGCTGCCCGGGCTCCTCGGCCTGGCCGGCGCCGCCGGGCTGCTCGTCCTCGTCACCACGCTGCTCGCGCCCGACCCGTCCCCGCCGCCCGGCGACGAGCCGGAGCGCCGCCGCGTCGCCGCCCTCGTCGCGCACCCCGGCTCCGACACCCTCGCCCCGTTCGCGCTGCGCCGCGACAAGGCGTACGTGTTCAGCGCGGACGGCCGGGCCGCGATCGGCTACCGCGTGCTGTTCGGCGTCGCGGTCGCGGGCGGGGACCCGGTCGGCGACCCCGCCTCGCACGCCGCGGCCGTCCAGGAGTTCCTCGCGATGTGCCGGGCGGCGGGCTGGCGCCCGGCCGTCCTCGGCGCGAGCGACGAGCTGCTCCCCGCCTGGGGCCGCGTCCGCACCATCGGGTTCGGCGACGAGGTCGTCATCGAGCCCGGCGCGTTCACGCTGACCGGGCGCCGGATGCGCAACGTCCGGCAGGCGGTGCAGCGCACCGAGAACGCGGGCGTCACCTCCGAGATCGTCGCGGAGCGCGACCTCGCGCCGGAGCTGCGCGGCAGGCTGCTGGACGTCGCGTCCAGGTCCCTCGGCGGCGCGGCCGAGCGCGGCTTCTCGATGAACCTGGACGAGCTGCTCACCGGCTACCACCCGGGCGCGGTCGTCGCGATCGCCTACGACGAGGACAAGGAGCCCATCGCGTTCCAGCGCTACGTCACCGCCGGGCAGGGCATCAGCCTGGACGCGATGCGGCGCGTCCCCGGCGGGCCCAACGGGGTCAACGAGCGGCTCATCGTCGAGATGATCGAGTACGCCGCCGAGCGCGGCCACGGCGTCGTCTCGCTGAACTTCGCCGCCTTCCGCGAGCTGCTCGACAACGACGAGCGCGGCGTCCTGGAGAAGGCCGGCTACCAGGCGCTCCACCTGCTGGACCCGTGGATCGCCGTGGAGTCGCTGTACCTGTTCAACAAGAAGTTCCGGCCGTCCTACAAGCCGCGCAACGTGGTGTTCCGCTCCTGGTCCGACATCGTGCTGCTGGCCGCCGCGCTGCTGACGCTGGAGTTCGGCCGCACCCGCGCGGCCCGGCCCGCGGCGGAGCCCCTCACCGAGCCCGTCCACCACCTGGGCCGCTGACCGCCCGCCCTCGCCGGGGAATCCTAGAACGTGATTCTATGGACTCCCGTCGAGAGGAATGCGGCATGAGCACACAGGTGCAGGGCCACTGCGACCCCGCGTTCGCGGGCGTCCGCGAGGTGTTCGAGCGGAACTTCGCCGAGGGGCGCGAGCTGGGCGCCGCCGTCGCCGTCTACGCGGGCGACCGCAAGGTCGTCGACCTGTGGGGCGGCGTCGCCGACCGGCGCACCGGCCGCGCGTGGCTGCCCGACACGCCCTGCTTCGGGTTCTCCTGCACCAAGGCGGTCACGGCCGCCGCCGCGCTGCTGCTCGCCGAGCGCGGCGCCTACGACGTGGACGGCCCGGTCACCGGCTGGTGGCCGGAGTTCGGCGCGGAGGGCAAGGACGGCGCGACCGCCGCCCACCTCCTCTCCCACCAGGCGGGGCTGCCCGCGTTCGCGCGCCCGGTGCCGGCGGAGGACGCGGCCGACGCCCCCGGCCTCGCGGCCGAGCTGGCCGCGCAGAAGCCGGAGTGGACGCCCGGCGAGGCGCACGGCTACCACGCGCTGACCTACGGCTGGCTGGCCGGCGAGATCGTCCGGCGGCACTCGGGCCGGACGGTCGGCGCGTTCGTGAAGGACGAGTTCGCCCGCGGCCTGGACCTGTGGATCGGCGCCCCGGACCACGTGATCGAGCGGGCCGCGAAGCTGTCGGCCGCACGGCGCGGCGCCGCCCCCGCCGCCGAGGCCACCGAGGCCGCCGACGCGTCCGCGGGCGCCGAGGCCCGCAGAGGCGCCGGCCGCGACCTGCTGGCGCGCCTCGCCGCCGCGTACACCGACCCGGACAGCATGATGAACCGGGCGCTGAACAACCCGCACCCCGGCAAGGGCGGGTACAACAACCCGGTCGTGCTGCGCGCGGGCTGGCCGTCCGCCGGGATGCTCGCCACCGCGCCCGCGTTCGCCGCGTTCTACCGCGACCTCGTGGCCGGCCGGATCGTGCGGCCCGACACGCTGCGCGAGGCGATCCGCCCGCGCGTCAGCGGCCCGGACCGGACGATGCTCGTCGACAGCGCGTTCGGGCTCGGCTTCATGCGGCCGGCGCAGACGTTCTTCGTCCCGGCGGCGGGGCGGGAGACGGCGTTCGGGCACACGGGCGCGGGCGGGTCCATCGGCCTCGGCGACCCCGACGCCGGGCTCGCGTTCGCATACCTGCCGAACCTGATGGGCGACCAGCTGTCCGGCGACCTGCGCGCCTACCGGCTGGTCGAGGCCGCCTACGCGGCCCTGTCCTGAACGGGATCCGAGCGCCCGGTAACGTGCCGGGGCATGGAGGTGCGCGAGCTTCATGCCTGGCCGGCCACGGCCGAGGAGGCCGAGGCCGTCCAGGACCGGCTGCGCCCGATGCTCGAACTGGACGTCCCCGGGCCCGCCGCGCCGCGCACGGTCGCCGGCCTGGACGTCTCCTACGCGGGCGACGGCGGCGGCACCGGCACGCGGCTGGCCGCCGCCGCGGTCGTGCTGGACGCCGCGACCCTGGAGGTGCTGGAGGAGTCGGTGGCCGTCGGCACCGCCTCCTTCCCCTACGTGCCGGGCCTGTTCGCGTTCCGCGAGCTGCCCACGCTGCTCGACGCGCTCCGCGCCCTGAAGACCACCCCCGACCTGCTCGTCTGCGACGGGTTCGGGATCGCGCATCCCCGGCGGTTCGGGCTCGCCTGCCACGTGGGCGTGCTGACCGGGCTGCCGGCGGTCGGCGTCGGCAAGACCGCCTTCGTCGGCGCCTACGAGCGGCCGGGCCCGCGGCGCGGCGACGCGAGCCCGCTGCTGGACGGAGGCGAGGTCGTGGGGCGCGTCCTGCGCACCCGGGACGGGGTGAAGCCGGTGTTCGTGTCCGTCGGGAACCGCATCGGCCTCGACACCGCGTGCCGCCACGTCCTGTCGCTGGCGCGCCGCTACCGGCTGCCGGAGACCACCCGCCGGGCCGACCGGCTGTCCCGCGACGCCCTCGCCGGGTAGCGCTCGCCCCCTCGGAGATGGCAGGCTCGTCCCAACGCCAGTCGGCGACCATCGCAGGTCGTCCGCTGAACCGCTGGACGGTGCCCATGGACACCCGGCCGATGCGGGCCGACGCCCGCCGCAACTACGAACGACTCATCACGACCGCCCGCATCGCGTTCACCGAGCACGGCACGGGCGCGTCCCTCGACGACATCGCCAAGCGCGCGGGCGTCGGCTCCGGGACGCTGTACCGGCACTTCCCCACCCGCGACGCGCTGCTGCACGCCGTCCTGCGCGAACGGATCGACGGGCTCCTCGCGCACGCCGACGAGCTGCTGGCCGAACCCGACCTGTCCGAGGCGGAGGCCGCGCTCGGCCGCTGGCTGCGCACCTATCTCGCCGGCGCGATGACGCCGCGCGGCACGGCCACCGTGATCATCGAGGCGATGGGCGCGGAGTGGGCGGACACCGGCCTCGGCGCCGCGGCCGCGGCGATCTGCGACGCGCTCGGCCGGCTGCTCGACCGGGCGCAGCGCGCGGGGGCGATCCGCGCCGAGATCGACCCGCGCGACCTGCTGCGGATCACCAACGCGATCGGCGTCGCGTCCGAGCGCACCCCCGACCCGCCGGCCTACGCCGACCGGATGCTGAACCTGCTCTTCGACGGCCTGCGCACCGGCTAGGGCGCCTTGTTCGGTTGACCAAGCGTTCGCTAGGTTACTGGACAGGCAACCGGCTTCGAGGAGCGTTGATGGGGCAGCTTGACGGCAAGGTGGCGCTGATCACCGGCGGCGCGCGCGGGATGGGCAAGGCGCACGTCCGCCGGTTCCTGGCCGAGGGCGCCAGGGTGGTGTTCGGCGACGTCCTGGAGGAGGAGGGCGCCAAGCTCGCCGCCGACCTCGGGGACGGCGCCCGGTTCGTCCGGATGGACGTGACATCGCCGGACGACTGGCGGGCGGCCGTCGAGACCGCGACGACCACGTTCGGCGCGCTGAACGTCCTGGTCAACAACGCCGGCATCATCCGGCACAAGACCATCGAGGACATGGCGCTCGACGAGTTCCGCCGCATCCTGGAGGTGAACCTCGTCGGCCAGTGGCTCGGCGTGAAGTCGGTGATCGCGCCGATGCGGGAGGCGGGCGGCGGCTCGATCGTCAACGTGTCCTCGACCGAGGGGTTCATCGGCGCGGCCGGCCTCGCCGCCTACAGCTCCAGCAAGTTCGGCGTCCGCGGCCTCACCAAGTCCGCCGCCCGCGAGCTCGGGCAGTACGGCATCCGGGTGAACTCCATCCACCCCGGCGGCGTGGTGACCCCGCTGTTCATGCAGGACGACATCATCGCGGCGAAGGCGGGCAGCGCCGACGCGTTCATGAACTCGCTGCCCCTCGGCCGCATGGCCAAGTCCAAGGAGGTCTCGGGCCTCGTCGTCTACCTCGCCTCGGACGACTCGTCCTACTGCACCGGCAGCGAGGTCCTGGTCGACGGCGGGATGCTGACCGGCGCGGGGTACTGAGCCGGTAGCGCCGTCACGGACGCCGCTCGACCCACCCCTCGACCGCCTCCAGCTGGGCGGCGAGCGAGATGAGCGTGGCCTCGTCGGAGTCGTGCCCGAGGAGCTGGGCCCCGATCGGCAGTCCGCTCCTGGTGAACCCCGCCGGGACGTTCACCCCGGGCCAGCCGAGCACATTCCACGTCCACGCGTAGGGGCAGGCCGCCGCGACGCCCGACTGCGTCTTCCGGTAGCCGGCCCCGTCGAAGGCCCCCACCCGGAAGGGCGGCTGAGCGGTGGTGGGGGTCATCACGACATCGGCGAACCGGAAGATGCGCCCGACCTTCCGCCGCAGGTACGGATCCATCTTCTTCGCCAGGGGCAGCAGCCGCTTCCCGACGACCCTGCCGATGCGCGCCTCGGCCTCCGTCCGGGGATCGGGCCGCGGATTCGGCAGGGAATCCAGCCAGTCCGCCACGCCGGCCGTCCCGCGCGGGATGAGCCCGAGCCCCACCGGCCCGTAGTCGGGATCGGCGGGGAAGACCTTGTGCCCCAGGTCGGTCAGCCGCCTCGCGAGCCTTTCGACGGCCGCCCGGATCTCGGGGTCGAGTCTGCCGCTCACCCCGAAGGCCGTCCGGAACGAAACGGCGATACGCAACCGCCTCGGCTCGCGCCTCGCCGCCTCGGCGAAGGAGCGCACCGGCGGGTCGAGCTGATACACGTCCTCCGGATGGCTCCCGGTCAGGACGTCGAGCATCAGTGCGGCGTCCTCGACGCTCCTGGCCAGCGGCCCCCACACCGTGATGCCGTTGAACGGATCGGTCTGCGGATACCCGGAGACCCGTCCCCGCTGCGGCTTGATGCCCACCAGCCCCGTCCATGCCGCCGGAATCCGGATCGAACCGGCCCCGTCGGAACCGACCGCCCCGGCGACCATCCCCGCCGCCACGGCCGCCGCCGACCCGCCCGACGACCCGCCCGGCGTGTACTCGGGATTCCACGGGTTCCGGGCGCACCCGAACTCCTCGGACTCGCTGAACGGCCACAGCCCCAGCTCGCACGTCGTGGTCTTCCCGACGATGACGGCCCCGGCCGCCCGCAGCCTGCGCACGACCTCCGCGTCCCGCTTCGCCGGAAGGTGGTCCCCCGACACCGCGAACGGCGTGGTCTCCCCCGCCAGGTCGGTGTCGTCCTTGACCGCCACGGGCACCCCGAGCAGCGGCAGGCGCTCCCCGTCCGCGAGGCGCTTGTCCGCCTCCAGCGCCTCCTGCGCCGCGGCCTCGGACCGCACCACCCGGAACGCCCCGAGCGACTCCTTGCGCCCGATGCGCTCCAGGCTCTCCTCGACCAGCTCGCTGGACGTGACATCGCCCCGCGCCAACGCCTCAGCCTGCCCCGCCAGCCCCAGCACCACGCGACCTCCCGCTATCGTTCGTTCGAACGAACGATACAGAACGCACCGGCCGTAGGGAAGACTGTGCACCGATGAGCGCCCGCGACGAAATCCTCCAGGCCACCCTCCGCCTCATCGGCGAGCGAGGGATCGGCGCCGTGACCAACCGCGCCGTCGCCCGCGCGGCCGGCGTCTCCCTCGGATCCCTCACCTACCACTTCCCGAGCCAGGAGGACCTCCTCCGCGAGGCCCTGCACACCTTCGTCGAACGAGAGATAACCCGCATCACCGCCTATGTCACGGCCCTCGCCGAAACGGGCATGCCCCCCGACCAGGCCCCCGACGAGGTGGAGAAGGCCATACTCGCCTTCACCGACGGCCCCGAGCACATAGCGAACCTGGAGCTCCACCTGCACGCGGCCCGCGACCCGGGGCTCCGCGAGACCTCGAAGCGCTCCGTGGCCGCCTACGACGAGCTCGCCACCGCGGTCCTGAAGGCCCTCGGCATCCCGGACGCGGAGAGCCACGCCCCCGCGGTCGTCACGATGCTCTACGGACTCGCCATCCGCCGCCTCGCCACCGGCGACACCTCCGGCACCGGCACCGCGGACGCCTTCCGCCTGCTCCTCTTGGGCGCACTCCCCCGCTGAAAAAGGATTCTGGCCCGCACGGCCCCAGAGCGGGGTTACGGGGCCGTGCGGGCCAGAAACCTGTCTCAATCAGGAACCTCAGTCGGAACCTCAGCCGACGTTCGCTTCGCTCTCCGCCTGTGCACCTCCGCCGTCTCTTCAATCTGACACCCGCAACGCTAGGCCCCGCGAACCCCCGGCAGAACGCCCTTAAGCCTCACTTAGGGAAGCGCTGAGCCGCGCTTATTCGGGGCGGGCGGTGACCGCCGGAAAGGTGGCCGGGCGCCGGAAATGTGTTCCGTGTTCGGAACGTGGCAGGGCTGTGATCTGGGATGGCGTACGATCGGCGGCTGTGAGGTGGGTCACAGCGGTCCTCGCGGCGTGCATGCTCGCCGCCGCGGCCGGGTGCGGAGCGCCGGAGGCGCGGCCCTGGCGGCTGGTGATCGCGACCGGGAACCGGGAGGGCGTCTACTACGCCTACGGCCAGGGGCTCGCCAAGGTGGCCCGGGAGCGGCTGCCGGGGGCGCGGCCGCAGGTCATCTCGACCGGGGCCTCGGTGGAGAACCTCCGGCTGATGGGCCTGGGCCGGGCCGACGTGGCGTTCACGCTGGCCGACTCGGCCGCACTGGCGTTCGAGGGGCGGCCCCCCTTCACGAGACGCGAGCCGGTCGTCGCGCTGGCGCGGCTGTACGAGAACTACACGCACCTCGTCGTCCCGGCGGACAGCGGGATCCGGCGGCTGACCGACCTGAAGGGGCGGACCGTGTCGCTCGGGGCGGCCGGTTCGGGGACGGAGCTGATCGCGACCCGGCTGCTCACGGTCGCCGGGGTCGGCCGGGACGGGGTCCGGGTCCGCGAGCTGCCGGTGGGAGAGGCCGCGGACGCGCTGCGGAGCGGCCGCGTCGACGCGTTCTTCTTCTCCGGTGGGCTGCCCACCGGGGCGATCGCCGAGCTGGCGCGGCAGATGCCCATCCGGCTGATCGACCTCAGCGGCTACGTCGAGCCGTTGAAGCGGCGGTACCGGGCGTTCTACGAGGAGCGGTCGATCCTCGCGTCCGCGTACGGCCTGGTGAAGCAGGTGGGGACGGTCGGGGTGCCGAACTACCTGGTGGTCAACGCCTCGATGCCGGACGAGCGCGCCTACGAGCTGACCCGGCTGCTGTTCACGCGGCGGGACGAGCTCGCCGCCGTGCACCCGGAGGCGCTGCACCTGAACCGGAGGTCGGCGGTCTCGACGTACCCGCTGCCCCTGCATCCGGGCGCGATTCGGTACTACCGGGAGGCGAAGCGCCAGGGCTGACCGCCGGCAGGACGACGGTGGCGTGCAGGCCGTGCGGCTGGGCGGGGCGGAGCCGCAGGGCGCCGCCGGACGCCTCGGCGAGGGCCGTGGCGATGCTCAGGCCGAGGCCGGTGCCGTCGACGTTCTGGTGCTCCGGGCTGCGCCAGAACCGCTGGGCGGCGTTGGCCAGGTCGGTCTCGGGGAGGCCCGGTCCGTCGTCGACGACGTCGATCGCGACCATCGGGCCGTCCGGGGAGGGGAAGGGGCGCGACACCGCGACGGTGACGGTCGCCCCCCGGCCGGCGAACTTGACCGCGTTGTCGAGGAGGGCGTCGAGGATCTGGCCGACGCCGTCGTGCACGGCGAGGACGGCGGCGTGCTTCGCGCCGCGGTGCCGGACGCGCACACCGGACGGGTCGCCGCGGAGCGCCTCCACGCGTTCCCGGACCACCCGGCCGCAGTCGACCACGCCGATGGGGCAGCCGCCGCCCTCCGCTCGGGCCAGCGCCAGGATGCCGTCCAGGATGCGGCCCAGCCGGGCGACCTCGTCGACGGCCAGCGCGAGGTCGCGCTCCCCGTCGGGCGGGACGTGCGGGGCCAGGTTCTCCACCCGCAGCCGCAGCGTGGCGAGGGGGTTGCGCATCTGGTGGCCGGCGTAGGAGACGAACGAGCGCTGCTGTTCCAGGACCCGGCCGACCGCCGTGACCATCGCGTTGAAATGCTCGGCGAGCCGCCGCAGCTCGGCGGGGCCGGTCGTCACGGCGACCCGGGCCTGCCACTGGCCGGCGGACAGCTCGCCGGTGACCTCGTCCAGCCGGCGGACCGGGTGCAGCACCCAGCGGGTCAGCGGGACGGCGGCGAAGCCGAAGACCAGCATGGCGGCGAGGCCGGCGGCGGCCAGCTCCGCCCACCGGGTGAGGGTGTGGGACCGGACGGCGCCGGTGGGCGAGATCGTGATGACGGCGGCGACGACCCGGCCGCCGAGGCCCACCGGCTCCGCCACGATCATCGGCGCGCGCTGCCAGGGCCACACCACGTCCTTGTTGTCGGAGCGCTCCCCGGAGAGGGCGTCGCGCACCCGGAGCCGGGCGGTCTCGCCGAGGGCCAGCCCGCGGCGCGAGGCCAGCACGACGGTCCCGTTCCGGTCGATGACGGCCGCCGCGATGCCGTAGAGGTCGTCGTAGCGGGTGAGCTCCGCGCGCAGCGTGACCATCTCGCCGGTGCGCAGCGCCGGCTCGGTCAGCGAGGCGAACCGGGCGGTGTCGTTGAGCTGGTCGATGAACAGGTTCTGGGTGCTGCGGGCGGCGAACCCGATGGCGAGCGGGATCTCCAAAGCGGCCAGCACCAGCAGCAGCAGCGACGCGTAGAGCACCAGCATTCGGCGCAGCATGCCTCTCACCCTCCCGGCCGCAGCCGCATCACGCGTCCTTCCCCGGTCGTCCGGATCCGCCGGGAGCGGCCGGGGCGGCGCCGGCGGCGGGGGCGGCGCCGACGGCGAGCCGGTAGCCGACGCCGTGCACGGTCTGCACGATCCCCGGATCGCCGAGCTTGGCCCGCAGCGTCGCCATGTGCACGTCGAGGGTGCGCCGCCCGCCCGGCCACGTGCTGTGCCACACCTCGGCGAGCAGCCGATCCCGGGGGACGACGACGCCGGGTTCGCGGGTGAGGGCGGCGAGCAGCTCGAACTCCTTGCGGGTCAGCGTGATCTCGGCGCCCTCGGCGGTGGTGACGCGGCGCCGGGCGGGGTCGACGCGCACGCCGCGCACGGTCACGACCGGGCGCGCGGCGGGCCGGACCCGGCGCATGACGGCGTCGATGCGGGCGCTCAGCTCGGCGATGCCGAACGGCTTGACCAGGTAGTCGTCGGCGCCGGAGCGCAGCCCGATGACGCGGTCCCGCTCCTCCCCGCGGGCGGTGATGGCGATGATCGCCACGTCGCCGCCGCGCAGCCGCCGGCACACCTCGATGCCGTCGAGGTCGGGCAGGCCGAGGTCCAGCAGGACGAGGTCGGGTTCGGGCGCGCTGAGCGCGGCGGCCGCGGTGGACGCGCGGCACACGTCGAAGCCCTGCCGCCGCAGCGCCACCGTGAGGGCGTCGGCGAACCGGTCATCGTCCTCGACGAGCAGGATCCGCATCGCCCACAGCGTAGAAATCCGGACGCTCGCGGCATATAGCAAAGATCCTAGAAAATTCTTAAATTTCATAGTTTGCCCTTCCCTGCACTCACCCGGCGGCCCTTACCTTCCCGTCCATAAGCGCTGGCCAGGCGCTTGCGGGCCGCTCTCCGATCGGGGCGGACGGTGGCCCGGCCGATCGCAAGAGGACGGGCGAACGTGATGCACACGAAGAAGGCCGCGGCGGTGGTCGCGGCGGTCGCGCTGGCGACGGCGGGATGCGGGTCCAAGGGCGAGCACGAGGCGAGCGGCGGCGGGGACACCCTGCGGATCGGCGCCTCCCTGTCGCTCACCGGGTCGCTCGCCCGCGAGGGCGGCCTCACCAAGGAGGGCTACGAGCTCTGCCGGCAGGCGGTGAACGCCAAGGGCGGGGTCCCGGTCGGCTCGAAGAAGCTCAAGCTGGAGATCCAGTACCAGGACGACACCTCGAAGCCGGACACCGCCGCGCAGCTCGTCGACCAGTTCAACGACAAGGGCGTCAAGCTCATCCTCGGCCCCTACGGCTCGGCCACCACCGAGGCGGCCGCCGCGGTCGTGGAGCGCAACGGCCAGGTGATGGCCGACAGCTCCGGCGCCGACGACAAGATCTTCCAGAAGGGCTACAAGCGGACCTTCGCCGCCCTCTCCCCCGCGCACTCCTACGCCGCGTCCATGGTCCAGGCGATCAACGAGATGGCCAAGCCGAAGCCGAAGACGATGGCGTTCCTCTCCGCCGACGACGGGTTCTCCAAGACGGTCGCCGAGTCCGGCGCCGAGGAGGCGCGCCGCCTCGGGTTCGACGTCGTGGCCACCGAGTACTTCCCCAGCGGCACCTCGGACGTGTCCGCCGCGCTGACCAAGGTCAAGTCGCTCAAGCCGGACGTGATCCTCGGTTCGGTGCACGTCGCCGAGGGCATCGCGATCATCAAGCAGGCCAAGGAGCTGGGCGTGACGCCGGCCGGCTTCGCCGAGACCGTGGCGCCGCCCACGCCCGACTTCGCCAAGTCGCTGGGCGCGGACGCCGAGGGCACCCTCGGCTCCACGCAGTGGACCGAGAAGACGACCGGCGAGGACAAGTGGATCGGCTCCGCGGCCGACTACGCGACCGCGTTCAAGGCCGCGTTCGGCGGCCGGGCGCCGGAGTACCACGGCGCGGAGGCGACCGCCGCCTGCCTGGCCCTGGTCTTCGCCGTGGAGCATGCCGGCAGCACCGAGCCGGACAAGGTCCGCGACGCCATGTCCGCGCTGGACGAGCAGACCTTCTTCGGGCCGCTGAAGTTCACCGACAAGGGCCAGAACCTGACCAAGAAGATGCAGGTCATCCAGATCCAGGACGGCAAGCCCGTCACCGTGTGGCCGAAGGACGTCGCCGAGAGCGCGATGATCTGGCCCGGCACCGGGAAGCGCTGATGAGCCAGTTTCTGCAGGCGACCGTGTACGGGCTGCTCCAGGGCGGGCTGCTGGCATTGATCGCCGTCGGGTTCTCCCTGGTCTGGGGGGTGATGAACGTCATCAACCTCGCGCACGGGGCCTTCGTCCTGATCGGCGCGTACCTGACGTTCGAGCTGAACCAGTGGCTCGGCCTGGACCCGTTCCTGGCGATCGTCCCCGTCGCCGCCGTCCTGTTCACCGTCGGCTACCTGGTGCAGCGCGGGCTGATCAACCTGGTCGTCAAGGCGCCGATCTTCATCACGCTGCTGCTCACCTTCGGGCTGGACCTGGTCCTGGTCAACGGCCTGATCCTGCTGTACTCCGGCGACTACCGGTCCGTCACGACCGGGTACGCCGGGGACGGCTTCACACTGCTCAGCGGCGTCCGCGTCCCGCTCGGCCGGCTGCTCGCGGCCGGCGTGGCGCTCGCCTTCACGCTCATCCTGGTCGCGATGATGCGGCGCACCCGCACCGGGCTGGCGATCCTGGCCACCGGCATGGACCGCGGCGCCGCGCGGCTGATGGGCATCCGCGCACGGCACGTCTACGCGCTCACCTTCGGGATCTCCACCGCGATGGCGGGCGCGGCCGGCGCGGCGGTCAGCGCCGTCGAGACGTTCAGTCCCGCCGACTCCGTCCGGTTCACCCTGTTCAGCTTCGTCGCCGCCGTGCTCGGCGGGCTGGGCAACATGTACGGGGCGCTGATCGGCGGGATCCTGCTCGGCCTGGTCGAGGCGTGGGGCGGGCAGCTGCTGCCCGGCACGCTGGTCAACGCGGTCGCCTTCGGCCTGCTCGTCGTCGTCCTCGCCGTCCGCCCGCAGGGCATCGCCGGCCGGGCGTTCTACGCGAGCCGGGTGGAGGTGTGAGCATGGAGGCGAGCACCGCCCCGGCCGGCACCGGCCGGGGCGAGAAGGCGCCCGCCCCGAAGGGGCGCCGTCCCGCGTGGCTCCCGTGGGCCGCCGGGGCGGTGGCGGTCCTGGCCGGCCTGGGCCTGCAGAGCCAGCTCTACTCGGGCCAGGAGCGCACCGTCACCACGGTCTACATGTTCGTGGCGCTGGCGGCCGCATGGAACCTCATCGGCGGTTTCACCGGCTACGCGTGCTTCGGGCAGGTCGGCTTCTTCGGCCTGGGCGCCTACACGACGGTGATCCTCATGGTCCACGGCGGCCTGTCGTTCTGGGTCGCCTGGCCGGTCTCGGCGGTGGTCGCGGCCGTGTTCGCGGCCGTGATCGGGCTGCCGCTGCTCCGGCTCAAGGGGCACTACTTCGCGGTGGCGACGCTCGGGGTCGCCGAGGGTCTGCGCGAACTGGTCACCAACGTCCCCCGCTGGACTGGCGGCGGAGCAGGCGTCACCATCCCGTCCACCGGCGACCTGGCCCCGACCCTGTGGCTCGGCAACGACGGCTTCTACCTGCTGTTCCTCGGCCTCGCCGCGGTCACGGCACTGATCTCGGCGCTCATCTCCCGCGGCCGCACCGGGTACGCGCTGCGCGCCATCAACCAGGACGAGGACGCCGCCGCCGCGATGGGCGTCAACACCACCCGGGCCAAGACGCTCGCGTTCGCCGTGTCCGCCGCGCTCACCGGCGCGATCGGCTCCGCCTACGCCTTCCAGCAGGTCACCATCTACCCCGAGCGGCTGTTCGACGTGAACATCACGGTGCTCATGATCGTCATGGTGGTGATCGGCGGGTCCGGGACGGTCGCGGGGCCCGTCCTCGGCGCGCTGGGCATCGCCGTCGTCTCGGAGTACCTGCGGCAGCACTTCCCGCAGATGCACAGCCTCACGCTCGGCGTGCTCATCATCGCGGCGGTGATCCTGCTGCCGCAGGGCCTCGTCAACTTCGTCCGGGACGCGATGCGCACGCGCGACTTCTCGCTCCTTTCGAACGTACGGAGGTACCGGCTATGACCGAGCCGGAGGGCTCGCCGCCGGCCGGCGGCACCGAGGCGGGCGACGCCCCCGTGCTGCGGACGCGGGGGCTGGGGCGCCGCTTCGGCGGCCTGTTCGCCGTGTCGGACGTCGCCCTGGCGCTGCGGCCGGGCCGCACGCTCGGCGTGATCGGCCCCAACGGGGCGGGCAAGAGCACGCTGGTCAACCTCGTCAGCGGCCACCTCAAGCCGACCACCGGGTCCGTCCACGTCGGCGGCAAGGACTTCACCGGGGCGCGGCCGTGGCGGATCGCGCACGCGGGCGTCGCCCGCACCTTCCAGATCGTCAAGCCCTTCCGCGGCCTCACCGTCGCCGACAACGTGGCGGTGGCCGCGATGTTCGGCCCGTCCCCGGTCCGCAGCCCGGCGCAGGCGCGCCGGGAGGCGGAGCAGGTGCTGGAGCGGGTCGGGCTCGGCGGCCGGGGCGGCGTCCCGCCGGCCGAGCTGTCGGTCGCCGACGCGCGCCGCCTGGAGCTGGCGAAGGCGCTGGCGCTGCGGCCGCGCGTCCTGCTGCTGGACGAGGTGCTCGCGGGGCTGCGCCCCGCCGAGATCGACCCGGCGCTCGCGCTCATCGACGAGCTGCGGCGGGACGGCCTGGCGGTGCTCGTCATCGAGCACATCATCCAGGCCATCGCCGCGATCTCCGACGAGGTGCTGGTCCTGCACCACGGCACCGTCCTCACCCAAGGCCCGCCCCGGCAGGTGCTCAGCGACGAACGCGTCGTCGAGGCCTATCTCGGGCACCGCTACACCAGGAAGAACCCCTCATGATGCTGGAGATCGACCGGCTCACCGCCGGATACGGGCGGGTGCGGGTGCTGCACGAGGTGTCCCTGGAGGTCGGCGCGGGCGAGATCGTCGCGCTCGTCGGCCCCAACGGCGCGGGCAAGTCCACGCTGCTGCGGGCCGTCAGCGCGATGATCCCCGACCGCAGCGGGACGCTGACCGTGGACGGGCGATCGCTGATCGGCGCGTCCATGGAGGCGGTCGCCGCGGCGGGCGTGGCGCACGTCCCGGAGGGGCGGCGGCTGTTCCCCGGCCTGTCGGTGCGCGACAACCTGCGCCTCGGCGGCTGGCTCGGCCGCAACTCCGACCTCGCCCCGGTGCTGGAGATCTTCCCGGTGCTGGCCGACCGCCTCGACCAGGTGGCGGGCAGCATGTCCGGCGGCGAGCAGCAGATGTGCGCGATAGCGCGGGCGCTGATGAGCGGGCCGAAGCTGCTGCTCATCGACGAGCTGTCGCTCGGGCTGGCGCCGGTGCTGGTGGACGAGATCCTGGCGCGGCTCTCCGGCATCGCCGAGTCGGGCACCGGCATCCTGCTGGTCGAGCAGGACGCGGGCGCCGCGCTGGAGGTCGCCCACCGCGGCTACGTGATGGAACTGGGCGAGATCGTCCTGGCCGGCACGTCCGCCGAACTGGCGGCCGACCCGCGGATGCGCGACGCCTACCTCGGCGGGGAGTGGGCGGCGGACTGACCGGGTCGCTGCGCAGCCAAAGAAGAGTCTTCGTTGCATTGCGTCCACGTTGTGTGACTCTGGGTAATGTTCCGACTGCACGTCAGACGACTCCTGGAGGGGGATAGATGCGCGTAAGCACGAAGCTCGGTGCGGGGCTCGCGGCGGGTGCGCTCGCCTGGGGCACGCTGACCGGCGGGGCGGTCGCCGGGGCGCAGCCGCCGCCGCAGCCGGGGCAGCAAGAGGAGGAAGGGCACGGGCCCGGAGCCATCGAGGTGGGGCCCGAGGGCGCCGCCAAGGCCATGGACCGGCTCCTCAGCCGGGACGAGGAGCGCAGCCGCTGGTGCCGCGGGGTGGTGCTCCCGGCGAACGGGCTGAACGTCCGAACCGGGCCGGGCCTCCACTACCGCAGGGTCGGGGCCCTGGAGCACGGCACCCGCGTCTGGACGGACTGGGACACCATCCAGCGCCGCGACGGATACCTGTGGGTGCGGATGAGCCAGCGCCGCTGGATCGCCGACTACAAGCTCGGTAACGGCAACGGCAAGTGGTACGTCAAGTACTTCGACTGCTGACCGTGCGGGGGGCCGCGGCCCGCGGCCCCCTTCACGAGTTGCGGGACGCCTGCCTGCGCTGCCGCTCGTACCACCACAGCACGGTTTCGACCAGCAGGATGCGCAGGCAGATGAGCAGGCCGAAGGCGCCGCCCAGGAGGTAGACGACCGGCGCGATTCCGGCGAGCGTCACGTGCGCGAGGATGCCGAGCCCGGTGCCGAGCCCGGCGCCGGCGAGGGAGACGAGCGGTGTGCCGCGCGCCTTGTCGCCCTCTTCGCCGACGAGCCGGTCCAGCAGTTTGCGCAGGGCGGTGATCGTCCAGCCGTGGTCGGGGCTCAGCTCGGGGGTGCTCCACAGGACCGGACGCTGCCGGTAGAGGCGGCCCTGGATGAGCTCCTGGACGCCCGGCCCCATGAGGAAGGCGACCGCGCCGCCGGCGAGCAGGCCGAAGACGCCGGTGAGGATGCCGGCTAGCGCGGTGCTGCTCAAGGGGCGGTCGCCCGCGATGCCGAGGAGGATCGGCAGCTCCAGGCCGGCGGTGAGCGACAGGAAGAACGTCAGGACGAGCCGCGCCGCCATGGTGGAGAGGTTGCCGAACAGGTGGCACGCGTCGGTGATGGAGATGAGGCGCCGGAGGCTCTCGGTCTGCGGCGCGCGACCGGCCCGGGCGCGGCCCACCGAGCGCGCCGACCTGATCAGGCCGAGGGAGAACCGGACGCCGATGAACAGCCGGGACACCGGCCTCGTCTCGGCCTCGGTGAGGATGTGCAGGAGCTCCGGCTCCCACTCCTGGTCGTGCAGGCTCTCGCGCAGGTGCGGCGGGAGGCGGCGGCGCGCCACCCGCAGGAGCGCCACGGGCAGCCGGTTCAGCTGCCCGCGGATCTCCTCGCTGACCATGTCGCCCGCGATCGTCCCCGCCACCATGCACACCAGCCCCAGCAGCGCGGAGAGCAGCACCTCCGCGCTCATGCCGGGCTCTCCCCGGGACGGACCCGGCCGGGCAGGCCCGGTGGCCGCAGCTCGGCGCTCAGCCGGGCGAGCTCGTGGTGCGCCGACCGGGCTCCCTCGCCCGTCATCGTGTAGAAGCGGCGCGGCGGGCGGCCCGCTTCGGACGGGTCGATCGACTCCAGCTGGCCGACGATCCACCCGGCGTTCTCCAGCCGGGCGAGGATCGGGTACAGCGTGCCGCTCGCCAGCCCGGCCTGGCGCATCAGCTCGAAGCCGTAGCGTCTCTCATCGACGTCCTCAAGGAAGATCCTCAGGACCTTGGCGACGGTCGTGGTGATGCGGACCTGCATGTCGCTCCATCAGAAGGGGGGCTGTAGCAACTCTACATAGCCCCCCACCGGGCGAGCAGGCCACAAAACCCTTACCCGCTAGGCGAAGGCCTTCATGAAGGCGAAGGGTTGCTGGTCGATGCTGCTGCAGGTCGGGTCGGCCTTGGGCTGGGGGCCGCCGGGGCACGGCCGGTCGCGGTTCGCGGACCACATCGCCGTCCAGGCCAGGCCCTTGGACGAGGCGAACTCGGCGACCCGCGCGGCGTCGGCGAGCGTGAACGTCTCGGTGACCACGTCGTTCACACCGATCATGGGCGTGACGGCCAGCCGGTTCCAGGCGGACGGGACGTCCAGTGCGGCGCGCAGCTGGGCCTCCGTGGACGTCGCGGCCTGGATCGCCAGATCGCCCATCGCCGAGGACGGCGGGCCGTAGTCCATCGCCATGATGTTGACCGCGTCGACGGCGACGCCGTTGGCCTTCGCGTTCGAGACGAGGTTCACGCCGTCCGGGGTGAGGCCCGTCGGCAGGACGGGGAGCGTGAACGAGACCTTCAGGTCGGGGTGCTTCTTCTGGAGCGCGGCGATGGCCTGGGCGCGACGGGTGTTGGCCGCGGCGTCCGGCAGCGCGGCGCCCTCGATGTCGAAGTCGGCGCGCTTGAGGTTGAACGCGGTGACGACCTTGTCGTAGGCGGCGGTGAGGGACGCGACGCTGGTGCAGACCGTGCCGAGCTCGCTGCCGGACGCTCCGCCGAACGAGATCCGGATGTCGCCGCCGGCGGCGCGGAGGGCGGCCGCCTGGTTCGCGACCGGGTTCGCGTCGAGGGCGGTCGTGCCGCCCCACGCGGGCGTGCAGCCGCCGGCGGCGGTGACGAACGCCAGCGTGAAGGTGGTGACGCCCGTCTTCTCCGCCGTGCCGACGAGGTCGTACGGCGGGCTGAGGCCGACGTCGACGTACGGGGCGAACGCGGGTCCGGTGTCGGCGACGCGGACCACCTGGACCTTGTACGAGGTGGGCGCCGTCGGGATGTTGCCGCTGGCGAGGATGGCGGCGACCGCGATGACCGCGGCGACGACCAGGCCCACCACGGCGATGACGGCGGCGGCCGCGTACTGGGAGCGGCGCGGCGCGTACGGGGAGCGGGGGCGTTTCATGGCCGTCAAGTTAGGACCGCGCCGATCCGCCGCCGCGGCGGTTAAGGCTGATTTAAGGCCGCGCTATGCCCGCGATGTACGGGAGTGGCGGCGCCGTCCGACGAGGCGGCGGGAGCGCCGGGCGGGCGGCAGCCAGCGGGTCCGGAACCACATCTGCACCTGGGCGCCGCCGAGGACGCTGCGGTGGATGCGCAGGTAGCCGCCGGTGGACTCGGCGGCGCGGCGGGCGATGTCCAGGCCGAGGCCGGTGGAGCCGCCGCCGCTGCTGCCGCGCTTCAGCGCCGCGTCCGGGTCGCTGATGCCGGGCCCGCCGTCGGCGACGAGGATGCCGGTGACGCCCTGCCCCTGGTGGAGGGTGACGACGAAGCCGGTCCCCTCGGCGGTGTGCCGGAAGATGTTGCCGAGCAGCGCGTCGACGGCGGCGGCGAGCTCGGTGCCGGGGATCGGCAGCGGCGCGGGCCCGTCGGCGCCGATCAGCTCGCAGGAGCGGCCCTCGTCCTCGGCGAGGACGGACCAGAACGCGACGCGGTCGCGCAGCACCTTGGCGGCGTCGCAGCTGCCCCGCCCGGTGGGCCGCCGGACGGTCCGGATGATCTGGTCGACCTCGCGCTCGATGCGGTCGACGGCCTCGCGGGTCTGCTCGGCGACCGGGCCGTCGCCGAGCGCCTCGGCGTTGAGGCGGAGCGCGGCCAGCGGCGTGCGGAGGCGGTGCGACAGGTCGGCGGCCATCTCGCGTTCGGCCGACAGGAGCTGGACGACGTGGTCGGCCATCGCGTTGAACGCGAGCCCGGCCTCGATCAGCTCGGGCGGCCCGTCCGGCTCGATGCGGACGGACAGCTCGCCGTCCCCGAAGGCGCCCGCGGCCTCGGCGAGCCGCCGGGTGGAGCGGATCATGCGGTTGCCGAGCCGGTCCGCGACGGCGACGGACCCGGCGACGAGCGCGCAGGCGACCGTCGTCATCACGAGCCACGCCTTCCACACGCCGCGCGACAGGTCCTCGTCCGGCAGGAACACCTCGACGACGGCGGTGCGGCCGGCGTCCAGCGACACCGGCTGGAGCAGGGCGTAGCCGCCGCTGACGCGGGCGGTGTAGGAGCGCCCGCGCCGGCCGGCCTCGGTGAGCTGCTCGGGGCGGGCGCTGAAGTCGCCGTGGGCGTCCTTCGGGACGAGCCCGCCGTCCGGCAGGTGCACGGTCATCCGCCCGGCGGCGCCGGCCTGGGTGCTGGCGACGGCGCGTTCGAGGGCGGCGGGGTCCTCGGTGACGACGAGGACGGGGCCGAGCGCGCTGGCCTGCCGCTCGGCGGTGGTGAGGGCGCGGTCCCGGGCGATCTCCCGGACGGTCAGCGCGAGGGGGATCAGGAACGCCAGCGCGACCATCGAGGTGACCGCCAGCGACACCAGGACGAGCGTCTTCCTCATGACCGCGGGTCGGGTTCGGCCAGCCGGACCCCGACACCGCGCACCGTGTGCAGGTACCGGGGGGCGGCGGCGGTCTCGCCGAGCTTGCGGCGCAGCCACGACAGGTGGACGTCGATGGTCTGGTCGTCGCCGTACGCCTGCCGCCACACCTCGGCGAGCAGCTCGCGCCGCGCGACCACCCGGCCGGGGCGGGCGGCGAGGTAGGCGAGCAGGTCGAACTCGCGGCGGGTCAGCTCCAGCCGCTCGCCGTCCAGCTGCGCCTCCCGCCGGTCGAGGTCGATGTGCAGCCCGCCGACGCTGAGCTCGGCGGTCGGCCCGGACCGCGCCGACCGGCGCAGCACCGCCGCCAGCCGGGCGCTGAGGTGCTCGATCGAGAACGGTTTGATGAGGTAGTCGTCGGCTCCGGCGTTCAGTAACCGGACGATCTCCGGCTCGTCGTCGCGTGCCGTCGCGATGATGACGGGGACGTCGGAGATGCCGCGCAGCATCTTCAGCACCTCCGCGCCGTCGAGGTCGGGAAGCCCCAGGTCGAGGACGACGACGTCGGGCGGCGACTGCGTGACCTCGCGCAGCGCGTCCATCGCGGTCCCGACGCTGCGTACGACATGCGACCGCACGCTCAGTTCCCGAATTAGGGCGGTCCGGACATTCGCGTCATCCTCGACCACCAGAACACTCGCCATGGCGGAACCGTATGCCACCATGTGCCCATGCGTCGCGCAATGTCGTATGTTGCCCCGTGGGTCGGGGTGACTGCGCTGGCCGTCGCGTTCTCCTGGCTCGGGGTGCGCGACGTCGTCCGCGGCGCGGTGTCGGAGCGGTCGGCGCCGCCGCCGATCGCCGGGCCCGTCATCCACTCCAGCCCGGCGGCGCCGCCGGGGCCGACGACGGTCGGCTCGCCGACCGCGCGGCCCAGCCCGCCGGACGGCGAGGACACGGCGCCCAAGCCGTCGAAGTCCGCGAAACCCCCGTCCGGCAAGCCGGAGAAGACCCCGAGGACGCCCGACAACGTGCGCAGCTACGCCACGCGCGGCGGGCGCGCCGCGATGTCGATCGAGAAGGACCGCGTGCGGCTCGTCTCCGCGACGCCGAACTCCGGCTACGAGACCCGCGTGACGCAGGCCGAGGGATGGCTCCGCGTCGACTTCCTCGGCGACGAGCACACCTCGTCGGTCATCGCGTCCTGGTACCAGCACGAGCCGACCGTGAAAGTCTACGAATACTGAGCCGCGCGGAGGGAAAGGACGGCGCCATGCCCATTATTTCCCGCGGATTCCACGGACGGCGCCCCTCCGGCGACCACGAACTGCCGCCCGGCCAGTACGAGACGTCCGATTTCCCGGTGCTGTCGGCCGGCCCGACCCCGCGCGTCCCGCTGGACGAGTGGGAGTTCACCATCAGCACCGAGACCGGCGAAGAACACCGCTGGAGCTGGGACGACCTGATGGCGCTGCCCGCCGAGACGCCGACCGTCGACCTGCATTGCGTAACCAAATGGTCAAAATTCGACACCGAATGGCGCGGCGTTTCTTTGGACGTTCTTTTCGAGGACGTGGAGAGCGCCGCCGACTTCACACTCGTCCACTCCTACGGCGGCTACACGACGAATGTCCCGCTGGAGGACCTGCTCGACGGAAAGGCGTGGATCGCCTACGGCTACGACGGCGGGGAACTGCCTCCGGTGCACGGCGGCCCGGCTCGCCTGCTCGTCCCGCACCTGTACTTCTGGAAGTCGGCGAAATGGGTGCGCGGCATCCGGCTCGGCCTTGAGGACGAGCCCGGGTTCTGGGAGACGGCCGGCTACCACGACTACGGAGACCCATGGCGGGAACAGCGGTACCAGGGCGACTAGGCGGGCGGCTGCGCTGGCAGCCGGCCGAGCTGCTGGAGCGGCGCGCCGAGACCGCGACGGCCGCCACGCTGGTCTTCGACGTGCCCGGGTGGCCCGGCCACGTCGCGGGCCAGCACGTCGACGTCCGGCTCACCGCCGAGGACGGCTACAGCGCGCAGCGCAGCTACTCGGTCGCGTCGGCGTCCGACGGCGAGCACGTCGAGCTCACCGTCCAGCGCGTCGTGAACGGGGAGGTGTCGCCCTACCTCGTCAGCGAGATGATGCCGGGCGACATGGCGGAGATCCGCGGGCCCGTCGGCGGCTGGTTCGTGTGGCGGCCGGAGCAGGCCGAGCCCGTGCTGCTGGTCGGCGGCGGCTCCGGCATCGTCCCGCTGATGTCGATGGTCCGGACGCGGCAGGCGGCCGGCAGCCGGGTGCCGTTCCGGCTGCTGCAGTCGGTGCGCGGCCCCGACTACCGGTTCTACGCGACCGAGCTGTACAAGGGCTCCCCCGGCCTGGACGTGACGTATCTGTACACGCGCAGGACCCCGTCCGGCGGGATCCGCCCTGCGGGCCGGCTCACCCCGGACGACCTGGTCAAGCACGGCTGGCCCGCCGACTTCGAGCCGACCTGCTACGTGTGCGGCCCGACCGGCTTCGTCGAGCGGGCCGCCGCCTACCTGGTCATGCTCGGCCACGCCCCCGAAAGAGTCCGGACCGAACGCTTCGGCCCCAGCGGAGGATGACATGGCCACCCTCGACGACCAGCTCTCCGGAGACCGGGACCACTTCGTCGACGGCAACGTGCTCGCGGGCCCGCTGTCGGAGGTCTTCGCCGCCGACCTGACCGCCGCCCAGAGCCGCTGCGCGAACTGCGGGTGCACGGGCCCGGTCGCCGCGCTCCGCGTCTACGGGAACGCGCCGGGCTTCGTGGCGCGCTGCGCGCGGTGCGACCACATCGTCCTGCGGGTCGTGCACGGCGGGGGCAGGGTCTGGCTCGACCTGCGCGGCACGGTCGCGCTCGCCATCCCGGTCGACGACTGAGCGTTCCGGCACGGCTCCGGGTCAGGAGTGCGGGACGAACCGCTGCGGCATGATGAACATCGCGGTGGCCTCCACCGTGACGCGGCCGTCCGGTCCGCAGATGGTGCCGGACGCGAACACCTTGCGCCCCTCGACCCGGCTCGCCTTGGCCTCCACCGACAGCGGGACGCCGAGCGGCGTCGGGCGCCGGTAGCGCGTCTCCAGCGTGGCGGTCATGCCGGGCGTGCCGGACGCGGCGGCCGCCATCCCGAGCACCTGGTCGAGCACCATCGCGGACACGCCGCCGTGCACGTACGACGGCGGCCCCTCGTAGACCGCGCTGAGCGTGAACTCGCCGCGCACGATGCCGTCCGAGCCGACCGTCAGCTCGACGGGCGGCGCGAGCGGGTTGAGGGCGCCGGTGACCGGGTTGCCGATCTGCCGGTCCATCCGCCGCTCGGTGGACGGGACGAACGGCGGCGCGTCCCGGCGCTCGGCGGACAGCCGCGCCGTGAGCGCCTCGATCTCGGCGGCGACGGCGGCCGCCTCGGCGCCGCCCACGGCGGTGAGCACGGTGGCCTCGGCCAGCTCGCGGACGCGCGCGGCGAGGCCGCTCAGGGCCGCCGCCTCGTCCTCCCCCAGCACCGGCCGCTCCATCGGGATCCCGCTCATTCAGCCTCCTCGCGGGGGGCGCCCCCCGCAACACCGCCCCAGTGGCCGAATGCAATTCTAGAAGAGGGCGGCGGGAGCTCCCGACACCGGGGTCCGGCGCACGGTAGATTTCCCGCATCGAGGCACCCGATCACCAAGGACAGCCGTGACGGACAAGCTCCCGCCGCCGCCCGAGCAGCCGCCCCCGTACTCGCAGCCCTACGGTCAGCCGCCCGGCGGCTACGACCCGCGGTGGGGCTACGGCCCGCCGGGCGTCCCGTACGGCGTGCCGCCGCAGGGCCCGCCGGAGGACACGACCTGGGCGATCTTCGCCTACGTCGGGAACGTCCTGATCGGCTTCCTGCCGGCGCTGATCGTCTACCTGGCGAAGAAGAACACCTCGCCGTTCACCCGCTTCCACGCGGCCCAGTCGATGAACCAGCAGCTCACCATGCTGATCCACGTCATCGCCGTGGTGGCCGTGTGCGTACCGCCGGCGATCGTCATGAAGGCGCCGGCCTTCCTCGCACTGCTGGCCATCCCGTACCTGGAGCTCCTGGCCGCCGGGTGGACGTTCATCATCCTCGGCGCCGTGAAGGCGGGCAAAGGCCAGTACTACCGCTTCCCGACCTTCTTCTGCTACCGCATGATCCGCTGACCCCGCGGGGTCAGACGAGGACGGCGCGGTCGTCCACGCGGGCCACGGCGCGGGCCGGGGCGCCGTCCGCGGCGGCAAGGGCGATCGGGAACAGGAAGAGCTCGATCGAGCAGCCCGCCTCATAGGCGTCGACGACTGCGTCCAGGCCCGTCACGTTCTCGGCTATGACCGCGCCCGCGCCGCAGAGGACGCGGTGGACGGCCAGGGAGAAGTCATCCGAGCCGGGCGGCGGGGTGGGGTCCACGCTGAGGGCGTCGACGGCCACGGTGCGCACGCCCGCCGCGATGATCGCCTCGGCCGTCTCGGGGGCCGGATAGGGGTGGGCCAGGTAGTCGTCCGTCCCCCAATGGGCCGACCAGCCCGTCGCGATCAGCAGGACGTCGCCGGGTTCGAGGCCGGGCGGCAGCGCGCCGGGCGGTATCGGGGCGCGGGGCGGCAGGCCGCGGACGTCCATGACCGCGGCGGGGCCGGTGAAGCGGGTCAGCGGCAGCTCGTCCAGGCGCGGCAGGGCGTCGTCGATGTGGAACGGGGCGTCGACGTGCGTGCCGGTCTGCGACCCCATGTGCAGCCGCAGGACGTTCACGCCCGACTCGGCGGTCGTGAGGGCCGGGGCCGCCTCGACCTCCGGGTCGCCCGGGTAGACCGGCATGCCCGTGGTGATCGGCACGGAGAGGTCGAGCAGCTCAACGCCCATATGCCGATTATCCCGCGCGCATCCCCGGACGGTAGCGTTGCGACGTGTTGCCACATGTGACGGCCATCCGATACGTGACGCCGCTCCGCGAGGGCGGTTCCCTGCCGGGCGTCGTCGAGGCCGACGACCTCGGCACCTACGTCATGAAGTTCCACGGCGCGGGGCAGGGACGCAAGGCGCTGATCGCCGAGGTGATCGCGGGCGAGCTGGCCCGCAGGCTCGGCTTCCGGGTGCCCGATCAGGTGCTCATCGACCTGGACCCGGCCATCGGGCGGCACGAGCCCGACCCCGACGTGCAGGACCTCCTCAAGGCCAGCCCCGGCTGGAACCTCGGCGTCGACTTCCTGCCGGGCTCGCTCGGCTTCGACCCGCTCGGCTGGACCCCCGACCCCGGATTCGCGTCGCGGGTGCTGTGGTTCGACGCGTTCATCGGCAACGTCGACCGCAGCTGGCGCAACCCGAACATGCTCGTGTGGCACGGCGACGTGTGGCTGATCGACCACGGCGCGAGCCTCATCTTCCACCACGCGTGGACGAACGCGGCCCGGCTGTTCTCCGGCCCGTACGACGTCGGCGACCACGTGCTGACCCCCTACGCGACCCGGCTGGAGGACGCCGAGGCGGAACTCGCGCCGAAGATCACCGAGGGGCTGCTGCGCGAGGTCACCGGGCTGGTGCCCGACCGGTGGCTGGACGGGGAGCCCGGCTTCGCGAGCCCCGGGGCGCTCCGCGACGCCTACGTCGAGATCCTGCTGCCGCGCGCGGGCAAGCCGCGGGACTGGCTGCCGGACCTGGACGTGTCCGGCCAC
The DNA here is from genome assembly GCF_040302145.1 of Spirillospora sp. NPDC127506. NCBI lineage: Bacteria > Bacillati > Actinomycetota > Actinomycetes > Streptosporangiales > Thermomonosporaceae > Spirillospora > Spirillospora sp. NPDC127506. Next base: position 9,172 of record NZ_JBEORG010000040.1, on the reverse strand, counting down.
GGTCCGGACACGTCCGCGCGGCGCGGGGAGAACCGTCCCGGCTGGCTGGGCGGCCCGGCATGAGCAACATCCGGACGGCCGGCGAGCCGACGGTGTTCGAGTACGCGGCGCTGCGCGTCGTGCCGCGCGTCGAGCGGGGCGAGTCGATGAACGTGGGCGTCGTGGTGTACTGCCGGGCGGCCGACTACCTCGGCTGCCGGACGCACCTGGACGAGCGCCGCCTCCGCGCCCTGGACCCTTCGCTCGACCTGGAGGGCGTCCGGGCGGCGCTCAAGGGCGTGGACGCGGTGTGCTGCGGCGGGGAGCGCGCCGGGCGGGCCGCGGCCGAGCCGCCGGGCCGGCGGTTCCGGTGGCTGACGGCGCCGCGCAGCACGATCGTCCAGCCGGGCCCGGTGCACGCGGGCCTCACCGAGGACCCGGCCGCCGAGCCGGACCGGCTGCTGCGCCTGCTCGTCCTCTAGTCCCACTCCCAGCGGATGCCGTGGTAGCCGGCGGCCATGCCGAACTCGATGAAGTGCACGCTGTGGTAGCTGGACAGCCGCAGGTCCGCGGAGTCCTTGAGCGCGGTGTGGCCGTCGGGCCGCCACGTCCGGTGGCAGCGGGCGGGCAGCGCGGACGGGTGGAACCGCACCTCGATGAGGAACTCGTGCTGCGGGGTGCGGAAACCGCGCCCCTCCTCGGTGATGGGCGGCCCCGTCTCGTCGAACCCGAAGCCGTACTCCAGCAGGTACGTCTCGCCGCGGCCGAGCGCCCGGTCGAACAGCAGCTCGGCGGCGATGAGCCCGCTGGCCTCGTCCATCCGGACGCGCCCGAACCGGCAGCCGCGCACGGTCCGCGAGGACGGCAGGACGCCCTGCGGGTGGTGGTACACGGCGATCCACCGGTCGACGCCGCGCTGCTGCGCCTGGAACACCGCCCGGCAGCGCACCTCGCGCAGCTCCCTGCGGCGGCCGATGATGTACTGGTCGTGCAGGCTGAGCCCGGTGAGCGTCCGCTCGCCGCGGTCGCCGATCTCGTCCAGCAGGTCGCGGACGCCCGGCTCGGGGCACAGCTCCTCCACCGGCAGCCACGTCCCGGCGGTCCGCTCGGTGGTGGGCCGCAGCAGCGTCAGCAGCGAGTGGCGCGGCAGTTCGAGGATGACCTCGAGGCCGCGGACGGCGCGCAGCGAGTCGGCGCGCTCGGGCCTGGTCCGGCCGCGCTGCCAGTAGCTCAGCGTGGACAGGCTGACGGCGATGCCCTGCTCCTCCAGGCGGCGCCGCAGCGAGTCGAGGCTGAGGCCGCGCGCCTGGATGGCCGCGTGGAGGGCGACGTTGAACGGACCGTACTGCAGGACCTGCAGGAGATCGTCCTCTGCGACACTCTGCACCTGTGGCCTCCGGATCAGCTCCGGCCGGCCCCCGTACAACGGCCTTGACTACCGCAATTGCTACTTCCGCGCTCACTGTAAGGCCCATGGCCCTCATTGCCAACAGGCAACTTGTCACAACCAGGGGTCCAAACGCTAGTGCCACTCCCATTCGATGCCGACGATGCCGCGCCGGACGGCGCCGACCGCGATGTTGGCGCTGCCCGACGTGCCGACCCACAGCTCGCCCAGCCGCTGCCGCGGCGCGTGCGAGCTCTCCGCGGTGAACCCGTAGCAGCGCGCGGGGAGCCGGTCGCCGTCGAACTGGATGATCGCCACGTAGTCGTGGACGGGGTGGGAGAAGCGCCGGTCGTAGCTGTCGGACGCGGGCCCGGCCACCGGGCCGAGCTCATACTCCACTACCGCCGTGTCCCCCGCGGACAGCACCCGGTCGAAGACCAGCTCGAACGCCATCATGCCGCCCCCGGCGCGGATCCGGCCGGGCCTGCAGTACCGCACGCTCGCGAGCCCGCCGCCCCCTGCGCCGGGCGCGGCGGCGGCCTCGCCGCCGGCCACCTGGTGGACGCAGACGACGCGGTCGATGTCGTCGCCCGCCGCGCGCAGGACGGTGCGGACCGACAGCGTCCAGGAGCGGCGCACCCCGTCCAGCCGGTAGACGTCGTGGATGCTGAGCCGCTCCAGCCGGTGGTCGCCGGACCGGTCGAGCTGCCCGACGAGGCACGCGTAGCGCTCGGGGTCGGGCCACAGGTCCCGCGCGCTGCGCCCCCGGTCCGCCGCGCCCGCCGGCCCGGCGGCCGACCCGGCGCGGCCGGCCGGCGGCAGGGCGGGCGCGGCCGCGGGCGCGGGGTCGTCCAGCAGCTCGGTGAGGGCGCCGGGCGGCACCTGGAGGATCTCCTCCAGCGCGGCGACCACGGTGCGCGAGCGGGGCCGGCTGCGGCCGCGCTGCCAGTAGCTCAGCGTGGCCACGCTGACGGTCAGGCCCCGGCGCCCGAGCCGGTGGCGGATCCGTTCCAGGGTCAGCCCGCTCGCCTGGACGGCCTGCCGCAGTGCCCCGGCGAACTCCACGGCGGGATGGTACCCGGCGGGCGAGCTCAAATCAGGTACCGGGGCAGATCAGGCACGCAACGACAAGACGGGCGCCAGGTCAGAAGAGGACCGACATGAAAGAACCGAGCTCGGTGAACCCGACCCGGCGGTAGGCGGCCCGCGCCCGCGTGTTGTAGTCGTTGACGTACAGCGACACGGTCGGTGCGACGCTGCGCAGCGCCTCCCGCACCACCGCGGACATCCCGGTCTCCGACAGGCCCCGGCCGCGCAGGTCGGGCGGCACCCACACGCCCTGCACCTGGCAGGCGCGCGGGGTGACGGCGCCGATCTCGGCCTTGAACATGACGCGGCCGTCCTCGATGCGGGCGAACGCGCGGCCGTCGCGGATCAGCTCGGCGACGCGGGCGCGGTAGAGCACTCCCCCGTCGCCGGCGTTGGGCGACACCCCGACCTCCTCGGTGAACATCGCCACGCACGCCGGGTAGACGATGTCGAACTCCTCCATCCGGACGCGCCGGACGGCCGGGTCGGGCGGCACGTCCGGGACGGCGGAGGTGGCCATCACCGGCTGGGACGCGCGCACGGCCCGGGGCGGCCCCCAGTACGGCGCGAGGATCTCCCACAGCTCGCCGACCGCGTCGACGGGCCCGACGATGGACGAGCAGCGCCGCCCGTGCGCCTGCGCGCGCTCGGCGAACGCGCGGACGGCCTCCGGCCCGGCGGCGACCGGGATCAGGTTGGCGCCCGAATAGCACAGCGAGACGAGCCGCCCGTCCCGCAGGTATCCCCACATCTGCGCGCCGAGCCGCCTCGGGTCGAGCCCGGCGGCGTGCACGCGCGAGCTGACGAACACGTTGGACACCGGGTCGGCGTCCAGGATCGCGAGGGCCTCCGCCCGGTACCGGTCGTCCAGCACGCGTACGGGCATCGAGCCCAGCATGCGCATGGCTACCGGCCCCCGGACGGGAGCGGCCCCCGTTCGGCCCCCAGCAGTGAAAGCTCCACGTGGACAAGCCTATGCGGTCTGCCGCCCGCGCACCTCCGCAGGCCCTATAACGGCCGCCTCCGGCGGGGTCAGCGGTGCGCCGCCGACTGCCCGGCGCGGTCGTGCTTCGCGCCGGCGGGCTCGGGCGCCGGTCCGGCCTTGCACGTCGCGTCGGGGCCAGGCCGGCTCGGCGGCAGCCCGCCGCCGCCGAGATAGGCGGCGACCCGCTCGTCGACGCACTCGTCGCCGGAGAACGTGACGCCGTGGTTGTGCCCGCCGGCCTGCACGAGCAGCCGGGAGGTGGGGAACCTGCGGTGCATCTCCAGCGCGCCCGGATACGGGGTGGCGGCGTCGCCGGTGGCCTGGACGAGCAGGATCGGCGGCAGCGCGGAGCGGCCCCGCACGCGCGGCGGCGGGCCGCCGTGCACGGGCCAGAACGCGCACGGCGCGTTGTACCAGGTGTTGCCCCAGGTCTCGAAGCGGTACCCGGCGCGGTAGAGGCGCTCGCTGTCGGCGTGCCAGCGCGCCCAGTCGCGCGGCCAGGCCGCGTCGCGGCACTGGACGGCGTTGTAGACGGTGTAGTTGTTCTGGTCGAGCCGCCCCGGCGGCTGCCACGCCTTGCGCAGCGGCCCGGCGTCGTGCCGGACGGCGAACGCCGACAGGGCGCGCGCGTGCGCGGCCCAGGAGTAGTCGGCGTAGCCGTCGGCGAGGAACACGTCGTCCAGTTCGGACGGCCCGATCTTCCCGTCGATCGGCTTCCTCTTGAGGGCGGCGCGCACCGCGGCGTAGGAAGCGGCGACCTTCCGCCCGGTGCCGCCGAGCCGGTAGACGTCGTGGTGGCGGGCGATCCAGGCGAAGTACGCGCGGATGCGCTTCTCGAACGCCACGTTCTGGTCGAGGTTGTCCTGGTACCAGACACCGCTCGGCTTGACGACGCTGTCGAGGACCATGCGGCCGACGTGCCCGGGGTACATCGTCGCGTACACGGCGCCGAGGTACGAGCCGTACGAGTAGCCGAAGTAGCTGATCTTCCGCAGGCCGAGCGCGCGCCGGATCGCCTCCATGTCGCGCGCCCAGTCGGCCGTCCCCATGTGCGGGAGGATCGCCCCGTACCTGCGGGCGCAGTCGCCGGCGTACGCCTTGGCCGCGGCCGTCCAGGCGCGCTCCTCCGCCGCGTCCGCGGGGACGGCGTCGGGCCGCGCGCGGCCCGGGTCCTGGTAGCCCGGGTCGCAGATCAGCTCGGGCCTGCTCGCGCCGACGCCGCGCGGGTCGAAGCCGATCCAGTCGTAGGACGCGGCGACCCGCTTCGGCAGCGACCGGGTGAAGAAGGCGGGCAGGTCGCGGCCGTGGGCGCCGGGCCCGCCCCGGTTGAGCAGCACCGCGCCCTCCGGCTTCGCGGCGGTGTGCCGGGCGCGGGTCAGGGCGAGCGTGATCTTCGGGCCGTCCGGGCGGGCGTGGTCGAGCGGGACGCGGAGGGACGCGCACTGCAGGCCCTTGAGCCGGGAGCCCTCCACGGGATCGTCGGCGGGGCAGGGCTTCCAGGCGAGGCCGCGCGGCGCGGTCTCCGGTGCGCGGCGGGCGGCGGCGGCCGCGGGCGTTCCCATCGCTGCGGCCCCGAGCGCGACCGCCGCGGCGGCCGTCCCGGCCGCCGCCCTTCTTCCAGCGTCGTTCAGCACCCCCGCTTTCTACCGGCGGGGCGGCCTGGACCGCGGGAACCCCGGATCGCGCGATTCCGCCCCTAACCGGGGCCACCGTCCGCGAAACGAACGGCGGAGGTGCGTCCTCCCGGCCGGAAACGGACCGTGGCGCGCCCGCCCCGGCAGGGGAGCGGACGCGCCACGGGGTTCTGGCCGGGTCCTACCGGCGTCCGACCGGAAGGTCCTTGCCCGCCGTGGTGCGGGCGGCCTTCAGCGTCATGGCCGTCGGGTCCGGGTCGTTCAGCGCCGGGACGGCCTGGCAGTAGGCGTCCGGGCCGCGGTGGCTCGCCGGCAGCGCGCCGGTGTCGAGGTACGCCGCGACCTTGTCGTCCAGGCACGCGTTGCCGTTCAGCGTGTTGGCGTGGGTCTTGCCGCCGACCTCGAACACCAGGCGCGAGGACGGGAAGACCTTGTGCATCTCCAGGCCGCCCGCGACCGGCGTGGCCGCGTCCTGGGTGGACTGGACGAGCAGCATGCCCGGCAGGCCGCGGCTGCCGTGCAGGCGGAACGCCGGCCCGCCCTGGAAGGGCCAGAAGGCGATCGGGGCGTTGAACCAGACGTTGCCCCACGTCTCGAACTTGTAGCCCTGCCGGTAGAGCTTCGCGGCGTCGTTGTGCCACTTGTTCCAGTTGCGGGGCCAGCGGGCGTCCGCCGCCTGGACGGCGTTGTAGACGGCGAAGTCGTTGTCATAGCCGCCCGGGTTGAGCCAGTCGAGCAGGCCGGACGGGTCCTTGTCGTTGATCCAGGCCGACAGGGCCTCGGCGAACGGGATGTAGAAGCCGGTGTTGTAGCCGGCGCTCAGCACGATGTCGGTCAGCTCCGCCGGGCCGATCTTGCCGCCGATCGGGGACTTCTTGGCCCCGTCGAGCGCCGCGTAGTACTTGGCGCGGACGGCCTTCTCGCTCGTCCCGAGGTGGTAGACCGAGTCGTACTTGGCGATCCAGGCGAACCAGGCGCGGATGTTGCGCTCGAACGCCTTGTCCTGCTCCAGCTGGCCCTTGTACCAGACCGTCTTCGGGTTGACGTTGCCGTCCAGCACCATCCGCTTCACGCGGTTCGGGAAGAGGGTGGCGTAGGTGGCGCCGAAGTACGTCCCGTAGGAGAAGCCGTACCAGCTGATCTTCTGCTGGCCGAGCGCGGCGCGGATGGCGTCGACGTCGCGCGCGGCGTCGGTGGTGCGCATGTGCGGCAGCATCCAGCCGAACTTCTTCGCGCAGTCCTGCGCGTACTTCTTCGACTTGGCGATCCAGGCCTTCTCGTCCTTCGACGAGCTCGGGACGTAGTCGGGGCGGATCGGGTCGTTGAAGTGCGGGTCGCAGGTCAGCGCGGGCTTGCTGGACCCGACGCCGCGCGGGTCGAAGCCGATGATGTCGTACTTGGCCGCGACGTCGGCGTGCCCGGTGGCGCCGATCCAGCGGGCGAGGGCCGGCGCGTACGCCAGCCCGGAGCCGCCGGGGCCGCCCGGGTTCACGAACAGCACGCCCTGGTAGTTCTTCTCGTCGGTGTGCCGGAAGCGCGACACCGCGATGGAGATCTTGCGCCCGTTGGGCCGGCCGTAGTCGAGCGGGACCTCGACCTGGGCGCACTGGGCCTGGTTCATCGGGTCGTTGGGGCCGCTGACCTCGCACTTGCCCCAGTCGATGCCCTTGGCCGCGACCGTGGCGGCACCGGCCCGGCCGGTGTCCGCGCTCGCGGAGGCGGCCACCACGGTGCCGCCGCCCGCCGCCGCGACCACCGCGGTCGCGACGATGACGATCTTCTTCACTTGACCCCCTCAGATCGGCGGCTCCGGATGCCCCGCCACGGGGCCGGAGGGGGGAGCCACGCCGATGCATAGCGGATGCGGATTGCGTGGAGATTGTGGCGGTTATGTCGCTTATGACGGCAGAGCGGTGCGCGACTGGATGCGTAATCGTGACAAGATCAACGGAACTTCGTGATGTCCTTGCGCGTTTGCCGCGGTCCGGGCCGCCGACCGCGGCCCCGCGACGCGGAAGGGCCCCGGGGATCGCTCCCCGGGGCCCTCGCGAAGGGCCGATCGCCCGCCTCCGGTGCCGGCGGCCGGCATCGGCGTCCGGCATCGGCGTCCGGCATCGGCGTCCGGCATCGGCGTCCGGCGTCAGCGGATGACGTCGGCCTTCAGCCGCGCGGCGTTCGGCGCCGCCGTGCCGCTCAGCGTCCGGGCGGACGCCTGCGACGGCGGAACCGGGTCACCGAGCTGCGGGACGTGCACGGTGCGGTGCTTCGGACGCTCTCCCCGCAGGAAGTAGGCGTCGAAGTAGGCGTCCACCTCGGCGGAACCGCGGTGCACGATGCAGTGCGTGCGGTCGCCGTCCTGGACGACCAGGCGCGAGCCCTTGAGCCGGCGGTGCATGTCCAGCGCGCCCTGGTACGGGGTGGCCGCGTCGGCGGTGGACTGGAACATCAGGATGTTGCCCGGCAGGTCGCGGGTGTGCCCGATGTTGATCGGCTTGCCGGCCTTGGCGCCCCAGAACAGGCAGGGCGCGTTGAACCAGACGTTGCTCCACGTCATGAAGGGGTGCTTGCGGTTGATGCGGGTGTTGTCCCGCCACCACTTGCCCCAGCTGCGCGGCCACTGCACGTCGGTGCACTCGGTCGCCAGGTACATCGCGGTGCCGTTGTCGTCGGACTCGCCGGACGTCTGCGCGCCGAACGTGCCCACGAAGGTGGCCGTGTCGCCGGCCTTGTAGGCGGCGAGCCCGGCGGCGTAGCCGTGCCAGATGGCCTGGCTGCGGCGGTAGCCGGCGTTCAGGATGACGTCGGTCAGCTCGTCCGGCCCGACGGCGTACTCCTGGCCGTCGAAGGTCTGGTAGACCGGCTTCTTCTTGAGCTGGCGCCGCAGGTCGTAGAAGAAGTCGCGCACCTGCCGCTGCGTCGTGCCGAGGTGGTACACCGAGTCGTACTTGGCGATCCAGCCGAAGTAGTACTCGATGTTCTTGTCGAACGCGACGTCCTGGGCGAGGTTGGCGTCGTACCAGACGTCCGACGGGCCGACGTTGCCGTCCAGCACCATCTTGTCGACGTTCCTCGGGTACACGGTGGCGTACGCCGACCCGAGGTAGGTGCCGTAGGAGGCGCCGTAGTAGTCGATCTTGTCGTTGCCGAGCGCCTTGCGGATCGACTCGATGTCGTTCACCGAGTCGATCGTCTTGACGTGGTCCAGCAGCCCGATCCGGTCGTTCGCGGCGCAGTCGTCCGCGTAGCCCTTGGACTTCTTCAGCCAGATGCCCACGGACTTCGGGTCACCGGTCCCGTAGTCGGGACGCGGCCCGTTCGACCAGGTCGGGTCGCACCTGATGGCCGGGACGCTCATCCCGACGCCGCGCGGGTCGAACCCGATGACGTTGTAGGCGTCGCGCATAGGCGCGGAGTTCTGCGCGAACACCCGCGGCCCGAACAGCGCGCCGCCGCCGCCCGGTCCGCCCGGGTTGACGATGATGTCGCCCTTGGCCGCGCCCTTGCCGGTGTGCGGCGTCCGGGTGAGCTGGAGCGTGATCTTGGTGCCGTGCGGCTTGGCGTAGTCCAGCGGCACCTGCAGCTCGGCGCACTGCACGATCTTGGAGACCGGGTACAGGCCGTCGTAGAGGTCGTGCACGGTCTGCACGAAGTCCGTCGGGCACGCGTGCCACTTCGCTGCGGCGGGGTTGAAACCTCCGGCCGTTCTGGCGGAAGGGCCCGCGGCCTGCGCGCTTGTGGCGCCCACGCCGGTGAGACCGAGCCCGGCCACCGCGGCCACGACAACGATCCTCTTCACATATCCCCCTAACGTGCTGACTCCGGTTGAGTCAGACATACGGGTAAAAGACAGGAGATTGTGACTTCTCTACGGCGAGCGCCGACAGGGCCCAACACAGTGGATGCCGAATCGTGACAAGATCAACGGAACTTCGTGACACCCTCGAACGTTCCGGAGTCCGGAGGGCGCGCCCGTGCGCGCACCCTCCCGCACGGCGCGCACACGATCGAGTAGGAGGGCCGGGTCGCCCGGCCCTCCTCTCACACCACCGGACATGCGGGCCCGCATCCGGCGGTTCGTCAAGCCGTTGATCTGAGCCT
>NZ_JBEORG010000039.1:0-57103 GCF_040302145.1 Spirillospora sp. NPDC127506 | reverse complement strand
CTGCTGGACCTTAGACAAGCCCATCATCGCAGGCCACGGGGCATCCCTTTTGTCGTTTCCGCAACCTGAACAGCAATCACCCGGTGGATCGAGGCGTAGGTGACGTCGTCAAGATCTTGGATGCGCTCGAGATCTCGGACGACGAGAGCATGACCATCATCCGCCTGGCCTCCGCCGCCTCCGAAAGGGGCTGGTGGGACCGCTACGGCGACGCCATGGGCGCGCGTCAGCGGCTCTACGCCGACATCGAGTCGGGCGCTGCCACCATTCGTGAGTACAACCAAAGCGCCATGCCGGGTGTCCTCCAGACCCCAGACTTCATCGCAGCTTTGATCGGCCTGACGAAAGCTGAAGGTCCGCTCGACTTCAGCCCCAAGAAGATGACGGACGCCCGGCTTCAGCGTGTTCGGTCGATCTTCCGACCCGACGGCCCGGTATACGAAGTGGTCGTGGACGAGGTAGTCATACGGAGGCTCACCGTCCCAGACGACATCATGAGAGCCCAGCTCTGCCACGTCATCAAGATGCTGGAAACCGAGCCGCAGCTGACCCTACGGATCCTGCCGGTCAACGCGCGGCTGGTCGGCACGCTGCTTCCCCGCTCGACCTTCACCCTCTATACCTTTCCCGATCAGGACGACCCGCCCATGGCCGTGGTGGATACCATCACGGCTGACCTCGTCTACACCGAGCCGCGAGAGGTTGAACGGTATACACGCAGGTATGAGTATCTCCGTCGGGCGACTCTGTCCCCTGAAGACAGCAAGATGCTCCTGATCGAGGCGGCGCGAGAGCCGAACGACTAGACAGGAACTCCATGACCAGCAGATTCACCAACTGGCGCAAGTCTCGTTACAGCGAGCCCAACGGCACCTGTGTGGAAGTGGCCGCCGGCCCCGCTGGCACCGTAGGCATCCGCGATTCCAAAGCGCAGGGAGCAGCGCCGATACTGGAACTGACGCGCCAGGAGTGGGTTCGTCTCCTCGAATCCGTCCGATCCATCTGATCGAACGTTACTCATCAAGCCGCTCTGAGCGGCGATGATCACCTTCCACGGTGATGCGCATTCGGTGCTAAAAAGTTCTGGGGCGCGCGGTGCTGTGGTTGCATATGGCCTCATGGCTTCTCCGGTGTATCTCCCGGCTGGGACTCCGCCTCGGCAGGCACAGGACGAGGACGGGCGGGTCGTTCGGGTTCTGGCGAGTACGCGGCAGCGTGTCGCGGCCCGGGTCGTCGACTTCGTCGTGGCCGCCGTGGTGTTGCTGGTGGTCGTGTCGCCCATGTACCTGTCCGTCTTCCTGGCCGAGGACGCCTCTTCTTCCCAGCTCCTCTGGGTGGCCGTTCCGGCGATGCTTCTCGCCATCGCCGCTCCGGCCCTGCTGCGGGTCGGCGGGATCGCACGGTGGGGTTGCACGCTCGGGCAGCGGGTCGCCGGTATCCGCGTCGTGTGCCGGGAGGACGGGAGGCGGGTGCCGGGATGGCGCCGCTCTTTCCAGCGGTACGGCGTCTCTCGGTCGACGTCGTCCGTTCCGTTGTTCACCGATCCGTGGGCGCACCGGAGCGACGAGCGCCTCGGGCAGTGCCTGCACGACCGCCGCGCCAAGACCGTGGTCGTGCGGGCGGAGGCGCCGCCCGCACCCGAGGAGGAGACCGGTGGGCTGGCGGCGCTCGGCTCTTCCGTGCCGGTCGTACCGAGTACCGACCATGTGCGGCGCTGGGAAAGGCGGGAGCGCCGGTGGCGCATCGCGATCGGCTCCATCACCGGCGTTCTCGGGGTGGCCATTCTGACGGCGCCGGTCGCCATTCCGTTGATCGCCACCGGTTCGGTGCCCGGCAGCGGTCCGGCGTTCGAGGTGAACACCTTCTACGACGATGACATCCGGTTCACCAACGCCTACAACGGGCAGTCCGAGACCTACGAGCGGACGGCGGCCGAGGTCTTCGACGACGAGAACGGCTGCCGCGCCGGTGCGACCACCGAGCAGGGGCGCGGTGTCACGCGCCGGCTCGGGTGCGAGGGGCGCATCGAGATCGCGTTCAAGACCCCGGACGGGGTGCTGGTCAGCAGCCACGTCATGAAGTTCGGCGATGCGGCCGCGGCGCGTGAGGCCGCGCGGCAACTGCGGCACACCGATCTGCGCTTCGTGCCGGGTGGCGACACCGAACCGCCGGGCGGCGCTCAGGTCGGGCAGGTGGGGAGCCAGGACCGGTACGTCGTCGCGACCACCGCCGTGTCGCCGCCGCGGCCGGACGCGGCGGCCAGGGCGAAGAGCGCCTTCCGGTTCATCCACGCCCCCACCCTGAGCGTCATCATCTGGCTGTGAGGGCGCCGGCCGCCCGTCGCCGCCTGTCGCCGCCGACCGCCTGTCCCCGCCGACCGGCGGGTGACGGGGACGGGGACGGTCAGGCGGGTGCCACTCGGGCCGCCAGGGTCTTCTTGCTGATCTTGCCTACGGGGGTGCGGGGGAAGGCGTCGGTGGTCTCCAGGCGGTCGGGGAACTTGTAGGCGGCCAGGCCGCGGGTGCGGAGGAACTCCTTGACCTCCAGGAGGGTGGGGGCCTTTCCGCCGTCCCTGATGATAAGAAAGGCGCAGGTCCGCTCACCCATCATCGGGTCGGGGATCCCCACCACGGCGGCGTCGTGGACGGCCGGGTGGGCGAGCAGGTGGTTCTCCAGCTCCTCGGCGGACACCTTGTCGCCTCCCCGGTTGATCTGGTCCTTCTCACGGCCTTCGACGATCAGGTGGCCGGACGGGAGCCGCCGCACGAGGTCGCCGGTCCGGTAGAAGCCGTCCGGGGTGAAGGAGCGGGCGTTGTGCTCGGGGGCGCGGTAGTAGCCGCGCAGGGTGTACGGGCCCCGGGTCAGGAGTTCGCCGACCTCGCCGGGCGCCACCTGCTCGCCGTCCTCGTCGACGATGCGGATCTCGTCGGCGGGCGACAGCGGGCGGCCCTGCGTCTGCTCGATGAGGTCGGCGGGGTCGTCCAGCCGGGTGTAGTTGAGGAGTCCCTCGGCCATGCCGAAGACCTGCTGGACCTGGCAGCCGAGGGTGCCCGGGACTTCGGCGGCGCGCTCGGCGGCGAACTTCGCGCCGCCGACCTGGAGGAGTTCGAGGGAGGAGATGTCCTCCTCCTGCCAGGACACCGCGTCCAGCCAGACCAGGGCGATCGGCGGGACGACCGCGCAGACCGTGGCGCGCTCGCGTTCGATGAGGGGGAACGCCTCGTCGGGCGAGCCGGACGGGGACAGCACGACCGTGCCGCCGGTGGCGAAGACGCCGAGGATGCCGGGGCAGGCCAGGGCGAAATTGTGCGCGGCGGGCAGGACGACCAGGTAGACCGTGGCAGGGGTGAATCCGCAGACCTCGGCGCTGGCCTCCAGGTTGTAGACGTAGTCGCGGTGCGTCCGCGGGATCAGCTTCGGCAGGCCCGTCGTGCCGCCGGAGAGCAGGAAGACGCCGATGTCGGACGGCGACGGGGGCGTGAACTCGACGGGCTCGGCGTCGACGGAGGCGAGCGGGGTGAACTCCTCCGCGTCGCCGTCCACGATCATACGGTCCACGGGGAGGGTGCGGGCCATGGCGCGGTAGTCGAAGTCGCCGTCGCGGTCGGCGCAGATGTAGGCGCTGGCCTCCGACAGCTCGCACAGGTACCGGATCTCGCTCTCGCGGTGGGCTGGCAGGGCGAGGACGGGCACCGCGCCGATGCGGACGAGGGCGAGGAAGGTGATGACGAAGGCGGTCGTGTTCGGCAACTGGACGACGACGCGGTCGCCGCGGCCGATGCCGAGGGCGAGGTAGCCGGCGGCGGCGCGGGCGGCGCGCGCGTCCAGCTCGGCGTAGCTGAGGCGGTCGTCGCCCGCGACGAGGGCCGTGGCGGACGGGTCGCCGCGCAGCACGTCGCCGAGGACGCGGTCCTGCCAGTAGCCCTCGGCCTTGTAGCGGGCTTCGAGGTCGGCGGGCCAGGGCGTGAAGCCGTCCATGCTCACCGCCCGGCCATCTGGGCGGCGGCGCCGGGGACCGGCTCGGCCGGGTCGGAGCCGAGGGCGACGATGCGGTTGACGGCGTCGACGTGCACGACGCGGGGCTCGTGCCGGTCCCGCTCAACCTCGTCCACGGACGCGTACGTGATGATGATGACCATGTCGCCGGGCTGGACCAGGCGTGCGGCGGCGCCGTTGATCCCGATGACGCCGCTGCCCGCCTCACCGGTGATGGCGTAGGTGACGAGACGGGAGCCGTTGGTGATGTCCACGACGTGGACCTGCTCCCCTTCGACGATGTCGGCCGCGGCCATGAGGTCCGCGTCGATCGTCAGGGAGCCCACGTAGTGCAGATCCGCCTGGGTGACGGTCGCGCGGTGGATCTTTCCGTTCATCAGCGTCCGCTGCACCGGTTCGTCCTCTTCTCCACGATCTCTTCCTGATCTCTCCGCGATTTCTCACGATCAACTAAGGCTAGGCTTACCTTAGCTACTCCCCCGGCAGAGGAGAACCCCGAGGATGCTCCGGCGACTGGCCATGGACATCAGTCCGCTGCGCGACAGCAGGCCGTTCCGCAACGTGTTCATTGCCCGCACCGTCTCGGTCTTCGGGATCGGCATGCTGGCCGTCGCGCTGCCCGTGCAGGTGTACGACCTGACCGGCTCCACCGTGCACGTCGGCGGGGTGTCGGCGGCGGAGGGGTTCGCGCTGCTCGCCGGGTTCCTGTGGGGCGGCGTGCTCGCCGACAAGGACGACCGGCGGCGGCTCATGCTGCGCGCCCGCACGGCCGCCGGGATCGGTTTCGTGCTGCTGGCGCTGAACGCGTTCCTGCCGTCTCCGTCGCTCGCCGCCCTGTACGTCCTGGCCGCGTGGGACGGCCTGATGACCGGCGTCAGCATCACCGCGCTGCTCGCCGCGACGCCCGCGCTGGTGGCCGCGGACAAGCTCGTCGCGGCGGGCGCGCTGAACGCCCTCACCGTCCGGCTCGGGTCGATGGCCTCGCCCGCGCTCGGCGGCGTCGTCGTGTCGGCGTTCGGCGTCGGCTGGAACTACGCGGCGGCCGCGGCCGGCACCCTCGGCACGATCGGGCTGCTCACCACCCTCCCGGTGCTCAAGCCCGAGACCGCGGAGGCGCCCGGCAACCCGCTGAAGGCCATCGGGGACGGGTTCCGGTTCGTCGCCTCCCACCGGGTCGTGGGGTCGCTGATGCTCCTCGGCCTGCTGTTCATGGTCGCGGGCGGCATCCCCGTGCTGATGCCCGCGTTCGCGGAGCGGAGCCTGGACGGCGGCGCCACCACCGTCGGGCTGCTGTTCGCCGCGCCCGCGTGCGGGGCGGTGCTCGCGTCGGTGACGAGCGGATGGGCCGGGTCGGCGAGGGCGCCGGGGCTGGCGCTGCTCGTCGCGTCCGTGACCGGGTTCGCGGCGCTGGCGTGCCTCGGTCTCGCCCGCCATCCGGCGCTCGCGGTCGCGATCCTGTTCGCGTACGGGTTCGTCCAGTCGATCGAGGAGATCCTGCGGTACGGACTGATCCAGTCCCACACGCCCGACTCGCACCTGGGACGCGTCAACGCGCTCTGGGCGGCGCAGGAGACGGGCGGCGGCGCGGTCGGGTCGCTGGGGGCCGGGGCCCTCGGCCGGTACCTCGCGCCGGGCCCCGCCATCGTCCTGTACGGGACGGTCAGTGCCGTCCTCGCGCTCGCACTGGCACTGACCCTGACCGGGCTCCGGACGGCGACGATGCGCCCGGAGCCCGAACCCGAAGCCGGCTGACCCGAGGCGAGCCGATCAGCCGAGGCGCGCCGATCACCCGTGGCGGGCCGATCATCCGAGGCGGGCCGATCATCCGAGGCGGGCGGCGAGCTCCTCCTCGGTCATCGCCTCGACCTCCAGCCAGATCGCGGCGACGGCCTCCAGCCGCCCCGGCTCGTCCTCCAGCTCGGTGAAGCGGCGGCAGACCCGCGCGACGGTCCGCTCGGCGAACAGCACCCGGACCGGCAGCGCGGTCGTGTCGAGCGCCTCCCGCAGCCGCGCGATCACCGTGGTCGCGAGGACCGAGTCGCCGCCGAGCGCGAAGAAGTCGGCGTCCGCGCCGACGCGCTCCTCTCCCAGGACCTCGCCGGCGATCCGGGCCAGCACCTTCTCCAGCGCCGTCGCCGGCTCGGCGTAGGGCGCCTCGCCCTTCTCGGCGGAGGCGAGCACGGTCAGGGCCTTGCGGTCGACCTTGCCGTTCGGCGTGAGCGGCAGCTCGTCCACCCGGATGAGCTGCTCCGGCACCATGTGCGGCGGGAGGAGGGCGCGGGCGTGCTCCAGCACCCCATCGATACCGCCGGACGCCACGATGGCGGCGGCCAGGCGCCCGCCGGCCAGCAGCGCGACGGCCCGGCCGACCTCCGGGTGGTCCTGCAGCGCGGCCTCGACCTCGCCGAGCTCGATGCGGAAGCCGCGCACCTTGACCTGGTGGTCGCGGCGGCCGAGGAACTCGATGGTGCCGTCCGGGCGGTAGCGGGCCAGGTCGCCCGTCCGGTACCAGCGGACGCCGCCGTGGACGACGAACCGGTCGGCGGTGCGCTCCGGGTCACCGGCGTAGCCGTCCGCGACCCCGGCGCCGCCGATCCACAGTTCGCCCGCGACCCAGTCGGGGCGGTCGCGGCCGAGGTCGTCCACGACCCGGCAGGCGACGCCGCGCAGCGGCACCCCGTACGGGACGGCATGCCAGTCGGACGGCACCTCCCCCGCGACCTCCTGCACCGTGGAGTGGATCGCCGTCTCCGTCGTCCCGCCGAGGGCCGCGAACCGGCAGCCCGGCGCGCGCTCCGCCAGCAGCGCGGGGAGGTGCGTGCCGACCCAGTCGCCGCCCAGCAGGACGAGCCGCAGGCTCTCCGGGCGGCCCGCGTTCAGCAGCATCTCCAGCACGGACGGGACGCAGTTCAGGACGGTCACCGACCACCGGTCGACCAGCTCGGCCCAGCGTGCGGCGTCGCGCCGCTCGTCCTCGCCCGGCAGCACGACCGCGCCGCCCGCCGACCAGGCCGCGAACAGGTCGAACACCGACAGGTCGAAGTTGAGCGCCGAGATGGCGAAGGTGACGTCGTCCTCCCCGATCGCGAACCGCTCGACCAGGTCGCCGATGGTGTTCATGGCCGCGCCGTGCGGCACCTCGACGCCCTTCGGCTCCCCGGTCGACCCCGACGTGAACAGCACGTACGCGACCTGGTCGGGGCGGACGGCCACCGGCTCGGCCAGCGGCTCGGCCAGCGGCTCGGGCAGCGGTTCGGGCAGCGGTTCGGCCACCGGTTCGGGCAGCGGTTCAGCGCCGATCGGCCCGGCCGCCGGCGCCGAGCCGCCGCCCGCGACGCCGACGCCGACGCCGACGCCGAGCTCACCGGCGGGGACCAGGGACGCGGCGACCCCGGCGCTCGCGCGGATCTTGGCGCGGCGGGCGTCCGGCTGCTCGGGGCCGATCGGGACGTAGGCGGCACCGGCGGCGAGGACGCCGAGCGCGGCGGTCACCTGCGCCGGGCTCTTCGGCAGCTCGATCGCGACGCGGTCGCCGGGACGCACGCCGCCCGCCACGAGCGCGGACGCGATCCGCAGGGCGCGGTCGGCGAGCTCGCCGTAGGTGAGGGTGCCGCCGTCGCCCCAGTGCAGGGCCGGGGCGTCCGGGCGGAGGCGGGCGTGCTCGAAGAACCCGCCGGCCAGCGTCCGCGGCGGCGGTGCGGGGGTCGCGTTCAGCTCGTTCCGGACGCGCAGCTGCGACGCGGGCGCCGCGACGCCGAGCGGCTCCGACCAGTCGGCGCCGTCCGCGCCCAGGCGGGCGATCGCGTCGGTGTAGGCGGCGAACATCGCCTCGGCGACACCGTCCGGGAACGCCGGGACGCGCACGTCCCAGTTCAGCAGCAGGCCGCCGGACACCTCGGTGACCTGCGCGTCCAGCAGCACCTGCGGGCCCTGCGAGATGATCCACTCCGGTTCGCCGAAGTGCTCGCGGACGCGCTCGCCGAACAGCTCGCCCAGGTTCAGCGCGCTCGTGTAGACGACCGGGGCGAGGACCTGCTCGCCGCGCTGCCGCGACAGGTCGCGCAGCACTTCCAGGCCCGAGTAGTCGCTGTGCGCGCCGGCGGTGTGCAGGTTCGCCTGGAGCGCGCGCGCCCGCTCGATGAACGTGAGGTTCTCGGTGAGGTCGGCTTCGAGCATGATGGAGCCGGTGAAGTCGCCGACGACCGCGTCCACGTCGGGGTGGACGGGCTCGCGGTGGAACAGCGGCAGGTTCAGCAGGAAGCGCGGCGTCGCCGACCAGGTGCCGATGACCTCGGCGAACACCGCCGCCAGCGCCATCGCCGGGGTGACGCCCTCGGCGTGCGCGCGTGCGATGAACCGGGCCTTGTCGTCGGGTGCCAGCCAGTGGTGCTTGCGTTCGACCCGGTTCCCCGGCTCGGGGACGACGGGCAGCTCCGGCGGGCCGGGCAGGTCGGCGAGGCGCTCGGCCCACCACCGCCGGTCCTCTTCGCGCGCGGCGGCGCGCGGGTCGTCGGCGAGGTAGCGCGCGTAGCCGTAGCGGATCGGCGCGAGCGCCTCGCCCTCGTACAGCGCGGCGAGGTCGGCGAGCATGACGCGGTAGCTCATCGCGTCCGCGGCGACCATGTCGACGTCCAGGTGGAGGCGGGCGGTGCCGCCGGGCAGGAGGCTGAGGCGGGCGTCGAAGACGCGGCCGTCCCCGATCGGGAGGCGCTGCTCGGACATCTCGGCCCGGATCCGCGCCAGCTCGGCGTCCGGATCGTCCGCCGGGCGCAGGTCGTGGACGGTCACGGCGGGCCCGGGGCGCTCGGGCAGGATCCGCTGCGTGCCGTCGTCGGACACGGCGACGCGCAGCATCGGGTGCCGCGCGGCCAGGGCGCGGACGGCGTCCTTGAAACGGGCGGGGTCGATGGCGCGGCCGTCCAGCTCCACGTACAGGTGGGCGGCGACGGAGCCGAGCGACTGGCCGGAGTCGCGGCCGATCCAGTACGCGTGCTGCATCAGCGCCAGCGGGAAGGGCCCGTCCGGCTCGATCTCCGCCCGCGACAGATCCGCCCGCAACACGTCCGCCCGCAACACGTCCGCCCGCAACACGTCCGCTGGCGACACGTCCGCTGGCGACACACCGGCCTCGCCCTTCGCGGGCGGCCCGGCGGCCGGTTCCACCTGGCCCTTGGCGGCGAGCAGCTCCCACCATCCGGCGAGCGTGGGGCGTTCGGCCAGTTCGGCGAAGCGGATCTCGATGCCGGCGCGGCGCAGCCGCCCGGTCAGCCGCATCAGCCGGATCGAGTCCATCCCGAGCTCGATGAGGTTGTCGCCGGCTCCCGCTTCCTCGCCCAGCACGTCGGTCAGCGCGGTGTGCAGCTCTTCCCAGGTCAGCACGGAACCCCTCTCAAGATTAGGTAAGGCTAACCTAAATCAGGGGGTTTCGGCCGTCAACGCCCGCCGCCGCCCGGCCGGGACGATCAGCGGCGTCTCGGTCTCCGGGTCCGGGATGACGCGGCACGGGAGCCCGAACACCCGCTCCACCAGGTCGGCGGTGACGATCTCGGCGGGCGGTCCCTCGGCGAGCACCTCGCCGTCCCGCATCGCGATGAGGTGGGTGGCGTAGCGGCAGGCGTGGTTGAGGTCGTGCAGCACCGCGACGAGCGTCCGGCCCTCCTCGTGGAGGCGCGCGCACAGGTCCAGGACCTCGATCTGGTGGGCGATGTCCAGGTACGTCGTCGGCTCGTCCAGCAGCAGGATGCCGGTCTGCTGGGCCAGGACGAGCGCGAGCCACACCCGCTGCCGCTGCCCGCCGGACAGCTCGTCCACCACCCGGTCGGCGAGGTCGGCGACGCCGACCGCGTCCATCACCTCGGCGACGACCGCCTCGTCCTCCCGCGACCACTGCCGCAGCAGGCTCTGGTGCGGGTAGCGGCCGCGCGCGACGAGGTCGCCCGCGGTGATGCCCTCCGGGGTGAGCGGCGACTGCGGCAGCAGCCCGAGCCGCCGTGCGAGCCGCTTCGGCGGCAGCGCGGTGATCGGCTCGCCGTCCAGGTAGACCGTGCCCGCGCGGGGACGCAGCAGCCGGGCGAGGGCGCGCAGCAGCGTCGACTTCCCGCATGCGTTCGGCCCGACGATGACGGTGAACGACCCGTCGGGGATCTCCACGCCGAGCCCCTCGGCGACGACGCGCTTCTCGTAGGAAAGGGTGAGGTCGTCCGCGCGCAGCCGGGTCATGTCGTCCCCTTACGTCCGGTGGTGGACAGCAGCCAGGCCAGGTACGCGCCGCCGAGGACGCCGGTGACGACGCCCACCGGCACCTGGACCGGCAGGTGCAGCGAGATGAGGTCGCTGCATGCCAGCAGGGCGGCGCCGGTCAGCGCGGCGGGCAGCAGCTGCGCGCCGGGCCGGCGGGTCAGCCGCCGGGCGAGCTGCGGCGCGACGAGCGCGACGAACGGGACCGGGCCCGCCGCCGCCGTCGCCGCCGCGACGAGGCCCACCCCGGCGACCGTGAGCAGCGCGCGGGTCCGCTGGACGGGCACGCCGAGCGCCTGCGCGGCGTCGTCGCCCAGCTCCCCCATGCCGAGCGGCCGGGCGAGCAGCAGCGCCGCCGGCAGGAGCACCGCGACGGCGAGCGCGAGCGGGACGGCCTGGTCCCAGTCGCGCCCGTTCAGGCTGCCGGTGAGCCAGAACCCGGCCTCGTACGCCTCGTGCAGCTCGGCGCGGGTGATGAGGTAGGAGTTGAACGCCTCCAGCATCGCCGCCGCCGCGACGCCGATCAGCACCAGCCGGACGCCGTGCACGCCGCCGCCCGGCCGGTAGGCGACCAGGTAGACGGCGAGGGCGGTGAGCACCGCGCCCGCGACCGAGGAGACCGTGATCGCGACGGCGCCGCCGCCGAACACCAGGATCTGCAGCAGCGCGCCGGTCGCCGAGCCGGTGGTGAAGCCGATGAGGTCGGGGCTGCCGAGCGGGTTGCGGGAGATGCTCTGGAAGATCGCGCCGCTGAGGCCGAGCGCGAGCCCGGCGAGCAGCCCGGTGGCGGCGCGCGGCAGCCGCAGCGTCCGCACGATGAACTCGGTGGCGCGGTCGCCCTGCCCGGTCACGGCGCGCACCACGTCCGGCGGCGAGATCGGGAAGTCGCCCGACCCGACGACGAGGACGGCGGCGCAGGCCGCGACCGCCGCCAGCGCCCCGCACACCGCCGCCGCCCGCGGCTCCCAGCGCAGCGACACGCCGCCCGCGCGCAGCACTCTCATAGGTCGCGCGTCCTTCCCCGCCGGACCATCACCGCGAACAGCGGCGCCCCGAAGAACGCGGTGACGATGCCGGTCTCCAGTTCGCCGGGCGCGACGACCCGGCCGATGATGTCGGCGCCGAGCAGCAGCACGGGCGCGAGCAGCAGCGAGTACGGCAGGACGAGCCGCTGGTCGGGCCCGACCAGCGTGCGGACGATGAACGGGACGGCGAGCCCGAGGAACCAGATCGGCCCGGCCGCCGCCGTCGCCGACCCGCACAGCAGCACCACGGCGAGCGCGCCGAGCGCCCGCGTCCGGCCCGGCTTCGAGCCGAGGGCGCGGCCCGCGTCGTCGCCCATGCCGAGGGCGTTCAGCGGGCGGGCGAGCAGCAGCGCCAGGATCGCCCCCGCCAGCACGAACGGCAGCACGCGGTGGAACACCGCCAGCTCCCGCCCGCCGAGCGAGCCGACCTGCCAGAACCGGAAGCCGTTGAAGTTGGACGGGGTGAACAGCATGACCCCGGCCGTCATCGCGCTGAACACGGCGTTGAGGGCCGCGCCGGCGAGCACGAGCCGCGCGGGCGACGCGCCGCCGCGGCCCCGCGCGCCGACGAGGTAGACGAGGACCGACGCGCCCGCCGCGCCGACGAACGCCGCCCACACGTAGACGAGCGGGTCGCCGGCGTCGGCGAGGCCGATGACGAGGACGACCGCGAACGCGGCGCCGCCGTTCACGCCGAGCAGCCCCGGCTCGGCGAGCGGGTTGCGGGTGAGGGCCTGCATCACCGCGCCGGCGAGGCCGAGCGCGATGCCGACGGCGATGCCGAGGAGCGTGCGGGGCAGCCGCAGCTCGTGGACGATCAGCTCCGCCCGGGACCCGTCGTCCGGGCTGAGCACGCCCGGGAGCACCCGCCCGAACGGGACGTCCCCGGCGCCGATCGCGAGGCTCGCGAGCACCGTCGCGAGGAGCACGGCCGTGAGGAGGGGCAGCCAGAGCAGGTGGGCGCCGAGCCGCCCGCCCTTCTTCACCGGGGATCGCGGCGGGCCGGTTCGTGCGGGGGACAACACGGTATAAGGCTAGCCTAAGCTAACTATCCCGGTGAAGGCAGCACATCGGGATGGCGGCGGCCCCCGGCGAAGCGGCAGCTCAGGGCGCGGGATGCTCCGGGTGGGCGAGGAGCCACGCCCAGATCTCGACCGGGTCCCCGGCGGTGTGCTGGGCGCCGCAGTGGCAGATGCCGGTCAGGGTGTCCGAACCCGGCGACCACTCCACCCGCAGCCGCTCGCCACCGCGTCCGCCGCCCGGTCCGCCGCCCGGTCCCCCGCCGCGGCCCGTGCTCATCGGGCCGTCTGCCGCGCCAGGATGCGGCGGGCGGCGAGGCCGCCGGTGTCGATGTTGATGGACAGCTCCTGGTAGCCCTCCGGCTCGGACGCGATGACCTTCTCCAGGACGTTCAGCGCCTCCACGTCCTGCAGCACGACCGTGCGGTTGCTCTCGGCCAGGAACCGCGACACCTCCTCGTCCTCCAGGGCGAAGTCGCGGGCGACGAGCCAGAAGTCGTGCGTGCTCGTCTCGGTCTCCGGGGTGATGGCGTAGCCGACCTCGACGTGGAACGCCCGGGAGTCGTCGCCGTCCGGGCCGGGCTCCACGCCGGTCGGCGCGATGCGGCTGTGCAGGAGGTACAGGCACGGCGGGTGGTACTCGATGTCCTGCCAGCGGTCGATGCGCCCCTCGATGCCGGTCGACCGCGAGTAGAACGGCGGGCACTCCACGTCCTTCATGCGGCGGCTGACGTAGACGATGCCCGCCTCCTCGTCCACCTCGGTGTTGATCGGGGTCTGCGCGACCTCGGGCGTGCCGAT
The DNA here is from genome assembly GCF_040302145.1 of Spirillospora sp. NPDC127506. Taxonomy (NCBI): domain Bacteria; kingdom Bacillati; phylum Actinomycetota; class Actinomycetes; order Streptosporangiales; family Thermomonosporaceae; genus Spirillospora; species Spirillospora sp. NPDC127506. The sequence continues at coordinate 44,025 of NZ_JBEORG010000039.1, read as the reverse complement.
GTAGCCGGCGTGCAGGTAGGTCTCGTGCGACAGGTCGAGCAGGTTGTCGACGAGCAGTCCGTACCGGGCGGCGAGCGGCTCCATCCCGCGGACGGTCGTGTACTCGGGCGAGTCGAACCACGCGGCGCGCGGGATCGCGGACGCGTCGCCCTCGCCGTCGCCGATCCACACCCAGACGAACGAGTCCTGCTCGACGACCTGGTAGGCGGGGACGCGGGCGGTGCGCGGGACGCGGGTCTGCCCCGGCACCGCGACGCACGCGCCGTCGGGCGCGTAGGTGAAGCCGTGGTAGCCGCAGACGATCCGGTCGCCGTCGCGGTGGCTCTCCGACAGCGGGAAGCGCCGGTGCACGCAGCGGTCGGCGAGCGCGACCGGCTCCCCCGCCCGCGTCCGGTACAGGACGAGGGGCTCGCCGCAGATCGTCCGGGCGAGCAGTCCGTCGCCGACCTCCCGGGCGTAGGCGGCCACGTACCACTGGTTGCGTGCGAAGACCATGGGTCGCTCCTCCGTCGATGGCGGGTGTGACTGGCAGGGGTGGATGGCAGGGGTGGTTGGCAGGGTCGTGACGACCATCGCGGCGGGAGGGTGACCCGGGCCACAGCGATTCCGTCCAACGGAAGAAGTCCGGTGGAGGAAGTGGAGGAACAGGTCAGCGGTTGTGCAGCGCCGTCTCCGGCGGGCGCAGCGCGCGGGGCGCGCCGAGCGCGCGGGAGATGCCGCGGGCGCTGGCGCGCACGACGGGGATCAGCGCCCGCGCGTCCCATCCGTCGGACGGCACGACGATCGCGACCGCCGCGACGACGGTGTCGTCCGGGCCGTACACGGGCGCGCCGACCGACAGCGCGAACGTCTCCACCTGGCCGTCGCTGATGGCGACGCCGGCGCGGCGGACCTCGGCGAGGACGCGGCGCAGCTCCGCGCCGGTGCCGATCGTCCGGTCGGTGAAGCGGCGCAGCGGCGCGGCGATGGCGCGCTCCTGCAGCGCGGGGTCGGCGTGCGCGAGCATCGCCAGGCCGACGCCCGTCGCGTGCGCGGGCCACCGGCCGCCGACGCGGGAGAACACGTGCACGGCGTCGCGGGCGGAGATCCGCTCGATGTAGACGACGTCGAGGCCGTCCAGGACGGCGAGGTGGACGTTCTCGTGCGTCGCCTCGTACAGGTCCTCCAGGAACGGCATCGCGGCGGCGCGCAGCGCGGGGCCGCGGGGCGCGAGGGCCGCGACCTCGAACAGCCGCAGCCCGATCCGGTACAGCCCGGACGCGTCGCGTTCGAGCGCGCCCCAGCACGCCAGCTCGCCGACCAGCCGGTGCGCGGTGGACAGCGGCAGGCCCGCGCGCCGGCTGATCTGGGTGATGGTGAGCGCGTCGCGCTCGGCGGAGAACGCCTCCAGGATGTCCAGGACGCGGCTGGTGACCGTCGGCCGGCCGCCGCCGGCCGGCCGGCGCGCGCCTCCGCCGCCCGCCGTCATGGGTCGCCGTGCTCCTCCCGCAGCCGCGCCTTCAGGATCTTCCCGGCGGCGTTGCGGGGAAGCTCCGCGGCGAGGACCGCCGACTTGGGGATCTTGTAGCGGGCCAGTCTGCCGGACAGCGACGCGATCACCTCCGCCGGGTCCACGTCCGCGCCGGGGCGCGGGACGAGGACGGCGCGGCACGCCTCGCCCCAGGTCGCGTCCGGGACGCCGATGACCGCGCACTCGGCCACCGCGGGGTTGGCGGCGAGGATCGCGTGCTCGACCTCCGCCGGGTACACGTTCTCCCCGCCGGAGATGATCATGTCCTTGATGCGGTCGACGATGTAGGCGTAGCCGTCCTCGTCGAGGCGGGCGGCGTCGCCGCTGCGGAACCAGCCGTCGCGGAGCACGGCGGCGGTGTCGGCGGGCCGCCCCCAGTAGCCGCTCATGACGTGCGGCCCCTGGACGACGACCTCGCCGGTCTCGCCGGGCGCCGCGTCCGCCATGTCCGGGCCGACGACGCGCACGTCGCTGAAGAAGTGCGGCACCCCGGCGGACCCGGCCTTCGACACGGCGTGCTCGGCGTCCAGGAACAGCACGCCGGGCGCGGCCTCGGTCATGCCGTAGCCCTGCAGGAACGTCAGGCCCCGCTTCTGGTAGGTCTCGATGAGGGGCGGCGGGACGGGCGCGCCGCCGCAGGTCAGGATGCGCAGCGACGACAGGTCGGCGGCCTCCCAGCCGGGCTCGCGGGCGACCCGCTCGAACATCGTCGGCACCCCGAACATGAACGTGACCCGGTGCTCCTCGACCAGGCGGAGCGTCTCGGCCGGGTCGAACGCGGCGACGAGCACGCACGTCCCGCCCTTGAGCAGCACCGGCAGCGTGAGCATGTTGAGCCCGGCGGTGTGGAACAGCGGCGCCGACACGAGCGCCACCTCGCCCGCGACGAGGTCGTGGTCGATCAGGACGTTGATCGCGTTCCAGGTGATGTTGCCGTGGGTGAGCGTCGCGCCCTTGGCCCGCCCGGTCGTCCCGGACGTGTACATGATCATGCACGGGTCGTCGAGCGCGACGGGCAGGTCCAGCGGGTCGCCGTCCTCCCCCGCGAGGAGGTCCTCGTACCCGCCGCCGAGCGGGACGCGCTCCCGCACCGGGCCGCCGGAGATGCCGCCGACGAGCTCGGCGTGCGAGGGCGCGTGGACGAGGACGGACGCGCCCGAGTCGTCCAGCTGGTAGGCGATCTCGGGGCCGGCGAGCCGGGTGTTGAGCGGCACGAAGATCCCGCCGAGCATCCCGGTCGCGAACAGCGCCTCCAGGAACGACGGGTGGTTCGGGCCGAGGTAGGCGACCCGGTCGCCGGGCCGGACGCCGAGCCCGCGCAGCCCGCGGGCGAGGCGCGCGACGCGGTCGAGCAGGCCGGCGTAGGTGAGCGAGTCGCCCTCGTGGACGAGGGCGGCCGCTCGCGGGGTCTTGCGGGCGCGGCGCGCGGGCCACGACCCGAGTCCTTCGTTGCGCATGCGCGTCACCCCTCCGCGGGTTTCGAGGCCGTGCGGCGATCCCACCACGCGGTGGCGGACGGCACGAGCCCCTTCGGCAGGAACAGCACCACCGCGATGAGCAGCAGCCCGTACACCGCGTAGGACAGGACGGCCGGCGCCGACGCGGGCATCCCCTCGCGGGTGCCGATGTCGTTGAGCAGCTGGAGCAGCAGGGTGATGGCGGTGGCACCGGCGAGCGCGCCCCAGATCGTCCCGGCGCCGCCGACGACGACCATCACGACGTACTCGAACGACAGCAGGACGGGGAACGAGCCGGGCGCGACGTAGCCGATGTAGAAGGCGTAGACGCCGCCCGCGAGCCCCGCGAACGCGGCCGACAGGCTGAACACCGCCTGCTTGTAGACGGCGACCGGCACCCCGGAGGACGCCGCCGCGACCTCGCTGGTGGCGAGCGCCCGCAGCCCGCGCCCCGGCCGGGACGCCACGATGTTCCGGGTGACCAGCACGACCAGCCCGAGCGCGGCGAGGGCCAGGTAGGCGTAGGAGATCTCGCCCGCGAACTCGTACCCGGCGACCTGGAGGCGCGGCACGCCCTGCAGCCCGATGTCGCCGCCCGTCCAGTCCTGCCGTCCCACGAGGCTGAGCAGGATGAGCTGGACGGCGAGGGTCGCGAACGCGAGCTGGTGGCCGCGCAGCCGCAGCAGCGGCCCGCCGACCAGCGCCGCGCACCCCGCCGCGACGACCGGCGCGAGCAGCAGGCCGAGCCAGGTCGGCACGCCGTGCGTCGCGCTCAGCGCCGCCGTGTACCCGCCGATCATGGTGAAGGCCGCCTGGCCGAGCGAGACCTGCCCGGCGAATCCCATCAGCATCGACAGGCCGACGACGACGATCGCGGCCAGCAGGAGCAGCACGTACACCGACACCTGCGTCTCCGGCAGCAGCACCGGGGCGAGCAGCGCCGCGGCGGCGACGGCCGCCGCGATGAGCGCCCCGGGCGCGGGCCGCCGGCGCACGGCCGCGGCGGCCGCCGGCGGGGACTTGCGGACGGACACGCTCATCGGGCGGCCTCCTCCTGCAGCGCGGTCCTCCGCGAGGCCCGCACCATCATGATCGCCAGCATCAGCGCCAGCGCGACGACGGTCTGGTAGGACGCCTCGCCGTAGCCCGCGACCATCGACTCCGCCACGCCGAGCGTCAGCGCCCCGGCGAGCGCGACGACCGGGCGGTTCAGGCCGCCGAGCACCGCCGCCGCGAACCCGTTGGTGATCAGCAGGACGTCGCTGTTGTAGGAGATGGGCTGCAGCGGCGTGAGCAGCACTCCGGCGAGGCCCCCGAGCATCCCGCCGAGCGCGAACGCGACCAGGCCCATCCGCACCGGGTCGATCCCCATGGTGCGCGCCGCGTACGGGTTGGACGCGCACGCGCTGAGCGCCTTGCCCGCGTAGGTGCGCCCGAAGAACAGGGCGAGCAGCGCGAACACGGCGGCCGCGACCCCGATGACGAGGAACGACTGCTTCTGCACATGCGCGCCGAACAGCGTCACCGCGCCCCGCAGCCCGGGATGCGAACGCGGGTTGTCGCCCCAGATCATGATCTCCACCGCGTACGCCAGGAAGCCGATCCCGAGCGTGACGATCAGCGCCGACTGCGGGGACGTGCCGCGCTTCCCGGTCGCGGCGATCCCGACCGCGAGCCCGACCGCGCCCGCGACGGCCACCGCGCCGGCCTCGGCCGCGCCGTGCGGCAGCCCGGCCGCCAGCAGCGACCCGGCCGTCATGCCGCCGACGACGGCGAACATGCCCTGCGCGAAGTTCACCACCCGGGTCACCCGGTGGATCGCGACGAGGCCGCTGGCCAGCAGCGCGAAGCCGCAGCCGACGGCGATCCCGGAGACGAGGTACTGCAGGAACGCGCTCATGTCCCCTCCTCGGTGCCGGCGGGCCCGCCGAGGTATGCGTCGGCGAGGTCGGGGCCCGCCGCGAGGTCGGCGGCGGTGCCCTCGGCGCGGATGCGGCCCGCCTCCAGGACGTAGCCGCGCGAGCACAGGTCGAGCGCCAGCCGCGCGTTCTGCTCGATCAGCAGGACGGCGAGGCCCCGCTCGGCGTTCAGCCGGCGCAGGTGCTCGGCGAGCCCGGCGGTGACGAGCGGCGCGAGGCCGAGCGACAGCTCGTCCACGACGATCGCGTCCGGCTCGGCCATCAGCGCCCGCCCGAACGCGACCATCTGCTGCTCGCCGCCCGACAGCGACCCGGCGCGCCGCCCGCGCAGCTCGGCGAGCCGCGGCAGCACCTCGTACACCCGCTCGGTGTCGCGCGCGCCCTTCGCGCGGCGGCGGCGCCAGGCGCCGAGGGCGAGGTTGTCCTCGACGGTCAGGTCGTCGAACATCTGCCGCCCCTCGGGGACGAGCGCGACGCGCCCGCCCAGGTCCACCCGGCCCGCCGCCGGGCGCAGCACGCCGAGGACCGCGTTGACGAGCGAGGTCTTGCCCGCCCCGTTCGGGCCGATCAGCGCGACCAGCTCCCCGGCCCGCACGGTGAGCCCGACCCGGTCGAGCGCGGTCGCCGTCCCGTACCGGACGACGAGGTCGGACACCTCGATCACCGCTGTCATGCTGCCTCCCCCAGGTACGCGGCGATGACGGCGGGGTCGGCGCGGATCTCGTCCGGGGTGCCCTCGGCGATGAGGCGGCCGAGGTCCAGGACGGCGACCCGGTCGGCGAGGCGGGCGACGAACGCGACGTCGTGCTCGACGAGCATCATCGTCAGCCCCTCCGCGCGCAGGCCCTCGATCAGCTGCGCGAGGGCCTCCCGCTCGCCGGCGCGCAGCCCGGACGCCGGCTCGTCCAGCAGCAGGAGCCGGGGGCGCGCGCACAGGGCCCGCGCCACCTGCAGCGACCGCTGCTGCCCGAGCGGCAGGACGTCCGCCGACCGGTGCGCCCAGTCGCGCAGCCCGACCCGGTCGAGCGCGGCCAGGGCGTCCGCCCGGATCGCGGCCTCCTCGCGGCGGTGCGCGGGCAGCCGGAGCGTGGCGGCCAGGAAGCCGTGCCGGGTGCGGGCGTGCGCGCCGACCATGACGTTCTCCAGCGCGGTCATCCCGTGGAAGAGCCGGGCGCCCTGGAACACGATCGCGATGCCGAGCCGGGCGCGCGCGTGCGGGGGCAGCCGGTCGATCCGCCGCCCCGCGTAGGCGAGCGTGCCGTGGTCGGCGGCGAGATGGCCGCTGATCAGGTTGAACAGGGTGGACTTGCCCGCGCCGTTCGGTCCGATCACGGCGCGGGTCTCGCCCTCGGCGACCGTCATCGCGACGTCGCGGACGGCGTACACGCCGCCGAACGCGCGCCCGACGCCGCCGATTTCCAGCAGTGCCGTCATCCGGCTGCCTTCGCGGTCTCGGCGAGCTGCTTCACCGACCACTCGGTGGGGACGAGCTTGCCGTTCTTGACCTGGTTCATCGAGATGTCGGTGGGCTTGAGACCGGAGTGGTCGGTCTTGGAGTAGGTGTACTGGCCGCACGGGGTGACCAGGGTGAGGCTCTCCAGCGCGTCCCGGATCTTCTCCCGGTCGGTGCCGGCCTTCTCGATCGCCGCGGCGAGCAGCTTGACGCCGGCGTAGCCGTCCATCGCGAACTGCGGCGGCTCGTAGCCGTACTTCTGCTTGAACGGCCCGGACATCTCCTGGACGGACTGCTTCAGCTTCCCGTCCGGCAGGTAGTCGCCGACGACGCCGATGGCCGACTGGACGTACACGCCCTCGGCGGCCTTGCCGACCGGGTCGAGCCACAGCTTGCTGGCCTGGGAGCCGGTCATGAAGAGCGGCAGCTTGAGCCCCGACGACGGGTACTGCTTGGCGATGGTGACCCCGGGCGGGCCGCTCGCCCACGCGACGAGGGCCTGCGCGTCGGAGTCGCGGACGTGGGTGAACAGCGGGCTGAAGTCGGAGGCGGTCGTCTCGAACGTCTCCTCCTTGACGATCTGCACGCCGTACTGGCCCGCGTACTTCTGCATGCCGGCGAAGCCCGCCTTGGCGTAGGCGCTCTTGGTGTCGTAGGCGACCGCGACCTTGCTGATCTCGTGCGCCTTGAAGTACGACAGCATCGCCTGCGCGTAGGTGGACGAGATCGCCGGGACCACGAACGTGTACTTGCGGATCGGGTCGACCTGCTCGTCCGCCGGGCTCAGCGAGATGTAGGGGATCTTCTCCCGCTCGGCGAGCGGCTCCACCGCCAGGCCGACGTTGGAGAACGTCGAGCCGATGATCGCGGTGACCTTCTCGGACTTGAGCTTGTTGAAGTGCAGCACGCCCTGGTCCGGAGCGGTCTTGTCGTCGAGGGTGATCAGCTTGATCTTGCGTCCGTCGATGCCGCCCGCGGTGTTGATCTGCTCGACGGCGAGCTCCACGGTCTTCTTCGCCTCACCTCCCAGCGGGGCGTAGTTGCCGGTCAGGGACTCGATGAAGCCGACCTTGAGGGTGGAGCCGCCGCCGGACCCGCCGGACGAGCCGCACGCGGCGGCGGCGAGCACGGTGGCGGCCAGAAGCGGGATGAGTTTGCGCACTTGGGACCTCCCGGGGTGGGCGTGCCCCGAAGTTAGGCGTATTCTTCACGGCAGTCAATGATTTGCCCAACATCAGCGTGACAGCGGTCCGGGGACCCCGGGCGCCGTCGTTACGCTGGCGGGATGACGGGAGCTCTACGGGTGAGTGCACACAGCGCGGCCGGGCCGCCCCCGGCAGGCGAGCCGTCCCCGAGGCTCCGGCCGCAGTCGCTGATGCTGACCTACCTCGGCAACTACGTGCTGGGGCGGGACATCGCGGTGTTCTCCGGAAGCTTCATCGACACCTTCGCCCGCCTCGGCGTGGGCGAGCACGCCGTCCGGTCGACGCTGACGCGCATGGTCCGCCGCGGCCTGCTGGCGCGGCACCGCGAGGGGCGCCGCATGCACTTCGGGCTCACCCCGAGGTCGGAGGGCATCCTGCACGACGGTGAGGACCGCGTCTGGCGGCGCGGCGTGCTCAACACCGACTGGGACGGCAGCTGGACCGTCCTCGCGTTCTCCATGCCGGAGTCGTGGCAGCGCGTCCGGCACGACCTGCGCGCCCGGCTGACCTGGGCGGGGTTCGGGTCGCTCGGCAACGGCACGTGGATCGCGCCGTCCCGGGTGGACGTCCGCCCGATCGTCGCGGGCCTCAACCTGAACGGGCACCTGAAGGTGTTCGCCGGCCCGGCCGAGGAGCCGACGGACGTCCCGCACATGCTCCGCGAGGCGTTCGACCTCGACGGGCTCGCCGCCGGCTACCGCGCGTTCCTGGACCGCTGGGACCGCCCAGACCCGCTCCCCCACGCCCCCGACGACCTCGCCCGCTACCTGTGGATGACCACCGAGTGGCTGCAGCTCGTCCGCACCGACCCCCGGCTGCCGGTCGAGCACCTGCCCGCCGGGTGGCCCGCCGTCCGCGGCCAGCAGGTCCTGCTGGAGCTGCGCGACCGCTACGAGGCGCCCGCGCGGCGCCTCGCCGACGCCGCGATCGAGTACATCCGGGTGGGCTGACCCCCGGCCGCCGCTGCATGACCGGCCCTTTCGCGGGTACGCCGGGTGCCCGGGTACCTACGGAGGTGAACGGCATGTCTCTCGGAGCCGGCGACCCGTCGGACCATCCCGGCGGCGACACGCTGGAGGTGCGCAGCGAGGTGCGCGGGCCCTGCCTGCTCGTGCAGGCGGAGGGTGACCTGACCATCCTGACGGCCGACCGGCTGCGCGAACGCGTCCTCGCCGACATGCGCGAGCTGACGGGCCCTCCGCTGGTCGTGCTGGACGCCTCCCGGGTCGGCTTCTGCGACTCCTCCGGCCTGAACGCGCTCATCATCATCTGGAAGGCCGCGCACCGGGCCGGCGGCGAGTTCGTCCTGGCCGGCCTGGACCGCCGGTTCCGCACGATCATCGAGCGCAGCGGCCTGGACCGCCACCTCGTCGCCCACCCGACCGCCGAGCAGGCCCTCGACGCGCTGGCCGCGGACTAGTGCCCGCGGGCGGCGCACCCCGCCGCCGCGCACGCCATGCGCCGGTCCCGCGGAGGCTAGAGTCGGCCGCACCATGACCAGCGACCCGACGAGCGACCGGACGAGCGACGACGACCTGCTCAGCCTGCTCACCGCCGGCCCGGAGAGCGAGCCGCAGAGCGGCCGCATCCTGGACGCGGCGCAGCGCTGCTTCGAGACCTACGGGCCGCGCCGCACCACGATGGACGACGTGGCCCGCGAGTCCGGGCTCGGCCGCGCCACGATCTACCGCCGCTTCCCCACCAAGGGCGACCTGGTCACCGGCGTCCTGCTGCGCGAGGCCCGCCGCTTCTTCGCCGAGCTGGACGAGGCGGTCGCCGCGCTCCCCACCCTGGAGGAGCGCCTCGTCGAGGGGTTCGCCGTCGCCCTGCGGATCAGCCGCGAGCAGCGGCTGGTCAACCGCCTGCTGGTCGTCGAGCCGGAACTGATCCTGCCGCACTCCACGGTGAAGGCGGGGCCGCTGCTCGCCGCCGCCCGCGGCTACATCGCCGGCCGCCTGCGCACCGCGCAGCGCCTGGGCGCCGCCCCCGCCGGCGTCGACCCGGAGGTCGTCGCCGAGATCCTCGTCCGCCTCACCCACTCCCTCGTCCTCACCCCCGAGGGCCACATCCCCCTGGACGACGAGGGCGCCCGATCGTTCGCCCGCCGCTACCTCCTCCCCATGGTCGTCCGCTCCGCCCCCTGAACCCCGCGTTGCGTGCATTAATCAACAGTCGTAGAGATGTACGCGTACGACGCGATGTGATCCACTAGAAGCACGACATAAACCAATAGCGGACGACCGATCGGGCGATTGCCTCACCACGCGCGGCAGGGGGTCTGAGCTCTCCGATGAATCGACCGGTCAGGGCCTCTTCCGGTCAGGCGCCCGCGATACGGCACCTGAAGGTCGTCCGGGAACTGCTGGACTGGATCGGTACCCTCGCCGCCGTCCCCGCCTTCCTCCTCCTCTTCCTGGCGTCCCACTGGCTGGCCGCCGTCGCCGCCGGCGCACTGCTCGCCGCGGCCGGCGCCCGCTTCCTGGCGTTCCGCCGCCGCCTCGGGTACCTGGAGTGCCGCAGGCTCCGCGCCTACCACCGGGCGGAGGTCGAGGCGCTGGCCGCGCGCCTCCCGGTCGAGGGGAGCGCGTCCCCCCGCACGCACGAGGAGCGGCTGCGGGCCGGGTTCGGATTCGTCGACCCGTTCTTCTCCGGATCCGGCGCCCTGCGGGACGGCGGCCCGATCGTGGACGTCGTCACCGACGTCCTGCGCGGCGGGGACCGGGTCATGCTGATGGGCGAGCCGGGATCGGGGAAGTCCCTCATCGCCGGACTCGTCTTCGCCCGCCTCGCCGACGAGTTCGCCGCCTCGCCCCGCACGGCCCGCTGCCCCGTCTTCCTGCAGCTCAACGCCATGAGGCCGCAGACCCAGCCGCCGGACGCGGGCCTGACCCGGGCGGAGGAGCAGGCGCTGTGGCTCAAGGAGCAGCTGGCGGTGAAGGTCGCGCTCCCCGAGGTGCCCAAGCTCGCCAGGCTGCTGGACGACCACCGCATCGTCCTGGTCTGCGACGGGCTCGACGAGGCCCCGGTGATGCGCTCACCGCACCTGCTGACCAGCATCGTCCCCGAGAGCCTGTTCGGCCTGTTCCGGGTCCCGTCCCTGCTGACCTCCCGCACGGCGTTCTACAGCATCTACGTCGACGCGACCGAGCTGATGACCGGGTTCGGCAACGCCGGCCGCCTGCTGCCGCTGCGCTTCGAGGAGCAGGGGACGGCGTTCCTGCGCTGGTACGCCGCGGCCCAGCGGCGTCCGGAACTGGCCGGGGAGCTGATCAGGATCATCGGCGGGAACCCGTCCCTGCGGGAGGCCGTCGCCAGGCCGCTCATCCTGCGGATGACCGCCGAGGTGCTGCTCGACCTCGTCCTCCGGGACCACGACGCCGACGGGTTCCTGTCCGTCGGCCACGGCGGCGAGACCTCGGCGATCTACAGCCGGTACGTCGACAAGTGGCTGCAGCGCGAGCAGGCGAAGGAGCCCTCGAAGCTGACCTGGTGGCAGAAGGGCGAGCTGATCGAGTGCGTGGCCTGGGAGATCTTCTCCAAGTCCCTGGCGTCGGGCCGCGGCTGGGGGCACTTCGAGCTCAAGGACCTGCTCATCGAGGCCGACGAGCTGCGCCGCATCGCCGGGCGCTGGCTGGAGTCGAACATCCTCGTGGACGGCACCGTGGACGAGGTGTGCCGGGAGCTCGTCCACCGGTCCTTCCTGATCATCTCCAACGACCGGCGGCGGTACCGGTTCGTGCACAAGTCCTTCTTCGAGTTCTGCGCGGCGCGGCACGTCGTCAGGTGCCTCGACGAGCGGCGCGCGGAGAACCGGGCGGACCGCACCGAGCTGCTGCTGCACCCGCTTCCGGACGAGGTCATCGACTTCGTCCGCGAGCTGCTGCTCGTCGTCTCCGCCGACCCCGACAAGCGCGCGGCGACCGAGGCGACGTTCCTCGCGGTGCTCAACAAAGTGGACATCGACGCGGGCACCGGCCACCTGATGGCCGCGCAGCAGGCCGCGAACCTGCTGCCGATCGTGGCGGACGCGCACACGATGGACCGCCTGCGGTCAGGCGACCTGTTCCCCGAGCACCCGTTCCTGCAGCGCGCGGTCGCCGTGGCCGACGCCCTCCACCACGACCGGCACGACCTCCTCGACGCGTTCGTCAAGCGGATGGAGACCGACCCCGAGGCCGTGTCCTTCCACATGGGCTACAACCGCATCTACTACGGCGACCAGGCGTACGGGGACGGGCTGTGGGTCGACGACAACCACCCCGAATGCGGGCGGTTCTTCCGGGCCACCGTCCGGCACCTGAAGGTCCCGGCCTACCGCCGCATCCGGGTCATGGACCTCTACACGCTGCGCGTCCTGCTGCGCAATCCCGACCGCCGCCGGTACCTGCTGGAACGGGAACTGGCGGCGCTCGGCGAACTGGTGGCGCTGGTCGGCGAGGCCGATCCGGGCCTCGGGCCCGAGTTCGACCGGCAGCGCGTCCTGCTCGGCTCAGAGCTCAGGGAGCTCCTGCCGGAGACCCCGCCGGCGTCAGAGCCTCCACCAGGGGAAGAGTGACCGCCGCGGACCCGGCGAAGCTGAGTTCGGGGAGGTCGGCGAGGCGCCGCACGGGCCGCCCGTCGGCTCCCGTGATCTCGGCGCCGGCCTCCCGGAGGATCAGCAGCGAGCCCAGCAGCTCGGTGCCGCTGCACTGGTAGACGGTGATCGCGTCTAGGCCGCCGCGCAGGTAGAGGAAGACGTCGGCGGTCGGCGCCCAGGTCGAGAAGAGGCGCCGGCTCCGCTCGTGCAGGAGCGAGGTGAGCGCGCCGAGGTGGCCGTCGCCCTGCGTGTGGTACCCGGCCCAGAGCGCGGTGGCGGGCAGGCCGGCGCACGGCGGGGCCGTCCGCGCGAAGGGCCGCCCGTTCACGGTCACACCCCGGCCCCGCACGGCGCACGCGACGTCGCCGGTGTGCGCCTCCCCGATGGCGGCCACGACCGGCTCGCCCCGGTGGCACAGGGTCACGGCCGCGCCGTAGACGGGCAGCCCGTAGGCGTAGTTGTTGGTCCCGTCCAGCGGGTCGACGAGCCACACGTGGTCGGACCCGCCGTAGAGCGTGCCGGACTCCTCGGCCTCGATCGTGTGGCCGGGGAACCGCTCGTGCAGCGTCGCGACGATGATCCGCTCGGCCTCCCGGTCGACCTCCGTCACGACGTCGCCGCGCGGGCCCTTGACCTGGACGTCCAGCGTGCGGCCGAAGTTCGCGCGGGCCACCTCGATCGCCGCCGCCACCGCCCGCCGAGCCACGTCCGCATGGAGGTCCGCATGAAGGTCGGCGTCGTCACGCATCTGCCCAGCCTAAGCCCCGGCGGCCGGGCGCGCCGTGATCGCGGCCGCCACACTTTAGGCTGTCGCGATGCGGAGTGTCGTGCTGGCTTCTGCCTCTCCCGCCCGGCTGCGGATCCTGCGCCAGGCCGGTCTGGACCCGGACGTCGTGGTGAGCGGGGTGGACGAGGAGGCGGTGACGGCCGACTCGGCGCCCTCGCTCGTCGCGGAACTGGCCCGCGCCAAGGCGTCCGCGGTCGCCGCCATGGTCGACCGCGGCGCCCTGGTCGTCGGCTGCGACTCCGTCCTGGAGTTCGACGGCAGGCCGCTCGGCAAGCCCGGGTCGGCCGAGGAGGCGGCCGGCTGGTGGCGGGCGAGGCGCGGCAGGACGGGCACGCTCCACACCGGCCACTGCGTCATCGACACCGCCACGGGCGAGGCCGCGGCCGCGACGGGGAGCACCCGAGTGCGTTTCGGCTCCCCCGGCGACGACGAGATCGCCTGCTACGTCGCGACGGGCGAGCCCCTGCGGGTCGCCGGCGCGTTCACGCTCGAAGGCCTGGGCGCCTGGTTCGTCGAAGGGATCGACGGGGACGCCGGGAACGTGATGGGCCTGTCCCTGCCGGTGCTGCACCGGCTGCTCGGAGCGGTCGGCGTTCCGCTGACCGAGGTCTGGCCCGCGTCCCGGCACGGCTGAAGGCCCTCCGCCGCGCCCGCTCACCGGGCGGACGCGTCCCCCGCGGGGAGGGTGATGGCCAGGGTGGTGCCCCGGCCCGGTGGGCTGTCGATGGTCACGGTGCCGCGGAGGGCCCGGATGCGGTCGGTCAGGCCGGCGAGGCCGCCGCGCGGGGACGGGGCCGCGCCGCCCGCGCCGTCGTCGCGGACCTCCGCCGTGATCTCGGCTCGGCCGGAGCGGACGGTCACCTCGACCGTGCCGGCCCCCGCGTGCTTGACGGCGTTCGTGAGGGCCTCGCAGAGCGCGAAGTACAGGGTCGACTCGATCTCGGGCGGGAAGCGGTCGGCGGGCAGGTCCAGCCGGACCGGTACCGGGGCGCGGGACGCGACCAGCTCCATGGCCGGGCCCAGGCCGGCGTCGGCGAGGATCGCCGGGTGGACGCCGCGGGCCAGGTCGTCGAGTTCGGCGACGGCCTCGGCGAGTTCGCGGCGGCAGACCTGGGCCTGCTCGCGCGCCGCCGGGTCGGCGGCGGCGTCCTCCAGCCGGGCGAGGGTCTCCTCCAGCGCGCGGAGCCGGGCGCGGGCGCTGCGCTGCAGGTCCGCGGCGAGCCGCTCGCGCTCGGCGGCCTGGACGCGGACGAGGAGCTCCTGCGCGTCGCGGGCCCGTTCGAGGTTGGCCTGCGCGGCGGCCTCCAGCCGGACGGTCTCCAGCGCCCGGCCGCCCGCGGTCAGCGCCGCCTCGACGAGCGGCTCGTGGTCGCGGAGCGCGGCGGCGACGTCGACGGTGGCGAGGGGCTCGCCGCCGGACGTGCGCACCTCGTGCCGCCAGCGGCCCGGCCCCGGTTCCAGCGGGGCCTCCATCCGGCGCCCGTCCACCCCGACGTAGCCGTCCTCGGCCCACAGCCACAGGTCGAGGGTGCCGTCGCCGAGGACGCTGCGCAGCGCGTCGCGGACCTTCTCCACCGAGACCGGGGCGGTGAGGCGGTGCATCCGCTCCGCCACGGTCAGCTCGGACAGACGGGCGCGCAGCGCGGTGAACAGGAAGACGATCGGCAGCGTCGTGGCGCAGAACCCCTGGACGAAGTAGACCTTCAGGACGTCGTCGAGGGTGACCGCCGTGCCGAGGAGCGTGCCCTGGACGGCCAGGGCGATGCTGACGCCGACCGTCACCGCCACCACGACGGGCACGGTGAACGCGCGGTCCAGCCGCCCGGTCCGGGGCACCCGCGCCAGCAGCAGGACCACCAGCGCGCCGGCGAGCGCGACCATGGCGACCGTCACGGCCCGCTGGACGCAGCGGAAGACCTCCTCGTCGGGGTGGACGGACGGCCAGGCGGCCGAGGAGGCGAAGCCGTTCCAGCCGGGCCGCGACACCGCGCACAGCAGCGCCTGCCCGCCGACCATGACGACGACGGCGGCGGCCGTCCACAGCCGGGCGGCGGTGCCCTCCAGGCGGCCGCCCGGGTACATCACGACGCCGATGCCGATCGCGACGAAGAACACCGACTGGGCGAACAGGGAGACCACCGGCGCCGCGCCGGCGTTCCACGCCCCCGCCCAGGTGACCGCCCATGCCGCCGCGGCGAAGATGAACGCCGCGCCCGTCCGCCGCCCGAGCCGGCCGGCGGCGAGCAGCCCGCCGGCGACGGCGAACCCGCCGCAGCAGGCCAGGGTGACGACGGCGGCGACGGGGTGCCCGCGCCAGTACGGCCAGCCGCACGCCAGCGCGGCCGCCGCGACGGCCGCGCCCGCGCCCAGGGCGCGGCGGACCCGCGCGCCCAGCCACAGCGGCCAGCGGGGGACGGCCCTCAACCGCGTTCCTTCCGTGTCGTCCCGGGAAACCACCGTCCGGGAGTGGGGTTTTCCCGGATGTGCGGGGCACGCGGCACCGCGAGCATGGAAGCGTGCCGGACGCGGCGCCCTGGCACGGGGCCCCGGCACGGGCTCGCGGCGCGTGCCGGTGGCGTGCGGGGGCCACCACCGGAGCCACCGACTCCACTCCCGCGGTCAGTGTTCCGCACTCGGGGCGGAAACTGGGAGGGCCCGTTACCCGATTGATGCGCGCGGGGCGGGCGTCAGCGCGTCTCGGCGGCCCGCAGCCAGGTGAGGACGGCCAGCACCCGCTTGTTGCTGTCCTGCGGCCCCGGCGGCCCGCCCGCCGAGGCGATCTTCAGCTTGGTGAAGATGGCGCGGACGTGGTCCTCGACCGTCCGGGCGGACAGGTGCAGCCGCTTGCCGATCCCCGCGTTCGAGTGGCCCTCCGCCATCAGCGCCAGGACCTCCCGCTCGCGCCCGGACAGCCGGGACAGCTCCTGCTCGCGGTGCCGGGCCTCGACGAGCCGGCTCACCACGTCCGGGTCGATGACGACCTCGCCGCGCATCACCCGCTCCAGCGCCGAGCGCAGGTTGTCGACGTCGGTGACGTGGTCCTTCAGCAGGTAGCCGACGCCGCGCGGCTGGTCGCGGAACAGCTCCATCGCCTGCGGGGTCTCGTTGTAGGCGGACAGGACCAGGACGCCGAGGCCCGGGTGGCGCTCCAGCAGCCGGCGGGCGGCGACGACGCCCTCGTTGCTGAACGTCGGCGGCATGTGCAGGTCGACGATCGCCACGTCGGGCGGATCGCCGGCGACGCGCGCGAGCAGCTCCTCGCCGGAGCCCGCGGACGCCACGACCTCGATGCCGACCGTGGTGAGCAGGGTGACCAGCGCCTGCCGGAAGATCCCGCTGTCCTCCGCCACGGCTACTCGCATGGAAGGTCCATCCTCACCGTCGTGCCCCCGCCGGGACCGCCTCCGACCGCCACCTGCCCGCGCAGCGCCCGGACCCGGCCGGACAGCCCGGCGAGGTCGGCGGCGGGGTCGCAGGGCCCCGCGCCGTCACAGGTCATCTCCGCGGCCAGCCGGCCGTCCTCGTGGCCGACCCGGACATGCACCTGGCTCGCGTGCGCGCGGTCGACAGCGTACGACAGACTCTCGCAAAGCACCGAGTAAAGCGTGGACTCGATCTCGCGGGAGAACCGGCGCGGGGCGATGTCGAGCCGCACCCGGACGCCGATCCGCTCGGCGAGCACCTCCAGCGCCGGGCCGAGCCCGTCCTGGACGAGCAGCGCCGGCTGCACCTCGCGGGCGAGCGCGCGCAGCTCGGCCAGCGCCTCCATCAGCTCGGCGCGGCAGTTGCGGGCGTGCTCCTTCACCGCCGGGTCGTCGGTCACGGCCTCCAGCGTGCCGAGCATCGCGCCGAGCGCGAGGAGCCGCTGCTGCGCACCGTCGTGCAGGTCGCGGGCGAGGCGCTCGCGCTCGACGGTCTCGGCGCGGACGAGCCGCCGGTAGGCGGCGCGGACCTGCTCCAGGCCGGCGTGCACGCTGGCCTGCAGCCGCGCGGTCTCCAGCGCCCGGCCGCCCGCGGCGAGCGCGGCCTCGACCAGCGACTCGTGGTCGCGGAGCGCGCCGCCCAGCTCGACGACGGCGAGCGGGTCCCCGGCGGCGCTGCGCACCCGGCGCCGCCAGCGCCCGTCGGCGCCCGCGCCGGCGTCGCCCTCCGGGTCGAGGTCGACGGGGTGGCCTGCGGTGTCGACGTAGGTCTCCTCCATCGGCGCCCAGAACCACAGCTCCAGCGTCGGGTCGTGCAGGACGTCGCGGAGCGCGTCCCGGACCCGCTCGACCGAGATCGGCGCGGTCAGGCGGAGCATGCGGCCGGCGACGGTCAGCTCGCTGATGCGGACGCGCAGCCCGGACGCCAGCAGGGTCAGCGGGACGAGCACGATGACGGCGCCCTGCACGACGTAGACGCGCAGGAGGTCGTCCAGCGGGAGCGAGTCCTCCATGATCGGCTTCTGCGTCAGCGCGGCCAGGATCGCCACGAACCCGACGGCGACGGTGACGGGGAGGGTGAGCAGCCGCCGCATCCGGCCCATCCGCGGCAGCCGCAGCATCAGCACGAGGGCGAACGAGAAGGCGAGGACGACGTACAGGGTGCCGGAGACCCGCAGGACGATCCGGAAGACGTCGAGGTCCGGGAACGGCGCGGGCCACCACACCGATTCGCCGCGGAACGCCGCCCACTCCGGCTTCGAGGTGACCCACAGCGCGGTCGGGCATCCCCAGAGGACCACGCACGCCAGGACCGTCCAGATCCGGTCGGCCAGGTACTCCAGCCGCCCGGCCGGGTAGAGCAGGACGCCCACGGCGAGCGCGAGGTAGAAGGTGGCCTGCGCGTACGGGGACATGATCGGCCCGATGGTCGCGTCCCAGCTCGCCGCCCAGTTGACCGCCCAGCAGACCGACGCGACGGTGAACAGCAGCCCGGTGCGGCGGGTGCGGCCCCCGGTGGAGAGCAGCACGCCGTCCACGGCGATGGCGGCGCAGCCGACCAGTGTGATCGCGGCGGCGGCCGGATGGTGCCGCCAGTACGGCCAGCCGGCCAGGAGCGCCAGCCCCGCCACCGCCAGCCCGGCGACGAGGGCGCGCCTCGTCTCCGCGCCGAACCACGGTGGCGACCTGCGCCGCCGCGGTGCGGAAATCACCACGACCACCCTCTCCATGCTCGGACCTCGGGGGGCGTCCTGCCACCGGAAACCCACGGGGCGGCGCTCCGTGCTTTCCCGGACGCGGCGCCGGCCGGACCGGCCGCACCGGAATTGTTCCCCATTCGCCGCCGTCCGCACAGCGGCGTTATCCGATCGATGCGCGTGCCGTTCCGGCGTTTCCGTCCCGATCTTGCGGGGCCGGAGTCCCGCGCCTCCGGGACCATTCGGGACGCGCACCCCTTGACTCGGGACGGCCGCCCGCCGCAGCGCCGGTCAGCGGCCCTTTCAACACCCGATGAAAGGAATTCACATTCACCGGGGAAACCCGGTCTCCGGTCCGGGTTCGCCTGGGTTGCCGGAGAAGGCGTGCAATGCCAGGATCGTTTCCCGCGAACAATGGGGGCACGGAGAAAGGGGCGCGGGGGGATGAACTACGAGACGGCCGTGCGCGGCGGGGGGCCGGGGGCCGGGGGGCCCGTGCTCGCCGGCGCGCCCGGGCCGCTGGTCCCGGCCGCCGGCCGGGCGCGGGTCCGGCCGCGGTACCGGGCGATCCTGGCGGTGGACATCGAGGGGTCCACCGCCCGCACCGACCCGGTCAAGGCCGAGTTGCGGCGCACGCTGTACACGCTGCTGGAGGAGGCGTTCAACCGGGCCGGAATCGGGCGGCGGTACCGGGAGGAGTACGTCGACCGGGGCGACGGCGCGCTGGTGCTGGTGCACCCTTTCGACGAGGTGCCGAAAACGCTGCTGCTGCACCCGGTGATCCCGATCCTGTCCGCGCTGCTCGCCGAATACAATTCGGCGCAGACGATCTCCCCGGGCGGCGACCGGCGAATTCGCGTCCGGGTCGTCGTGCACGCCGGAGAGGTGCACAACGACGGGCACGGCAATTTCGGCGAGGCGCTGGACGTCGCGTTCCGGCTGCTCGACTCGGCGGAGGCGAAGGACGCGCTGCGCCGCACCCGCGCGCCGCTGGTGCTGGTCGTGTCCGAGGACATCTACCACTCGATCGTCCGGCACGGGTACGAGGGGATCCGCGCCGACTCCTACGTCCCGCTCGTCCGGCTGGAGGTGACCGGCCGCAGCCACCAGGGCTGGGTGCACGACCTCGGCGGCGGGACCGGGCCGGCGCGCGCCCACGGGCGGGCCGCGCGGGCCGGCCTGCCCGGCTGGCGGCGCCGGCTGCGCGCCCTGTCGGTCAGCGGCGGCGGCCCACGCCCGCCAGGGTGAAGGTGCGCTCCGGGTGGGCGGCCCGCGGCGCGGACGGGTCGGGCCGCCACTCGGGCGTGTAGGTCAGGCCCGGCTCGACGAGGTCGAAGCACCCGACGATGCCGAGGATCCCGGCCCGGCCGCGGCCCCAGAAGTGCCCGCTGGTCGGCTTGAACACCCGGCCGACGTCGCCGCCGGACTCGGGCTCGGGCTCGTGGGTGATGTGCGTGAAGACCAGGTGGCTGCCCGGCGCGAGCGCCGCGTGCAGGCGGCGGAGCGCGGCGGCGGCCGCGTCGTCGTCCTCGATGAAGTGCAGGACGCGGTCGAGGACGACCGCCACCGGCCGCTCGAAGTCGATGAGCGCGCGGACCTCGGGGTCGTCGGCGACGGCGTCGGGGCGCAGCGGGTCGCACCGCACGAAGGCGGCCCGCCGCGTCCGGGCGAGGAGCGCGCGGGCGTGCGCGAGCACGACGGGGTCGCCGTCGGCGAACACGACGGTCGCGTCGGGCGCGGTCTCCGCGGCGACCTCGTGCACGTTCCCGCTCGCGGGGAGCTTGCTGCCGATGTCGATGAACTGCCGGACGCCCTCGCGCGCGAGGAACCGGACGGCGCGGCCGATGAAGGCGTGGTTCTCCCGCGCCGCCGTCCGCGCCTCCGGGATGACGTCGAGCAGCCGCTCGGCGACCTCCCGGTCCGCCGCGTAGTTGTCCTTGCCGCCGAGCAGGTAGTCGTAGATCCGGGCCGTGTTGGGGGTGGCCAGATCCACGTCGGCGGGAGTCCACCTCTCATCGGCCATTCGCAAACTCCGCTCATCCCCGGTCCGATGATCGTCTCATGGACCGCGGAGCGTCCGCATCGGGACCGACCGTGGGCGGGGCACCGCGGCGCTACTCGTGCGGGGCCGGGCGGGCGGCGCGCGGGGACCCGGCCGCGGCGTTCTTGTGCGCGCGGGCGGCGCGCTCGATCTCGGCCGCGTCCGCCTTCTCGCTGATCAGGGTCAGGATGCGCCCGTGCTCGGCCACCGAGCGGCGGGCCCGCCCGGGGGCGTAGGCGAACGCGGAGCGGCGCATGTGGTCCAGGCGCGTCCACTCCGCCTCCAGCAGGGACCGCAGGTGGCCGTCGGGGCAGTGCTCGTAGATCGAGAAGTGGAACTCGCGGTTCAGCGCGGTGAACGCGGCCGGGTCGAACTCCTCCAGCGCCTCCGCCATCCGGTCGTTGATCTTGCGGGACGCGGCGACGTCCCCGGCCGACATGGCCGGCGCGGCGATCGCGGTGGCGTAGCCCTCCAGCCGGGCGAGGATCTGCAGGGTGTGCTCCACCTGCTCGTCGTCGAACACCGCGACGCGGGCGCCGACGTTGCGCACCACCTCGACGAGCCCGTCGGACTGCAGCCGGCGCAGCGCCTCGCGCAGCGGGATCGTGCTGACCCCGGTCTCGTGCGCGAGCTGGTTGATGACCAGCCGGTATCCGGGCACGTAGGTGCCGTCGAGGATGCGCGACCTCAGCAGCCCGTAGCAGAACTCCGCCTTGCTCTCCCTGGTCTGGGCCTGCTTCTTCGCGGCACTCACCCGGTTTCTCCCATCCCACTCGTCAGCCCATCATTCTTGCCGACGGCGAAGACGGGAAGAACCTTCGCGTCAGCCGGGCCGCCCGCGGGCGGACGCCGGACCGGCCGGCGCGGAACCGCCCTAGTCGGGGAGCATCGGGACCTGTACGCCCTGGTCGCGGCCCAGCAGGACGGCGCGGGTGATGGCGGACGAGCCGAAGCGTCCGCGGACGCCGTCCACCGCGCCGTCCACGGCCATGGCCTGGTCGAACGGGAGCGCGAGCTGGACGGCCCGGTCGTCGTGCAGGTTGCCCAGCGAGACGCCGATCAGCGTCAGGCCGCGCTCCTCGATCAGCGGCGCGGCGGCGGCCAGCAGGCGGCGCGCCGCGGCGAGGATCGCGGAGGTCTCGGCGGTCGCCTGGGGCATCGTCCGGGAGCGGGCGGCCCGGGTGAAGTCGCCGAAGCGCAGCCGGAGGGTGACCGTCCGGCAGACGCGCCGGGCCTTGCGCAGCCGGCCGCCGAGCCGGTCGGCCAGCCCGACGAGCAGGGCGTCCAGCTCCTCGGGCGACCGGCGGCGGCGCCCCAGGGCGCGCTGCGCGCCCATGGACCGGCGGCGCGCGCCGGTATGCACCGGGCGCGGGTCCCGGTTGAGCGCGAGGGCGTGCAGGTGGCGGCCCGCTCCCGGGCCGAGCATCGACACGAGTGCGGACTCGGGCATGTCCGCCACGTCGCCCACCGTGGCGACGCCGAACCTCGCGAGCTTGGCCGCGGTCGCCGGCCCGACGCCCCACAGCCGCCGCACCGGGAGCGGGCGCAGGAAATCGAGCTCGCCGTCCGGCGGCACGACCAGGAGGCCGTCCGGTTTGGCGACGCCGCTGGCGACCTTGGCGAGGAACTTGGTCCGCGCCACCCCGACCGTGATCGGGAGGCCGACCTCCTCGGCGATCTCCCGCCGCAGCCGGGCGGCGACGTCGGCGGGGTCCGCGCGCAGCCCGTCCACGTCGAGGAACGCCTCGTCGATCGACAGGCCCTCGACGAGCGGGGTGGTGGCGCGGAACACGGCGAACACGGCCCTGCTCGCCTCGCTGTAGGCGCTCATGCGGGGCGGGACGACGACCGCCCGCGGGCAGAGGCGCCGCGCCTGGCCGCCGCTCATCGCCGTCCGCACGCCGTGGGCCTTGGCCTCGTAGCTCGCCGCCAGCACCACGCCGCCCCCGACGATCACCGGCCGCCCGCGCAGCGCCGGGTCGTCGCGCTGCTCGACCGACGCGTAGAACGCGTCCAGGTCGGCGTGCAGGATCGTGGCGCCACCGGACACGAACATATGTTCGCATACTCGGCGTCGCCGCCGTCCGGGACGGGTCGGCGAATCTCGTGCCCGAGAAGGGGCACGGGCCCGTGGCGGCGGGTGCCGCCACGGGCCCGTTGGGGTGGGTCACTCGTTGAACAGCCGGCCGTAGTCGGCCATGGCCAGGGCCACGTCGGCCTGCGCCCAGAACCGGTGGTAGGTGAACACCGGTGCGGTCGAGGTCTCGCCGTTGGCGTACGCCATGACGCGCTGGTAGTCCGGGTCGCTCTTGTAGAAGGAACGGATGGACATGAAGGTCGAGCTGGAGTTGATCGGGTCGCCGTTGGGCATGGTGCCCGTCCAGCCGGACGGGATGTAGACCGGGTCCAGGACGCGCGAGTAGTCGGCCTTGGTCTCCTGCACCGAGACGCCCTTGGTGTCGGTGTGCTTCCAGATGGCGTCCAGCAGGTCCTTGGCGGCCTGCTTGGCGTCGTCGTCGCCGGACTTGGCCGCGTAGTACGTCAGGGTCTTGGCGTACGCGGCGGCCACGCCGACGTCGTTGGTGTAGTCCTGCACGGAGACGTGCAGGTCGTCGTTCGCGGGCGGCATGCCGCTGGAGGACGACCAGTCGGCGTCCGGCTGCCCGGTCCACTTGAGCGTGGACGGGATCTGGATGCTGCCCGTGGACGGGTCGACGGTCGTCTCCGACAGCGCCCAGTCCACCCACTTGTCGAGGATGGCCTTGGCGTTCGAGTCACCGGTGACCTGGTAGTACTCGGCCACGCGCTCCATCGACCACGCCTGGAACCCGAACCACTGGTTGCTCGGCGGGTCGTGGTAGACGGGCTGCCAGTCGTAGGCCATGCCGTAGAACTTGGTCAGGCCGGTGGTCGGGGTGCTGTAGCTGCCCTCCCAGCTGTTGGTGACGCCGCCGGCGATGCCGCCCTCGGCGGACTGCAGCCACTTGTAGAGCTGCAGCTGCCGGGTGAGGCTCGTGGTCCAGTCGGACTTGGCCGTCGAGCCCTTGGGCGCGAGCGCGGGGTCGTTCACCAGCGCGTAGGCCGCGAGGGGGTTCTGGTACCCGAAGTGCGAGGCGCCGTCGCCGATGCGCCAGGCCCAGCCGGCGTTCGTGTCGGTCGCGCCGCCCCACGCGTAGTACCAGGACAGCAGGTAGTGCTCGCTGTTCTTGCCCGACCCGGCCGGGCAGGACGAGGCGGGGTAGCAGTCGCCGATCTTCTTGAAGTACTTGTCGAAGAACGAGTACCGCAGGTAGTCGCCCATCTTGCCGGCCTTGGCCACGGTCGCCGAGACGTCCCCGGCCTTGCCCTGCTCGTCGGCCCAGACGTTCGCCCAGTACGCGGCCTGGATGGCGCGCGCGTCGGCGTCCGGGGCGTCGGTGAACTTCCACTGCTTGGCGTAGGACGAGTCCTTGATGAACAGGTCCAGGTAGCCGTTGGTGCCGCCGAACGCGAACTTGTCGCACGTCGGCTGCGGGACGGTCTCGAACACCGACTCCTGGGAGCCGCGCTGGTAGGTGTTGATGTAGGACGGGCCGTCGGCGTCCGGGCCCTCCTCGCAGCCGCCGCCCGGCGTGTTGCCGTAGCCGTACACGTTGTCGACGTCCTGCAGCCAGTGCATGCCGTAGATGTCGTCGGTGCCGTAGGCGGACTTCAGCTCGCCCGCGATCGGGTCCTGGCCGACCGGGATGCTGCCGTCGATCTGCGACGGGTAGTCGCTCGGCAGCGGGTGCTCGGCGGCGTAGGTGGCGGGCTTGGACGGGTCGTAGAAGGAGTTCGTCGGCTGGTCCGCGTGGGTCGGGATCATGTACTCCTCCATCAGCGCCCAGGCGGCGTTGAAGGGGTCCCAGTTCTGCGTGACCTTGCCGTACATGGCCTCCAGCCAGATGAGGTAGCTGTAGGCCTCGGACGTGGTCTCGTGCCCGTGGTCGGGGGCCTCGACCATGAACGTCTCGACCGAGTGGTACGGGATGCCCTCGGGGCTGAAGTACCCGTTCGCCGGGTCCTTGATCTTGTTGTACTGGTCGAGGAACCGCTGCGTGTAGGTGTCGCCTCCGGTGGCCACCTCGGTCGCGGTGACCTCGGCCGCCGCGTACCCGTCAGCGGAGGAGGTGAACGTCGCCTGCCCCGTCCCGGAGTCGTCCGCGGCGATCGTCACGTTCTGCGCGGTGGACCAGTTCTGCGGGGTGAAGGTCAGCGTCCCGCCGCCGGCCACCGACAGGCCGCTGTTCCCCGCGGTGCGCGTCGTCGTCACGGTGACGTCGGAGGACGGCGCCTCCGACAGCTTCACCGCGAACGTGGCCGTGGAGCCCTGCGCGACGGTCAGCGTCGCGGGGCTCGCCACGATGCTCGCCTCGGCCGTCACCGTGATGCCCACGGGCTCGGACTCGGCCGTCCCGCCCGCGCTGTCGGTCACCTTGGCGTAGATCGAGTAGTCGCCCGCCGCCGACGGCGTCCAGTTCAGGCTGTAGGGGGAGCTGGTGTCGGCGCCGAGCGAGCCGTCCTGGTCGAAGAACTCGACCTTGGACACCGACGCGCCGGTCCCGGCGGTCGCGGTCGCCGCGAGCGGCACCGAGGCGCCCACCGAGTACGTCGCCCCGGCGGACGGGCTGGTCAGCGTCACCTTCGGCGCGGACGTGCTGCCGTTGCAGGGCGTGCCGTTCAGCGTGAACGCCGTCGGGTCGGCGTTCGTCCCGCTGTAGGTGAACTGGGCGCCGATGTTCACGGTCGCCCCGCTGGCCAGCGACCCGTTCCAGCTCTCGTTCTGGACGGTGATGTCCTGCCCGGACTGCGACCACTTGCCCGACCAGCCGTTGGCCAGCCGCTGGTTCCCCGAGTAGGAGTACTTCAGCGTCCAGCCGTCCAGCGCGTCGCCCTGGTTGGTGATGTCGATGCTCGCCGTGAAGCCGCTGCCCCAGTCGTTCTTCGTGTAGACGACCTTGCACGCGGCGGCCGCGGAGGCCGCGGGCGCCAGCGCGCCGAGGCCGCCGCAGAGCAGGGTCAGCGTCGCGCCCACGGCGGTGAGCGCGCGCCATCGTTGCCGTCTTCTCACATCGGTTCCTTCCTGAGTCGCCCGCCGTGCGGGCATGACGGGCTCCACCGCCGGCGGACTCCGGCGGTGGCGTCCCTTCAAGGGGCGCGCCCGGGACGGGACGCGCGTCAGACCGGGGCCGTCAGCCGGACTCCCGGATGATCAACTTGGTGCGCAGCACGACGCCGCGCTCGGTGTTCGGCCGGCCGCCGGTGCAGGCGCGCAGCTCGCGGGCGAGCCGGGCGCCGAGGTCCTCGGCGGGCTGCCGGACGGTGGTCAGCCGGGGCCGCACCTGCCGGGCGACGGGTGCGTCGTCGAAACCGACGACCGCGACGTCGTCCGGCACGCGGCGGCCGGCCCGGCGCAGCGCGCTGAGCGCGCCGACCGCCATCTGGTCGGACGCGGCCAGCACGGCGTCGACGTCCGGGCGGCGCTCCAGCAGCCGGCGCATCGCGCGCTCGCCGGACAGCCGGCCGAAGTCGCCCTGGCAGACCAGCCCGTTGACGCCCATCCCGGCCTCCCGGGCGGCGAGCCGGTAGCCGGCCAGCCGGTCGACGGCCGCGCCCATGTCGGCGGGCCCGGCGATCGTGCCGATGCGGCGGCGGCCGGTGGTGAGCAGGTGCCGGACGGCGGCGTGCGCGCCGCCCCGGTTGTCGACGTCGACGTACGGCAGCGCCACTTCGTCGAGGGGGCGCCCGGCCAGCACCACGGGCGCGCCGGAGGCGGCCTGCACGAGCGGGGCGACCTGGTCGCGGCGCGCGCCGACGAGCAGCACGCCCTCGGCCCGGCCGCCGCGCAGGTAGCCGGCGGTGGCGCGCCACTCGTCCGGGCGGCCGGCCATGAGGACGACGAGCGGCGCGCGGCCGTCCAGCTCGCGCCGCACGCCCCACAGCAGGCGGGCGTAGTACGGGTCGCCGAGGACGCGGCAGGCGTCGTCGCACACGACGGCGGCGATCGTGCCGGAGGACTCCCGGTCGGGGGAGCCGCTGCGGCGCCGGACGTAGCCGAGCCGCTCGACGGCCGCCTCGACCTGGAGGCGGGCCGACCGGCTGACCCTGGCCGAGCCGTTGAGCACGCGGGACGCCGTCGCGGGCGACACGCCGGCGAGCTGTGCCACGTGGGCGAGGGTCGGGGGGCGGTCGGGGAGGGCGGGGTCTTCGGGGTGGGTGAGGGTCACGCTTGGGCACTCCCTTCGGGGGTTCCCGGGCCTTAGCGGGGTGGACCGGGTCGGGGAGTAGTGGGAGCGCTCCCAAGAATCGGATCGGACGCCGATTGTGTCAAGTGTCACAGGCCAGGCGGATTTTGGAAATCCCTCCGCCCGGCATCGCGCGCGCGAGCCGCCGTGAAAATCCGTGAAAGGAATGGAACAGGTCTTCCATGTCGCGTCCGGCCCGTTCTACGTTCACCGCAGTCCAGGAGTGGGAGCGCTCCCAAGCTGAAACATCCGACGTGAAAGCGAAGGTCCATGAGATCGCCCTCCCCGCGTACCGCCGCCATCGCCGCGCTCACCGGCGCGGTCTGCGCGGCGGGATCGCTCGTCGCGGGCACGGGGGCCGTGCTCGGCGCGCCGGCCGCCCACGCGGCCGTCGCCTGCCAGGTCGACTACAGCACCGACGACTGGGGCACCGGCTTCACGGCAGCCGTCACGATCACCAACCGCGGCCCCGCCGTCAGCGGCTGGACGCTGACGTACTCCTACTCCGGGAACCAGCGCCTGGCGAACGGCTGGAACGGGCGCTGGTCGCAGTCCGGCCAGACCGTCACCGTGGTGAACGAGAGCTGGAACGGCTCCCTCCCGACCGGCGGCGCCGTCCAGGCCGGAGCCCAGTTCAGCTACAGCGGCGCCAACGACGACCCCACCGACTTCGCGGTGAACGGGACGGCCTGCAACCAGGACACGGAACCGTCCGAAACACCGCCGACGACGCCGACGACCACCCCGCCGACCACTCCCCCGCCCGGCGGGGCGGCGCCGGAACTGGAAGTCTCCGGCAACAGGCTCGTGGACGCCTCGGGCGGCACCGTGCGGCTGCGCGGGGTGAACCGGTCCGGCGGCGAGTTCGCGTGCGTCCAGGGCAACGGCATCTGGGACGGCCCGATGGACGCGGCCTCGGTCGAGGCGATCAGGAGCTGGAACGCCGACGCCGTCCGCGTGCCGCTCAACTCCGACTGCTGGCTGGGGCTGTCCAACGTCGACCCGGCCTACCGGGGGGCGGCTTACCAGAAGGCGGTCGGCGACTACGTCGCCCTTCTCGAAAAGAACGGCATCACGCCCATTCTGGAGCTGCATTGGAGCCACGGTCTGTGGACCGGGAATGACAACCATTGCGCCACGGCGAACGCCGAATGCCAGAAGCCGATGCCGGACGCCGAATACGCGCCCGAGTTCTGGCGGCAGGTCGCCGCCGCCTACAAGAACGACACGGCCGTCGTCTTCGACCTTTTCAACGAGCCGTATCCGAACAATCTCCAGGTCATGGACTACGCCCAGTCGTGGAAGTGCTGGCGCGACGGCGGCGCGGAGTGCACCGGCCTCACCTACGAGGCCGCCGGCATGCAGGACCTCCTCGACGCGGTCCGCTCCACCGGGGCGCAGAACGTGGTGATGGCCGCCGGCAGCAGCTACTCCAACGACCTGTCCCAGTGGCTCGCGCAGAAGCCCTCCGACCCCACCGGGAACCTCGCCGCCGCCTGGCACTCCTACAACTTCAACTACTGCAAGGACGCGTCCTGCTGGGACCAGCAGCTCGCGCCCGTCGCCGAGCAGGTCCCGCTCGTCGCCGGGGAGATCGGCGAGAACACCTGCGGCCACTCCTACACCGACACGCTCATGGCCTGGCTGGACCAGCACGGCGCGTCCTACCTCGGCTGGACGTGGAACACGTGGGACTGCTCCTCCGGCCCCTCCCTGATCAGCTCGTACGACGGCACCCCCACCGCCTACGGCGCCGGGCTCCGCGACCACCTGCGGTCCGCCGGCTGACCCTCCGGCACGCCACCGACCCTCCCGGCACGTCCCCTGCCCCTCCGGCAAGAGAGATCCGCTCAACCAGATGGAGGAAACCCGCATGAAGCACCCCCCTGCGCGCAGGAGGCCCGGCGCCCGGCGCCGCGGCGTATCGGCCGCCGCGGCGGCCGTCCTGCTCGCCTCAGGCACGGTCGCGCTGGCCCAGGCCCAGGCCAGCGCGGCCGCCGGCTGTACCGTCGACTACACCGTCAACGACTGGGGCAGCGGCTTCACCGCCGATGTGAAGGTCACCAACCTGGGCGACCCGCTCAACAGCTGGACGCTGGAGTGGGACTTCGCCGGCAACCAGCAGGTGACGAACGGCTGGAACGGCACGTTCTCCCAGTCGGGCAAGCACGTCACCGTGACGAACCCCAGCTGGGGAGGGACGCTCGGCACTAACGCGTCCGCCACCCCCGGATTCCAGGGGACCTACTCCGGCTCGAACGACAAGCCCACCCAGTTCAAGCTGAACGGGACGGTGTGCGACGGCTCGACGGGCGACGACGACTCCGAGCCGCCCACCACGCCGCCGGTGACCCCGCCGCCGGACGGCGACCGGGTCGACAACCCCTACGCCGGCGCGAAGGTGTACGTGAACCCCGAATGGTCCGCGCACGCCGCCGCCGAGCCCGGCGGCTCCGCGGTCGCGAACCAGCCGACCGGCGTGTGGCTGGACCGGATCGCCGCGATCAACGGCGTGAACGGCGGCATGGGCCTGCGCGACCACCTGGACGAGGCGCTCGACCAGGGCGCCGACGTCATCCAGCTGGTCGTCTACGACCTGCCCGGCCGCGACTGCTCCGCGCTGGCCTCCAACGGCGAGCTCGGCCCGACGGAGCTCGACCGGTACAAGACCGACTTCATCGACCCGATCGCGGAGATCCTCGGCGACTCCAAGTACGCCGACCTGCGGATCGTCACGGTCGTGGAGATCGACTCGCTGCCGAACCTGGTCACCAACACGGGCAGCCGGCCGACCGCCACCGAGAACTGCGACGTGATGAAGGCGAACGGCAACTACGAGAAGGGCATCGCCTACGCCCTGCAGAAGCTCGGCGCCCTGTCGAACGTCTACAACTACATCGACATCGGCCACCACGGCTGGATCGGCTGGGACGACAACTTCAGCCCGACCGCGCAGCTGCTCGCCGACACCGCCGACATGTCCGGCTCCAAGAACAACGTGGCCGGGTTCATCACCAACACCGCCAACTACGGGGCGACGAAGGAGCCCTACTTCTCCATCAACGACTCGGTGAACGGCACGTCGGTCCGCCAGTCGACGTGGGTGGACTGGAACCGGTACGTGGACGAGCTGTCCTACGCCCAGGCGTTCCGCCAGGAGCTCATCGGCAAGGGCTTCGACTCCGGCATCGGCATGCTCATCGACACCAGCCGCAACGGCTGGGGCGGCTCCGACCGCCCGACCGGGCCCGGCCCGCAGACGGACGTCAACGCCTACGTCGACGGCAGCCGGATCGACCGGCGCATCCACCTCGGCAACTGGTGCAACCAGGCCGGCGCGGGCCTCGGTGAGCGGCCGAAGGCCGCGCCCGCGGAGGGCATCGACGCCTACGTCTGGATCAAGCCTCCGGGCGAGTCGGACGGGGCCAGCGAGGAGATCCCGAACGACGAGGGCAAGGGCTTCGACCGGATGTGCGACCCCACGTACACCGGCAACCCGCGCAACAACAACCACATGAGCGGCGCCCTGCCGAACGCGCCGCTGTCCGGGCACTGGTTCTCCGCGCAGTTCCAGGAGCTGCTGCAGAACGCCTACCCGCCTGTCCAGTAACCCTCCGAGGAAAAGGCCCCGTGACCCGCTCCCGGTCACGGGGCCTCTTCTCGTCCCCGAGACGCCGCCGAACCGAGCCGGGGACCGCGACCCGGAACAGGCCGTCCGCCCGCCTCACGAGTGAAACCAGCGCGCCCCAAGGGCGAACCCGGCGCGCCGCGCACACGGGGCCGGCGCGCCCCGCATCCGGACTCGGCGCGCCCCGCATCCGGACTCGGCGCGCCCCGCATCCGGACTCGGCTCGTTCCGCGGCTGACGCAACGCGCCCCACGGGGCCGGCGCGCCCCACGGGGCCGCGGCCTCGGCTCGCCCGGCAGACGGGCCTCGACGCGCCCCACGAGCGACCTCAACGCTCCTTCATGAGCGACCTCAACGCCCCTTCATGAGTGACCTCGACGAGCCCTCACGGGCGGGCTCGGCGCGGCTCACGGGCCGGAGGCCGGCGGGCGGGGGCGGGGAAAGGGAGCGGCCCGCGGCGTCCCCTGTCGGACGCCGCGGGCCGTGTCTTCGTCGGGAGCTTCTTCGCTGTCAGGAGGTCATGCAGTGGGGTTCGAGGTCCGTCGCGGAACTCGGTGCGTTGACGGTGAACCCGAAGCTGGTCGAGGCGCCGACGGCCAGCGAGCCGTTCCAGCTCGCGTTCTTGACCGTGACGTCCGGACCGGACTGCGTGTAGGTGCCGTTCCACAGGCTGCCGACCGTCTCACCGTTGGCGAAGGTGAAGTGGGCCATCCAGCCGTTGATCGGCAGCGTGCCGGTGTTGGTGATCTTGATTTCGCCCTGGTAGCCGCCGCCCCAGCTGTTGACGGAGGTGTACTCGGCGGTGCAGACCATGCCCGGCGTGCCGGGCGGGTCGGTGGGATCGGTGGGCGGCTCGGTCTCGCCTCCGTCGCCCTCGCCGACGCCCGTCACCTCGCCGTTGCCGCCGTCGAACACGACGTCGGAGCAGCCGTAGAACGTCTCGTTGCTGTCCGAGCGCTGCCACACGGTGTAGATGATGTGGCGGCCGCTCTTGCCGGACGGCAGCCTGGCGTTCCAGTGGTAGTAGGCGTCCTCGTTGCCGGGCGACCCGACGCTCGGCGGGTCGGTGACGCTGTAGAACGGCTCGCTCTCCAGGTCGTCCCAGCTGAGCGGGCGGGTCGGGCTCCAGGTGTCCTTGGTGATGTAGGTGCGGAACGTTCCCGGATGCGCCGCCCACTTGTTGTACCTGAACTCGATGTCCGCGCCGGACGTCAGGTGCGTGACCGGCCAGTCGTCGCGGGCCAGGTCGTAGCCGCTGAAGTCGTACACGACCGCGCCGCCGCTGCACAGCTCCCCGTCGGGGATGAAGCCGCGGGTGCGGCCGGCGCCGTCCGAGCGGAGCACGGCGAACCAGTTGTACAGCGACGTCGTGCCGCTCTGCGCGACCGCCGCGGCGCAGGCCGGGTTGTGCGGGACGATCTGGCCGCTGGCGGTCAGGCCGTCCTTCCAGCACAGGTACGTGCGGCTGCCCGGCACCATCATCGCGCCGTGCGCGGACGCCGGCGCCGCCGTCAGCAGGGCGCCGGCGAGCATGGCGGGGCCGAGTACCGCGCCCGCCAGCAGCGCCCTTCGTCTTCGCTTGCCCATCGTCCTCCCGTCCACGGGGTGAGGAGAGTCCTGTCCAACCGGAAGCTAGCTCCGGATCACCGGACCCCGGAACGGTCCTTTCAACCTTTCATCCGGAGGCCGGGAGGACAGGACCATACGGCCCGGACGCGTCGTCCGGGCCGTCCCGCGGCGGGCGCTCAGCCCTTCGTCGCGCCGGCGGTGAGCCCTCCGATCAGCTGGCGCTCGGCGACGGCGTAGAACGCCAGCGCCGGGACCATCGCCAGGACGATGTAGGCGATGACGAGCGCGTAGTTCGTCGAGTACTGGCCCTGGAACTGCTGGATGCCGACGGGGATCGTCTGCCATTTCGGGTCGGCCAGCACCAGCAGCGGCAGGAAGAAGTTGTTCCAGCTCGTCACGATGGCGAGGACCGACACGGTGCCGAGGGCGGGCCGCGCCATCGGCAGCAGGATGCGCCAGAAGAACCCGAACCGGCTGCAGCCGTCCATGATGGCGGCCTCCTCCAGCTCCGCCGGGATGGTGCGGAAGAACGACCGCAGGATGATGATCGTGACGGGCAGCGCGAAGGCGGCCTGCGGCAGGACGATGCCGAGCGGGTTGTCCAGCAGCCCGAACGAGCGCAGCAGGACGAACAGCGGCAGCACCGCCACCGCGGGCGGGAACATCAGCCCCATCGCGAACAGCGTGAAGAAGAACTCCCGGCCCCGGAACGCGTACCGGGCGAACGCGAACGCCGCCAGCGCCGCCACCGCGACGGTGATCAGCGTGGTGGCGACCGCGATCAGCACGCTGTTGCCGATCTGCCGCCAGAAGTCGCCGGACGCCAGGATGCCGGTGTAGTTCGAGACCTTCCACGGGTGCGGGAGGCCGAACGGGTTGGCGGTGAGGTCGCCGGTGGTCTTGAACCCGGAGATCACCGCGTACAGCAGCGGGACGACGATGAAGGAGCCGAGCAGCCAGACCATGGCGTGCCGTGACATGCTCCGCGCGATGGTCGCTCTCATCGGCGGCCTCCCGCGGAGGTGACCGCGCCCTGCAGGTCGCGGCGGAGCGCGTAGCGCTGGTAGATCAGGGAGAAGATCATGCTGATCACGAACATGGCCACGCTGATCGCGCTCGCATAGCCCATCTGATAGCGCTTGAAGCCGAACTGGAACATGGTGACGGCCATCGTCTCGGTGGAGTGCGTCGGCCCGCCCGTCGTGGTGACCCACACGAGGTCGAAGAGCTGGATCGAGCCGATGACGGACAGGAACACGCTGATCCGCAGGGTCGGGGCGAGCAGCGGCAGCGTGACGCTGCGGAACCGCCGCCACGGGCCGGCCCCGTCGATCGAGGCGGCCTCCAGCACCTCCGAGGGGATGCCCTGCAGCCCGGCGAGGTAGATCATCATGTGGAAGCCGAAGTACTTCCACGTCATGACCGCGAACAGGGTGGGCAGCGCGGTGTCGGGATCGGCGAACCACTTGCCGGCGAGCTCGCCGAGCAGCGGCAGGTCGCCGACGATCTTGTCGGCGAGCCCGTCGCCGGGCAGGAAGATGATGCCGAACAGCACGCCCGCGATGACCTCGGACAGGATGTAGGGCGCGAAGAAGATCGCCCGGTACACCGCCCGGCCGCGCATCTTCTGGTTCAGCAGCACGGCGGTGCCGAGCGCGATCGGCAGCTGGACGGCGATCGAGAACACGATGATCAGCAGGCCGCGCCACAGGTCGCCGCGGAAGACCGGGTCGTCGGCGAGCTTGCGGTAGTTGCCGAGGCCGGCGAAGTCGTCGGGCGGGCCGAAGCCGCCCCAGTTGAAGAAGCTGGTGTAGAACGCGACGAAGATCGGGATCAGGACGAAGAAGAAGAACAGCAGCAGCGCCGGCAGCAGGAACCAGGTGGTGGACGCCCAGCCGCGGATCCGCGTCCCCATCGACGCCTTGGGGCCCCGCTTGCGCGGGGCCCGCGAGGCGTGCCGCGGCCGATTGTCGGTCGTGGCGGACAGTGTCATTGGCTCTTGGCCGCCTTGGTGACAGCCTCGGTGACCTGCTGGGGCGTCTTCTTGCCGCCGATCAGCGCCGCGACGCTGTCATTGACCTCCTGTCCGACGGCGGGCGGGAACGCCTGGTCGAGGTAGAGCTGGAACCCGGTCGAGCTGTTCAGCGCGTCGGCGACCAGCTTGCGGTTCTTGTCCAGCTCGCTCTCGGCGCCCTTGACCACCGGCATGAACGCGCCGGAGGAGACGAGCTTGCGCTCGTTCTCGTCGTTCACGAGGAAGGCCAGGAAGTCGATGGCCTCCTTGGGGGCGTCCTTGCTGAGCGCGTGCCCGTTGCCGCCGCCGAACACCTCGGTCGCCGCGCCCTGGCCGCCCTCCACGCTCGGGAAGGGGAACCAGCCGAGGTCGTCGCCGAGGTCCTTGCCGGAGGCGTCCTTCTGCACCGCGGGCGCCCACTGCCCCATCAGCTCCATGGCGGCCTTGCCGGCGCCCATGGTCGCGGCCTGCCCGCCGGGCGTGTCGTAGCCGGCGTTCTGGAAGCCCTTCTGGAAGGGCTCCAGGTCGGTGAGCTCCTTGAGCTTCTGGCCGGCGGAGACGAAGGCGGCGCCGCTGAAGTCGTTGTTCTCCTGGGCCTGCTGCAGCGCGGACAGCCCGCCGATGCGCATCGAGAGGTAGGCCCAGTAGTACATCTCGGGCCACTTGTCCTTGCCGGCGATCGCGATCGGGGTGATCCCCGCGCTCTTGAGCTTGCGGACGGCGTCCAGGTACTCCGACCAGGTCTTCGGGACGTCCTTGACCCCGGCCTTCTTGAAGAGCGCCTTGTTGTACCAGAAGCCGACGCCGCCCATGTCGTACGGGATGGCGTAGGTCTTGCCGTCGAACTGGTACGGCTTCTGCGACACCGGCGTCAGCGTGTTCAGGATGGCGGAGCCGTCGGAGGTGATGTCCTTGACCAGACCGGCGTCGATCTGCTGCTTGAGCACACCCCCGCCCCAGGTCACGAAGATGTCCGGCAGCTTGCCGGAGGCGGTGAGCGCCGTCATCTTCGACTTGAACGCCTCGTTCTCCAGGTTGGTGAGCTTGATCTTGACGTTCGGGTGCGCGGCCTCGTACGCCCTGGCGATCTGCGGGTAGAGCGTCTTGGACGGTTCGGTGGTCGCGATGTCCATCCACTCGATGGTGACCTTGCCGTCGCTCCCCGAACCGGAGTCGCCGCAGGCGGCGAGGAAGGGTGCTGCGGTGACCACCACGGCGCCCGCGGAGACTGCGGTGAGGAACGAACGGCGCGACAGGTGTGGAATGCCCATGATGGCCTCCTGGATCGGGGGTGGGCTTGGCCTGGGAGGGACGGAGCGGGAGGGACCCGCCACGAAAGCTTTTCGAAACTCTTCGAGCTTGCCGTTGCGGTGGAACTCTAAGAAAGGCCCACCCCAGGGTCAAGGGCTCAGCGGCTGTTGACCTAAATGAAATGTTGAGAAGTCGGACTCGGGGGCTAGGAGCGAGCGAAACATTGCGATACTGTTCGCAATCGTTTCCTCGGGGAGGAGTGAAGCGTGCCCGTGCGCACCACCGACGAGACGCCGGATCCGCCGTCCCGGCCCACTCTGGCGCTGATCGCGTCGAAGGCGGGGGTCTCCCCCGCCACGGTCTCCAAGGTCCTGAACGGCCGGACCGACGTGGCCGCCGCGACCCGCGAGCGGGTCGAGGCGCTCCTGCGCACCCACAACTACCCGGGCCCGGGCGGCTCCCGCCGGGCCCGCAGGTCCGGCCTGATCGACCTCGTGCTCGCCGGTCTGGACAGCCCGTGGGCGGTCGAGATCCTGCGCGGCGTGGAGGCCGAGTGCGCCGACCACGGCATCGGCGTGGTCGTCTCGCTGGTGCGCGACGACGACGCCCGGCCGCCGAGCTGGCAGAACCTGCCCGCGCTGCACCACAGCGACGGGGTCATCCTGGTCACGTCCCGGATGACGCGCCGCCAGCGCGAGCAGCTGGAGCGGGCCGGTGTCGGCCTCGTGCTGGTCGACCCGGTGAACCTGCCGGACACCGAGATCGCCAGCGTCGGCGCCACCAACTGGGCCGGCGGCCTCGCCGCGACCGAGCACCTGATCGAGCTCGGCCACCGCCGCATCGCGATGATCGGCGGCCCGGCCGACATGCTCTGCACCCAGGCCCGCGTGGACGGGTACCGCACGGCGCTGGAGCGCGCCGGGATCGAGGTCGACAAGGACCTCGTCCGGTACGGCGACTTCCACCACCGGGGCGGGTTCGCCCGCACCCGCGAGCTGCTGGAGCTGCCCGAGCCGCCGACCGCGATCTTCGCGGGCAGCGACGAGCAGGCCATGGGCGCCTACCAGGCCGCCCGGATCGCCGGGCTGCGCATCCCCGAGGACCTCAGCGTCGTCGGCTTCGACGACCTGCCCACCTGCGAGTGGCTCTCGCCACCGCTGACGACCGTCCGGCAGCCGCTGGAGGAGATGGGCCGCGTCGCGGCCCGCACCCTGCTGCAGCTGCTGGACGGCCGGCCACCGCTGACCCCGCGCGTGGAACTGGCCACCGACCTGCGTGTCCGCGCGTCCACCGCACCGCCGCCCCCCTCGGAGGAACGATGACCGAAGCCGTCCCGGCCGCGAGCGCGACCCGCGAGCCCTGGCAGGACCCCGGGTCTCCGGTCGCCGAGCGGGTCGCCGACCTGCTGGCGCGGATGACGCCGGAGGAGAAGGCGGGCCAGCTCGCCGGGTACTGGGCGATGCCCGCCGAACCGGGCGAGCCCGTGGCCCCGATGGAGGACGACTCGAACGAGACCGCCCCGGCCCTGGAGGAGGTCATCGATCGCGGCCTCGGCCAGCTCACCCGCGTGTTCGGCACCTCGCCCGTCCCGGCCGCCGAGGCCGCCGAGCGGCTCCGCGAGCTGCAGCGCATGGTCGCCGCCGGCAACCGGTTCGGCATCCCGGCGATCGCGCACGAGGAATGCCTCAACGGCTTCATGACGTGGGGCGCCACCGTGTTCCCCAGCCCGCCCGCGTGGGGCGCCACCTTCGACGCCGACCTGGTCGCCGAGATGGCCGCCGCGATCGGGTCCAGCATGCGAGCGGCCGGCGTCCACCAGGGCCTCGCGCCCGTGCTGGACGTCGTCCGCGACGCCCGCTGGGGCCGGACCGAGGAGTGCATCGGCGAGGACCCGTATCTCGTCGGGGTCCTCGGCACGGCGTACGTGAGAGCCATGGAACGGTCCGGCATCATCACGACGCTGAAGCACTTCGCCGGCTACTCCGCCTCCCGCGCCGGCCGGAACATGGCCCCGACGCCTATCGGGCCGCGCGAGTTCGCCGACGTCGTCCTCGAACCGTTCGTGATGGCGCTGCGCGACGGCGGCGCCCGCTCGGTGATGCACTCCTACACCGACGTGGACGGGATGCCCGCCGCCGCCGACGAGCGGCTGCTGACCGGGCTGCTGCGCGAGGAGCTGGGCTTCACCGGCCTCGTCGTCTCCGACTACTTCGGCATCTCGTTCCTGGAGACCCGGCACCGGGTGGCCGGGGGGCGCGGCGAGGCCGGCGCGCTCGCGCTGCGCGCCGGGATCGACATGGAGCTGCCGACCGTCCGCTGCTACGGCGAGCCGCTGCTGGAGCTGGTCCGGTCGGGCGCCGTGCCGGAGGAGCTGCTCGACCGGGCCGCGGGCCGGGTCCTGACGATGAAGGCCGAGCTGGGCCTGCTCGACGGGCCGCCCCGCGACGCGGACGCCAACGGCGGCGGGGCCGGCGGGGACCGCGCGGTGCTCGACTTCGACCCGCCGGAGCACCGCGCGCTCGCGCGGCGGCTGGCCGAGGAGTCGGTCGTCCTGCTGGCCAACGACGGCGTGCTGCCGCTGCGCTCCGGCGGCGGGGTCGTGGTGACGGGGCCGCTCGCCGAGGACCCGTTCGCGATGATGGGCTGCTACACGTTTCCGAGCCACGTCGGCCGCCAGCACCCCGAGCTGTCGCTCGGCGTGGAGATCCCGTCGGTGGCGGACGCGCTGCGCGGCGAGCTGCCCGGCGTCCGGGTGGCGGGCTCGAAGGACGTGTTCGTCGCCGACGACGCCGACATCGAGGCCGCCGTCGCCGCGGCCCGGGACGCCGAGGTGTGCGTGCTCGTGCTCGGCGACCGTGCGGGGCTGTTCGGCCGCGGCACCTCCGGCGAGGGGTGCGACGTCGAGACGCTCGCGCTGCCCGGCCGGCAGGCGGAGCTGGCCGAGGCGGTCCTGGACACCGG
This sequence comes from Spirillospora sp. NPDC127506, assembly GCF_040302145.1. Taxonomy (NCBI): domain Bacteria; kingdom Bacillati; phylum Actinomycetota; class Actinomycetes; order Streptosporangiales; family Thermomonosporaceae; genus Spirillospora; species Spirillospora sp. NPDC127506. The sequence continues at coordinate 6,272 of NZ_JBEORG010000039.1, read as the reverse complement.
CACGCCCACGGTCCTGGTGATGCTGACCGGCCGCCCGTACGCCATCGAGGGCCTCGCGGACCGGGCCGCCGCCGTGGTGCAGGCGTTCTTCCCCGGGGAGGAGGGCGGGCGCGCGGTCGCGGGCGTCCTCGCCGGACGGGTCGAGCCGTCCGGGCGGATGCCGATCAGTGTGCCGCGCCGCGCGTCCGGCCCTCCGGTCACCTACCTGCGGTCCCCGATGGACGGCGGGCACGACTGGAGCACCGTCGACCCGGTCCCGCTCTACCCGTTCGGCTACGGCCTGACCTGGACGACGTTCGAGTACGAGGACCTCAAGGTCGGCGGGAGCGCCCCCACCGACGGGTCGGTCACGGTCAGCGCGGTCGTCCGCAACACCGGAGACCGGGCGGGCACCGAGGTCGCCCAGCTCTACCTCTCCGACCCGGTCGCGTCCGTGGTGCGGCCGGCGCGCTGGCTGGCCGGGTGGGCCCGGGTCCGGCTGGAGCCCGGCGAGGCGGCCCGCATCGAGTTCGAGGTGCACGCCGACCGGACCTCCTTCACCGGGCCGGACCTGCGGCGCATCGTCGAGCCCGGCGTGGTCGAGGTCGCGGTCGGGCGGTCCAGCGCCGACCTGCCCCTGCAGGGCTCCTTCACGCTGGAGGGCCCCGTGCGGGAGCTCGGCGCCGACCGAGTCCTCACCGTCCCCGTGGAGGTGACACGGCTTTGACCCTGCCAGGCGACCCCGCGTTCGGAAGGCCCGCCTCCGGCGACCCGGTGTTCCGCAACCCCGTGCTGCCGGGCTTCCACCCCGACCCCTCGATCTGCCGCGTCGGCGACGACTTCTACCTGATGACGTCCAGTTTCGAGTGGTTCCCGGGCCTGCCGGTGTTCCACAGCCGCGACCTGGTGCACTGGCGGCAGATCGGGCACGCCCTCGACCGGCCTTCGCAGCTCCCGCTGGACGGCGTGCCGGCGTCGGGCGGCCTGTACGCGCCGACCCTGCGCCACCACGACGGCACGTTCTACGTCGTCTGCACGCTCGTGGACGGGGCGGAGTGGTCGGGCCACTTCGTGATGACCGCGTCCGATCCGGCCGGGCCGTGGTCGGACGCGCACCGGCTCGGCGGCGACGGCATCGATCCGTCGCTGTTCTTCGACGACGACGGCCGCGCGTGGTGCACCGGCACCCGGCTGACCGGGAAGTACGAGGGGCACACCGAGATCTGGCTGCGCGAGTTCGATCCGGAGGCGCTCGCGCTGACCGGCGACGAGCACGTGATCTGGGACGGGGCGGTCAAGGGGGCGATCTGGTCGGAGGGCTCCCACATCTACAAGATCGACGGCCGGTACCACCTGCTCACCGCCGAGGGCGGCACCGCGATGGACCACGCCGTGATGGTCGCGCGGGCCGACGAGGTGACCGGCCCGTACCAGGGGAACCCCCGCAACCCGATCCTGACCCACCGCAATCTCGGCGCCGGCCATCCCGTGGTCGGCGCCGGGCACGCCGACCTGGTGGACACGCCCGGCGGCGAATGGTGGATGGTGCTGCTCGCCATGCGCCCGCACCACGGCGACCGGTGCGCCCTCGGCCGGGAGACGTTCCTGGCCCCGGTCGTCTGGGAGGACGGCTGGCCGGTCACCGGCGGGCGGCTGCAGGCGACCTCCCCCGCGCCCTCGCTGCCGCCGCACCCGTGGCCCGCCGCACCGGTGTGCGACCAGTTCGACGGCCCCGAGCTGGGCCCGGTCTGGAACATGCAGCGGACGCCGCGGGAACGCTGGTGGAGCCTGACCGAGCGTCCCGGGCATCTGCGGCTGCGGGTCCGCCCGGAGAGCCTCGCCGACGTCGCCAACCCGTCGTTCGTCGGGCGGCGCCAGCAGCACCACGACTTCGCCGCGTTCACCGCGCTGGACTTCGCGCCGGCCGACGAGGAGGCGGCGGGGCTCGCGCTCGTCCAGAACAACGACTTCCACGTCCTGCTCGTGTCGACGAGCATGGGGCTGCGCCTCATCAAGCGCGAGCAGGGCATCGAGACGGTGCTGGCGCGGGGACCGGCCGCGCCGGGGCCGGTCAAGCTCGGCTTCGAGGCGCACGGGCGCTGGTACCGGGCGTCCTACAGCACCGAGCCCGGGACGTGGACGCCCCTCGGCGAGCCGGTGGACGGCGACATCCTCACCAGCCAGGTCGCGGGCGGCTTCACCGGCGCCTACATCGGCCTCTACGCCACGTCCAACGGGCGGGCGAGCACGAACCACGCCGACTTCGCCTGGTTCGAGTACACGCCCCTCTAGAGCAGGAGCGCGGGGTCGGCGATCACGCGCTCCACGACGAGCCCGGCGGCGCCGAGGACGGCGGCGCCCTCGGCGAGGCCGGAGACCTCGACCGGCGGCACGCCCTGCCGGAGCGCGCCGGAGCCGTTCGCGAGGACGTCCTGGAGCGGTGGCCGCACCCATTGCGCCAGCGGGGAGAACACGCCGCCGAGCACGATCGTGTCCGGGTCGATCAGGTTGACGACCGAGGCGAGCGCGCCGCCGAGCGCCCGCCCGGCGCGGGTCACCGCGTCCAGCGCGGCCGCGTCGCCGGCGGCGAGCCGCTCGGCGAGCCGGCCGGCCGAGCCCTCCGGCCCGCCGGCCGGCCGCGTCACGGGCAGCCCGGCCGCGCGCAGCATCGCGTCCTGACCGGCGATCTGCTCCAGGCAGCCGCGCCCGCCGCAGGAGCAGGGCGGGCCGGACGGGTCGGCGACCAGGTGGCCGAGTTCGCCGGCGAAGCCGTGCGCGCCGCGGAACACCCGCCCGCCCACGACGATGCCGGCGCCGATCCCGATCTCCCCCGACACGTGCACGAAGTCGCCGAACCGGGCGCCGCCGCCGAACCACAGCTCGCCGAGGGCCGCCAGGTTGGCCTCGTTGTCGTACTCGGCGGGCAGCGCCGCCGCGAGGCCGGGCGCGCCGGTGACGGGCACGTCCGTCCAGCCGAGGTTCGGGGCGCGGCGCACCACGCCGTTCTCGCGGTCCAGCAGGCCGGGCAGTGCCACCGCGGCGCCGGCGACGGTGAGGCCCTGCCCCGCGGCGGCCGCGACCGCCTCCGCCGCGAGTGCGGACAGCGCGGCGAGGACGGCCTCCGGCTCGCGGCCGCGGTTGTCGGAGCTGATCACGTGCCGGTAGCGGACCTGCTTGGCGAGGTCGAGGACGCAGGCGGCGAGGTAGTCCACGTTCACCTCCAGGCCGAGCCCGGCGGCGCCGTCGCCGTGCAGGGACACGCCCACGCCCGGCCGCCCGCGCTCCCCCTCGTGCACGGGCGCGCCGTCCCGGACCAGCCCGGCGCCCTCCAGCAGGGCGACGAGGTTGGACACGGTCGTCTTGGTGAAGCCGGTCAGCTCGGCGAGCCGCGCCCTGGTCACGGGCTGGTGCCGGGCCACGTGCTCCAGGACGACGGCGAGGTTCCGCTCGCGCATCGTCGCGTGCCGGACGGGGGCGTTCGCGGACTTAGTCATGAAATAACCCTAAATGAAGCGCGACTATAGGCAGGGCAGCGGCCCTCTGCTACGTTAATTAGTCCAAGCTCTTTACGAAAGGGGGCGGGATGGCCGAGACCCTGGTCGCGGGCGTCGACTCCTCGACGCAGTCGACGAAGGTCCTCCTGTGCAGGGCGGCGGACGGCACCGTGGTCGCGGAGGCGTCCGCGCCGCACCCCGACGGCACCGAATGCCACCCCGACCACTGGTGGAACGCGCTCTCCCAGGTCCGCGAGCTGCTGGAGCGGGCCGACGCCGTCGCCGTCGGCGCCCAGCAGCACGGCATGGTCGCGCTCGACGAGGCCGGCGACGTCGTCCGGCCCGCGCTGCTGTGGAACGACACCCGCTCGGCGCCGCAGGCCCGCGCGCTCGTCGAGGAGCTCGGCGGCGCGAAGGCGTGGGCGGAGCGGACCGGCAGCGTGCCGCTCGCCTCCTTCACGGTGACCAAGCTGCGGTGGATGGCCGACAACGAGCCCGCGAACGCGCGGCGCACCGAGCAGGTCATGCTGCCGCACGACTGGCTGACGCTGCGGCTCGGCGCGCCCGCCCCGGTCACCGACCGGGGCGACGCGTCCGGCACCGGGTACTGGTCCCCCGCCACCGGCGCCTACCTGCCCGACATCCTGCGCGCCGCGCTCGGCCGCGACGCCGCGACGCCGCGCGTCGCCGCACCCGGCGAGCAGGTCGGCGAGACGGCGTGGGGCGCCGCGCTCGGCCCCGGCACCGGCGACAACATGGGCGCCGCGCTCGGCCTCGGGCTGCGGCCCGGCGACGTCGTCGTGTCGATCGGCACGTCCGGGACGGCGTTCGCGGTCGCCGACGAGCCCGCCGCCGACCCCTCCGGCCTCGTCGCCGGGTTCGCCGACGCGACCGGCCGGTTCCTGCCGCTCGTCTGCACGCTGAACGCCGCGCGGATCCTCACCTCCGCCGCCGCGATGACCGGCGCCACGCTGGACGAGCTGTCCGACCTCGCCCTCGCCGCCGAGCCCGGCGCCGGCGGCGTGACCCTCCTGCCCTACCTGGACGGCGAGCGCACCCCCGACCGTCCCGGCGCCACCGGCGTCCTCGCGGGCCTCACCACCGCCAACGCGACGCGGCAGAACGTGGCGCGGGCCGCGGTCGAGGCGCTGCTGTGCTCGCTCGCCGACGCCGTCGACCACCTCGCCGCGCAGGGCGTCCGGCCCAACCGCACCCTGCTGATCGGCGGCGGCGCACGCTCCGCCGCCGTCCGGGAACTCGCCCCCGCGATCTTCGGGACGCCGGTGACCGTGCCCGAGCCCGCCGAATACGTCGCGCTCGGCGCCGCCCGCCAGGCCGCGTGGGCGCTCGCCGGAACGCCCGAGCCGCCCGCATGGCCCGCGCCGCCCGCCACCGAACACACCAGCGACCGCACCGAGCCGGAGGTCCGCGAGCGCTACGCCGCGCTGCGCGACTCCGCCCCGGAGATCTGAGGAGGATTCCATGAGCGACTACACGCCCACGCCCGAGGACCGGTTCTCGTTCGGCATCTGGACCGTCGGCTGGCAGGGCGTCGACGTGTTCGGCCCCGGCACCCGCCCGCCGATGCCCGCCGACCGCGCCGTCCGCAAGCTCGCCGAGATCGGCGCCTACGGCGTCAACTTCCACGACAACGACGTGTTCGACTTCGACGCCTCGCCCGGCGAGCGGCAGGAGAAGATCAACGCGTTCCGCAAGGCCCTCGACGAGACGGGCCTCGTCGTCACCACCGCCACCACGAACCTGTTCGGCCACCCCATCTTCAAGGACGGCGCGTTCACCGCCAACGACCGCGACGTCCGCCGGTTCGCGCTCCGCAAGGTCATGGACAACCTGGACCTCGCCGCCGAACTCGGCGCCAAGACCTACGTGTGCTGGGGCGGCCGCGAAGGCGCCGAATCCGGCGCGGCCAAGGACGTCCGGGCCGCCCTGGACCGCTACAAGGAGGCGTTCGACGTCCTCGGCTCCTACGTCGCCGACCAGGGCTACGACCTGCGCTTCGCGATCGAGCCGAAGCCCAACGAGCCGCGCGGCGACATCCTGCTCCCCACCATCGGCCACGCCCTCGCCTTCATCCAGACCCTCGAACACGCCGACAAGGTCGGCCTGAACCCCGAAGTCGGCCACGAGGAGATGGCCGGGCTCAACTACGCCCACGGACTCGCCCAGGCGCTGTGGCAGGGCAAGCTCTTCCACATCGACCTGAACGGGCAGAACGGTCCCCGCTACGACCAGGACCTCCGCTTCGGCGCCGGCAACGCGCGCGGCGCGTTCTGGGTCGTCGACCTCATCGAGAACAGCGACTACGACGGCCCCATCCACTTCGACTTCAAGCCGCCGCGCACCGAAGACGACGAAGGCGTGTGGGAATCGGCCGCCGCCTGCATGCGCAACTGGCTCATCCTGCGCGAAAAGGTCCGCGCGTTCCGCGCCGACCCCGACGTCCAGGACGCCCTGCGCCAGGCCAAGGTCGCCGAACTCGCCCAGCCCACCCTCGCCGACGGCGAAGACTGGCGCGCCGTCCGCAGCGCCACCGCCGACGCCGAAACCCTCGGCGCCCGCCGCACCGCCTTCGAACACCTGGACCAGCTGGCGCTGGAACACCTGTACGGAGTGAGGTAAGGCGCTGTTGGCCCAGGGGGAGGTGTTGGCCCAGGGGGCTGTGTTTGCCCAGGGGGAGGTGTTGGCCCAGGGGGGCGACCCCCTGGAACCCAGTGAGACTAGGGATGTAGACGCTGCCGGTGGGGCTGGCTCTTTGGAACCGCGACCTTGTTGTTGAGT